>JADGBG010000076.1:0-5344 GCA_015231605.1 Alphaproteobacteria bacterium | reverse complement strand
GCGTCGGTTCCGATCGCACCGCTGTTGGAGAAGTCCAGATAAAACCCGTTCGCCCCGTAGGTTCCGGTGTATTTCTTTGCGATCCAGTTCCCTGTCTTGAAGTCCATTTTCGCAAAATCGGACGGGCCGAGCGCTTGACCATCAATGAAATAGAACTCGGCGAGCGCGCCGTTGAAGACCTGGACACCGGACGCATACAGGCCGATCTTCTTGGCTCCTGCCTGGAGAAGCCTCAGGGGATAGTCCTGCGTATTCTCGTCGGTTGCGGATAGGGTTTGCTGGACCCCGTTGAAGTAAATCTTCAAACGTGAGCCAGATGCAGCCGTCGTGTCTATTGCGATGCAAACATGCATGAAACCAGACGCATCACGACAATAGGCATTCGTGATGTTGAGTTTGTTCGTTGCCCCCTCGTTGACATTGACGCTGAACCGTTCGGAATTTTCGTACCGCAAAGCGGGGCCATTCGCATCATCCACGAATATTGTTTGATATGTGCCGTCGATGGCATGGCGTTGCGTCCAAAACGAAAACGTCGCGATCCTTTGATCGGTCGGGGCACCGAAGGTATTGTTGAGCCAGTTCGCCGTTCCGGAAAACAGCGCGGCGTACTTGATGCCATATGTCTTCATGGCATTGATCAGAGTAGGCGCAAGGATCATGCTCATCAGCTGATTACTCCCTTGATCGTGAACCGCAGACCCGCGCCCTTCACCGTCGCGCCGGTCTGTGTAACTTTGAACGTGACGCGATCACCAGATACGAAATCCTCGGTCCCGTCGGACTTCAAAACGCCCGCCGTCAACGCATGCGCCGACGTGGCGAACTGCGGCTTGGTGCTGTAAACGGATACGCCGTTCTTTTCGACGTCGACTATGGCCGATGCGCCGGTGGCGGGGGTGTCAATGTACCCAGCCTCGCCGATGAAAGACCCGCTTCGTGTCATCACCAGTTCGCCGTACGTTTGCAGGGTGATGTCGTCGGCCTGCATGCCGGCGTCGTATCCGGCGGCGAAGGCGATGTCGTAAGGCCGCGCGTTTTCGTGCAGGTCGCCGACGCCCACCGGGCTCGGCACGCCGACGCCGGCGGCGAACCACACGTCGGGGCTGGGCGTGGTGTCGAGACTCACCACCGCCTGGCCGTGGGGGATGGAAAACTGCCACGCGGTCGAGCCGTTGATGGTGTCCGTGCCACTGCGCGTCACGACGATGGCGTTGTTGTCGGCGCTGGTCTTGGCGAGTGCGATGCGGAAACCGTCCGTGGCGGTCGCGCCCTCGGGCAGGGTGACGGTCACGGCGCCCTGCGACGTGTCGACCAGAAACTGCTTGCCGTCGTCCGTGGGGTCAATCGTGAAGTCGGACGACTTGCTGGCGTTGGACGCGTACATGTTCGACGCCGCCGCCGTGGCCGCCGCCTGGGCGGAGTTGGCCGCCGCCGTGGCGCTGGTCGCCGCGCTGATCGCCGAGCCAGCCGCCGCCGTGGCGGAAGCGCCGGCGCTGACGGCATTGGCCTGGGCGTTGGCGACGTCCGTGATGGCGGGACCGTTGGCGAAGCCGTCTCCGGCCGCGTTCCACGCCAGCACCGTGTCGGCTTCGGGCGTGGGCAGGTGCATGTTCACGCTGGCCGGTTCGGTAATCGCCATCTGCGCGGCGCGGGACTGGTCGTCGCTCACCTGCTGCAACGCGGCGGCGAGGTAGTCCAGCTCATCGTTCAGAACCTTGGATCGGAATTCACCCGACTCCTGAAAGTCCGTGGTGCGCTGGATCGCCAGGCGGCGCGACAGCGTCACGACCACGCCGGAAGCGGGCGCGGCGGCGAAGATCACGCTGCCGCCCGCGCTCTCCCCCGCCCCGGAAACGGAATAGCCCGAAGACGGCTTGGCCGCGTCCAGGTGAACTTCCAGGTCCGCGGATTTGAAGATGGGAAACGGATAGGTGAACTGGGTTTGGGAACCGTTCGCGGTGTACTGCACGCGCGGGGACACGGCCCCGATTTGAATATGGGTCATGGTCTTCTCCTGACTGTCTGAAATGAAAACGGAGCCGAAGCCCCGGGATGGTTTCGATTACGGCCCGATGAAATCCGGATAGGCCGGTTTGGTCCCTTGCAGGCCGCCCGCCACGCTCGAGGCGTAGCTCATCAGTTTGCCGAAATTGTTCTGCTGCTCACCCAACAAATCGATTTCGCTCTGGAAGGCGGCCTGACTTTGTTCGGCGTAGTCCTGAAGATCATACATCTCGTTCATTTCCGCCAAGTCGCGGCTGAACTTTTTCTGCATGCCGTCCAGGACCGCGCGCGCCGAACCGCCGCCGGAGTTCATCCCCATCGCGCCGAAGCGGGCGCGGGCGGAAGCTTGTTCCTTTTTCAACAGGTCGCGCATCTTGCGCTCTTCCTGATCGCGCTTGCGCTGTTCGATCAGCTTTTGCAGTTCCATCTGGCGCTGCTGATATTTCGCCTGGGCTTCGGCTTGCGCATTGCCCATCAGCATGCTGGCGCCTCCAAGCAGTAACAACCCTAGTTCAAGTGGCATTGTCAGTCTCCTTATCTTCTCAAGCTTTACGTGTTCACGCTGATCTCGCTGCTGACGGCGAGCAGCATGAATTTCAGCGGCGTGGATTGTTCGATGCGCCACAACGGCTCGACGCCGCTTTGCCGCCAGCCGAAAGCGCGCACCGTCTTGTCGCCGGTGAACGGCTGCAAGGGCTGGTCGAAGGCGGCCGATCCGAAACGCTTGAACGGGACATCCTGAAGCCCGTTGCCGACGTCGAGGCGCAACACCGCCGTATCGCGCAGCCGGAAGGTGAACTCGATCGGGCGGAAGTAGATGCCCTGGTTCTGGCTGCCGCCCTGGGCGCCGACCGGGGGCAAGGGTTCGATGACATGCACGAACGCCAGTCCGATTTCCACCGACTGGGCCGGTTCGCTCAGCGTCACCTCGCCGTCCACGACGACCAGAGTGTCCACCGGCGCGCCGTCCGCAACGACGGTGACGGTCTTGCCCTCCAAATGATCCAGGCCGCTCCATGTGGTCTTGGCGGTTTCCGAAGATCCCTTGAGACCGGCGTCGACGTGATAGTCGTCATCGAACACCTCGATGAAATGGTCGTCGCCGCGTCTGGTCAGCACGTAGGCGTCGGCCCCCACCATGGCCACCGATAGGATCGTTCCGTCGGTGGTCTGGCGCGACCACGCGGTCACCTTTTCCCGCCGGTACATGGTCAGCGAACCGATCTCGCCGTTGTTCATCACCAGATGAAGTTGCCGGCGGCTTTGGTCGAAGGCCAGATCGATCGGCGCCTTGATGATGTGCCGCGCCAAGGTGGCGAGGTCGCCGGCCTGATAGGCCTGCTCGACATCGGCAAACAGGAATTCACGAAGCTCGTCCCCCGCCTTGGACACGAACAGGGTGGCCCCGTCCACATCGGCAGGGGGAACCGTGCGGTCCATGGGGGAGCCGATGCGCGTTTGCCGGTTCAATTGGATCGATCCCGGCGTCAGCGGTTCGCCAGATACCATCCATTCCGCGCCCGAGGTGAAGACCTGCAGGTGGCGGCCGGAGAAGACCGCGCGGATGGCGTTGACCTGATCCGACAGAATGGCGAATTCGATGCCCTCGTCATCCAGGCCTTCACCAAGGTCGAAGTTCATCAGGTCCGACGACTTCGACATCCACAACCGGTTGGGCAAATCGCGCGCGCCGCCGATGACCATCCGGTCCTGATGAAAGCATGCGGTCATAGGCCAGCCACGAACGGCGGAAAACGCTTGTTCCTCCCAATCCTTGGTGGCGGCGGTTCCGGTCAGGTTCTGTTTGGTGACCGCCGTCACGTGCGTGGCGTCGGTGAAGGCCGTGATCTCCACTTCCTTCTGGTCGATGCGCATGCGGGCGCCGACATGTCCTTCCTCGAACGCGGCCGCGGACGCGGTCACGGTGATCGTGCCGCTGGTGGCGCTGGGCTGAACCGTAACGTCGTCCTTGGCGAACTTGTGATAGGGCTGACGGATGGCTTCTTCGCCGTTTTCTTCGAACTTATAGAATTCCCAATTTGTGACCGACCAGGTGTTGGTCTTGTCGCGAGTCAGGTTCTTGGGCGGCACGTCCGGATGCGTCACCAACAGCGTGTCCGCGCTTTGCACCCAGGACAAATTGCGGGTCTGCGCCAGCGTCCAGGGCGTGTCGGCGATGGTGGTGAGTTTGGCCCCGCCCTCGAATACATCGACCGCGCCGTCGCGAAACAGCAGCAGATAGACCTGTTCGGTGTTGAATTCGAACGGGACCAGACGGCCCGCCCCCGGAACCGTATCGACATGGCGCAGGCCCGGGCGGCGGTACACCCCGCCGGTCGGCAGGATGAACACGTTTTCCAGCTTGGCCGCGCCGTTTTCGTACGCGCTCAGATCCCCGCGCCCGTACAGTTCCGACGAAATCTCGCCGGCGGTGAAGCTGGTTTTGTAGGTGCGAATATGGGCCATCAGCTGCGCACTCCGATCAAGGTGAAGTCTTCGATTCCGCGCGGCGAGTCCTGCTGCGCGTCAATGCTCTTGGCGCGGCGGAATTCGTCCTCGGCCTCCTTCAACAACTGCGCCGAACGCGACGTGCTGTCGGTCAGCGGAATGCAGAATTCGGCCGACAGCCGCGCGATCAGCGCTTGGTCGAAGAACGGCGGGAACTCGCTTTCCAGCGGCCGGAAGATGTAGGTCAGCACCACCTCGGTGGCGTTGGTGTGCAGACGCCGTTCGTGGATGCGGTAATCCAGTCCCCGTCCCCGCCCCTCGCCCGCCGACAGCGCGCGCAGGAAGTCTGCGGGCAGTTGGTAGGCGAAGTCGTAATCCGCCACCGGCTGGGCCTCCAGCCGGGGAAGCGTCACCTGGGCGGTGGCGAACGACCACGGATGCGACGACAACATTGCGTCGCGCACGGGGGCGTAGAGATTGCCCGTGACCTCGGCTTCCGCCGTGCCCTCGTCGAACGAGGTGATGGTGCGGCAGCCCGTTTTCAAAAGCGCGCGTGAACACAGCGCGATAGCACTCAAAGCCATGATACCTTTTCCTTTCCTGGCATAAAAAAAGCGGCCCCAAAGGCCGCTCACGAAAAACCCCGCCGGGGCGGGGTGGGATGTTTTCAATCAAATCGTCATAACGAATGCGTCAAGGATGGCGGTCGGAATAGACGCCACTACGAATTTTGACACCATCAGATGAGATATCCGGTTCGCACTGGCTGGGGGAAATTTTTGGAGGTGCCCCTCAGCCATCCCACCCTGTAGAGAAGTGCAAATAGTGGTGAGGATGCAGCGCCAAGAATGGAGAGCCATAGGTTCAAACCCAAAGCTTTTTGGAATTT
>JADGBG010000075.1 GCA_015231605.1 Alphaproteobacteria bacterium | reverse complement strand
GAGGTCGCTGTGGCCGAAAGGCCGTGGAAGTTCGAGTCTTCTCGACCGCACCATCGAGAACCCCATCCGGACCGCCGGGTGGGGTTTTTCGCGTTCTCCAGAACGGCGAAACCCCCGCCAGGAGGGGATTGGCGGGGGTTTCTTGGGAGAGGAAAGGGCTTGCTATGCCATGTGCCTTCATATGCCTTTCGTCTTCTTGGTGCCCCTGGATTTCGGCGAAGGGCTCCTGCGCCGTGACTTCTTAACCTAGTATTTTGGTTGGGTAATGGGCGGTTTCAAGGCTTGGCCTGAAAAAAATGTCTGGGGAGACCCGGTTGCGGATGTCGGGCGAATTGGCTAATTTGTCCATGGGCCCGCTTGATCGGGCCATTTAGCCTGAAATATCGCCTGATTCGTAAACCGATGCGTTGATCCTGGGGGTGGTTCGCCATGGCTGAACCGGAACTGACGAACCACGGAAGCGAAACGCCGGTCGAACCCGGCGATCCGTCCGACAACGACGCCCGCGAAACCCATTTCCACCTGGGCGCGGGCGAGGTCGAAGCCATTATCGACGCCCTGGAAAGCGGGCGGGATCAGGAAGTCCGCCAGTTAGTGGCCCCGCTGCACTTCGCCGACGCGGCCGACCTCGTCGAACGTCTCAGCACCGAACAGCGCCGCGAGCTGCTGGAAACCGCCAGCGATATCCTGGATCCCGACTTCTTCACCGAACTGGACGTCACGGTCCGCGAAGAGGTTGTCGAGATCGTCGGGCTTGACGCGGTTGCCGAGGTCATCGCCGAACTGGAAACCGACGACGCCATCGGCATCGTCGAGGAATTGGACGATCACGACCAGCGCCAAGTCCTGGATGCCATTCCGGCCGCCGACCGCGCGCTGATCGAAGAAGGCCTGGCGTATCCGGAATATTCCGCCGGCCGCATGATGCAGCGCGACGTGATGACCGTGCCGCAGTTCTGGTCCGTCGGCGAAACCATCGACTTTATGCGCGATATCGCGGAGCAGGACGAATGGTCGCTGCCGGACGCGTTTTACGACATCATCGTGGTCGATCCGCGTCACGTTCCGGTGGGCACCATTGCGTTGAGCGTCCTGTTGCGCCACAAGCGCCCCACGCCCGTGCGGGACATCATGCACGAGCGGATGAAGCTCATTCCCGCCAGCATGGACCAGGAGGACGTGGCGTTTCTGTTCCGTCAGCGCGACTTGGTGTCCGCGCCGGTGGTGCGCGACGACGGCCGGCTGGTGGGCGTGATCACCATCGACGACGTCGTCGACGTCATCGACGAAGAGGCGGAAGACGACATCCTGCGCCTGGGCGGCGTCAAGGAGGACGACCTCTATTCCGCCACCCTGGACACCACCAAGTCCCGCTTTTCCTGGCTGTTCCTGAACCTGTTGACCGCCATTCTGGCGTCGTTGGTGATCGGCATGTTCCAGGGCGAGATCGAACAGGTGGTGGCCCTGGCGGTTCTGATGCCCATCGTCGCCAGCATGGGCGGCAACGCCGGAACCCAGACGTTGACCGTCGCCGTGCGCGCCCTGGCGACCAAGGAACTGACCGCCAACAACGCGATGCGCCAAATTTGGAAGGAACTTCTGGTGGGCGGCATCAACGGCGTGGTGTTTGCGGTCGTCATGGGCGTCGTCGCGTGGCTGTGGTTCTCCTCGCCGTTGCTGGGCGTGGTCATTGGCTTGGCGATGATCGCCAATTTGATCGTCGCCGGTTTGGCCGGTGCCACCATTCCCATCGCGTTGGAACGCGCCGGCGTCGATCCGGCGGTGTCGTCCAGCGTGTTTCTCACCACCGTCACCGACGTGGTGGGGTTCCTGGTGTTTCTGGGGTTGGGCGGCTGGCTGCTGATGTGAAGAAGGGAGGGACGCGATGCCGACGGTCTTGATCACCGGCGCGAACAGGGGGCTTGGCCTGGAATTCGCGCGCCAGTACGCGGGCGAAGGTTGGCGGGGCGTCGCCACCTGCCGCGATCCGGACGGCGCGGCAGAACTGCGTGGTCTCGGCGGGGTCGAGGTTCACGCCCTGGACATTGACGATTTTTCCGCCATCGACCGTCTGGCCGCCGACTTGGCGGACACGCCCATTGACCTGTTGATCGGCAACGCCGGCGTTTACGGGCCCAAGGGATGTGCGCTGGACGACGTGGACTATCACGCCTGGGCGCGCGTGCTGCACACCAACACCATCGCGCAGATGCGTCTGGCGCAGGCTTTCCTGCCGCACGTTTCCGCCGGGCAAGGCAAGCGCATCGCGGTGCTGACCTCGAAGATGGGATCGATGGCGGACAACGGATCGGGCGGAAGCTACATCTATCGGTCCTCGAAGGCGGCGTTGAACGCGGTGATGAAGAGCCTCTCCATCGACGTGGCGAGCCGGGGAATCGTGGTGCTGGCGCTGCATCCGGGCTGGGTGCGCACCGACATGGGCGGCCCCCACGGGTTGATCGACCCGCCGGAAAGCGTGACGGGCATGCGCCGGGTGATCGCCGACGCCGGGCTTCGGCAAAGCGGCGGCTTTTTCGATTACCGTGGCGCGGAGGTTCCCTGGTGATGTCCGGCTATCAACCCGACACCTTCTATTCCCGCGTGACGGTGCTGCTGGCGGAGCCGAACCTTCAGCTTCGCGAAATTTTGCGCGACATCCTTTTGCGCGGCATCGGCGTGGGGCATGTGCAGGAAGTGCGCAACGGCGACGAGGCCCTGACGGCCTTGTCCGAACAGTCGTTCGACGTGGTCGTGGCGGACGCGGCCATGGCCCCCGTGGGGGCGATCGAGCTGACGCGCAGAATCCGCAAGGGCCTGCCCGGTATCAGCCCCTACCTGCCGGTGGTGATGATGTCCGCCCATGCGTCCCTGGAGGAAATCGTCACCGCGCGCGACGCGGGGGTGAACGAATATCTGGCCAAGCCCTTGTCCGCCAAGTTGCTCGACCTGCGCCTGCGCTCGGTGGTCAAGCATCCTCGCCCGTTCGTGCGGTCGGATCAATTCTTCGGTCCCGACAGGCGTCGTCACGAAGACAGCCGCTTCGACGGTGGCGAACGCCGACATCAGGACCCCGACCTGATTCACCAGGATTGATTCGTGACGGTGCATCTCATCAAGCTGGCGGCGGGCATCGACGACGTCGAGGCATTGGCCGCCCTTCAGAACGCCCGGATGGAGGAAGCCCGCGCCCAAGGTCAGGCGCCGTATCCGCGCCATTACACCCGCTATATGCCGCGGCGCAAAAGCCAGGTTCTGGACGGCGGCTCCATCTACTGGGTGATCCGGGGCGCGGTGCGCGCGCGCAACCGCATCGTGGCCCTGGAAACCTATCGGGATGAAGAGGGGGTGGAACGGTGCCTGATCGTCGTCGATCCGCACTTGATCCGCACCCGGGTGACGGGGCATCGCGCCTTTCAGGGCTGGCGCTATCTGGAACCGGCGAAAGCCCCGCCCGATTTCGGTGATGGCGATAGGGTGGACGACGACATGCCACCGGAGCTGGCGCGCGAACTGGATGACCTGGGGCTGGTGTGACTTTTTAGGGTCCGGCCATTTTTTTCATTGTGTGACGTGGGGATAAGCCGATACCCTCTCATCAAAATAGACTAATCGCGCATGCGCCGAGGGGGATAGGTGGGATCGGGTCGTGAGCAGCTTTGACGCCGCAAACCTGAAGATCATGATCGTTGAAGACAACGTCCATTTCCTGACGTTGCTGCGATCGATCTTGCAAGCGCTCGGCTTTACGCGCCTGATCGAGGCCCACGACGGCATCGAGGGTGTCGAAATTCTCGGTGAACAATCGGTCGATCTGGTGATCGTGGACTGGAAAATGCAGGGCATGGACGGCGTCGAATGCGTGCGCCAAATTCGCGGACTGAACTGCGCCAACCGGTTCGTGCCCATCATCATGGTCACGGGCTATACCGAGGAAAGCCTGCGCAACCGGGCACGGGACGCCGGGGTCAACGGCTTTCTCGGCAAGCCCGTCTCGCCCCAGTCGCTTTTGAACCGCATGCAGGCGGTGCTGAACGCCCAACGCCAGTTCATCGACACGGGTGATTATTTCGGACCCGACCGGCGGACAAGCCCCGATCCCTACACCAAGGCGGATCGCCGGAAATCCCAAGCCAAGATTATTTTTCCGGACGACTGCGAGGATTGACGGGGATAAAGGACTCGCCGCTGGGCGCGCTTTGCGTGTAAAGTCCCGACGCAATCAAGATTCTCAAGCGGGGGAACCATGGCAGGCAGTGTGAACAAGGTGATTCTGGTCGGCAACCTCGGCCGCGACCCGGAAGTGCGTTACACCCAGGACAACAAGAAGATCGTCAACATGTCGATCGCGACGTCCGACTCCTGGAAGGACCGGGGCACCGGCGAACGGCGCGAGCGGACCGAATGGCACCGTGTCGTGATCTTCAACGAAGGCCTCGCGAACATCGCCGAGCAGTACCTGCGCAAGGGCGCCAAGGTTTATCTCGAAGGCCAACTGCAAACCCGCAAGTGGCAGGGGCAGGACGGACAGGACCGCTACACCACGGAAATCGTGTTGCAGGGCTTTAACTGCGCCATGACCATGCTGGACGGCCGCGAGGGCGGGGGATCCGGCGGTGGCGGCCATGGCGGCGGCTACGACGGCGGCCCGTCGGGCGGCGACTTCGGCGGTTCCGGCGGTGGTTCCGGCGGCGGCTTTGGTGGCGGCGGGTCCGCGCCGGGCTCGGACCTGGACGACGAGATTCCGTTCTAGGAAAAGCGCCGCGGGGCGATCGGGTTCACCCGATTGCCCTGAGAAGCACAGCGTCCGCTCTTTATCTTTGTCCCCATCGGGTCCATCATGAGTGATGGGTGGCCGCAAGGCCCCGGGAGAGGTCAAGGCAAGGAGGAAGCGGCTGTGTCCATCCGATCCATTCTGGCCCCGCTGGACGGGGCGAGCGACAATCAAGCCATTCTGGATACCGCTCTGAATCTGGCGTGCGCGTTCAACGCGCACCTGGAGGTGTTGCACGTGCGTCCCGATCCGCGCGACGCCATGCCGCTGTTCGGCGAAGGGATGTCGGGCGATCTGGTCGAAGACATCATCGCCACCGCCGACCGCGAGGCGGGCGGCAGGGCCGACCGGCTTCGCGCGATGTTTGCGGAACGGGCCGAAACCCGCTCCATCCCCCAAGTGGCAGGGCCGGGCGGCGGGGAGGACGCGGCGACCGTCGCGTGGCGCGAGGACATGGGGCGTGAGGACGAAATGGTCGCTTGGCGCGGACGGCTAAGCGATTTGATCGTCACGGCCCGGCCTGGCGAAGGGTCGTCGCCGATGCGCGGCCTCACCCTTCACGCGGCCCTGTTCGACAGCGGCCGACCGGTGCTGGCCCTGCCGATCGAACCCGAGGTCCATGAGATCGGCCGGTCCATCGCGATCGCCTGGAACGGCACGGCCCAGTCCGCCCGCGCGGTGCGTGGCGCCATGCCCCTGATCCTGCGGGCCGCCGAGGTGCATGTGCTCACCTGCGAATCCGAGCGCAGCAACCCAACCCCGGCCGATGAACTTGCAGCCTATCTCGGATGGTGGGGGGTGACGCCCCATACCCATTGCTTTCCGCCCGAGGAAGAGGGGGCGGGTTATGCGCTGCTGGGCGAAAGCCGCCGCGTCATGGCCGACATGTTGGTGTGCGGAGCATACTCCCACCCGCGTCTGATGCAGACCGTGTTGGGCGGCGTGACGTCCGTGCTGATGGACGAAGCCGGCATCCCGGTGTTGTTCAGCCACTGATTTCGACATTCGCCCGCAAAAAAATCCCGGGACGGAGGTCCCGGGACGAGAGGTTGCGTGTTTACAGAGTTGAGGGTCTTGGTTCGAAGCGGCCCCGCATCCGGTTGGGCAGAGTTGCAGATGCGGGGCGCTTCGAAACCACGCCGTTCGATGAGCTGGGGGGCTGTTCGTCCGGCGTGGCGTTGGTGAAAAGGATCAGGCCGACATCATCCTTTGCTGAGGGGGGATGGAGAAGCCTTCGGGACGCTGGCCGGTCTTGCGCATCAGATACGCGGACCAAATCGCCAACGGCGCGATGCCGAGCAGGGGATGCATGAAGAGCGTCGCGACCAAGGATCCGCTGACGATGCTGCCGATGCACAGAAGGTACGTCAGCCAACCAATCTTGTTGGATTTCTTCCAAAACCGCACGCCTTCCTCGCCGCGCCCCTGAGACAGGACGAATTGAGCCTTGCGCATGCGGTCGTTCCGGCTGGCTTGGTCAATGGAGTTGCGAAACATCGGTCTCATCCTTTTCTTAACAACTTGAGGGACAGTGTCGATATCCCCGCGTGATGAGAATGATTATTACCATCTATGCGAATGGATCGCAACAAGAAAATGCAAACGAGTCGCAATTTTTTTGCTTGGGATTCTAATTATCTGATATAAAATGAAAAAAGCCTGGCGCGGGGCCAGGCTTTTTTTTACGCAAGAGGCGCCGCAAGGCTTATCCGCCCCGCATCTGTCGCATGAAATAGCCACGATAGAACAGCACGGCGCTTTGGCCGTTGGCTTCGGCGTCGTACATTTTCCATCCGTCGCGAGACGAGCGGAAGTAGAACACCAGGTCCAGCGGTTGGCGGTTCCAGCGATCGACGCGGACCGGCACCACGGCCTCGTCCTGGCGGTTGCCGTTTTGCGTGTCTCCCACCTGAATGCGGGTGGATTGGATGTCGCCCAACACGTCGACCAGTTTGCCGGCGAAGTTGCCGCGCAATTCCTTTTCTGCCGCCGCGCGCTGTTGATCGTTCAGGGATTGCCCGGCGCGCCCCAGGGCCATGCGGGTCATGGTCGGGAAATCGATGTCCTTGGCGATTTGTCCTTCGATGAACGCCAGGGCCTTGGCCGGGTCGATGCGGCCTTCGTTCTTGGCGACGTAGTTGCGCAGCCCCGTCACCTGGTTGGTGATCAACTGGGACGGCGAGGCGTGTTGCACGGGCGCGGCCTGGGCCGGTGCTGGCGGCCGAGACGTTCGGGATTGCGGCGGCGCGTTGAACGGCGTGCCGGCATAGGGGGCGTAATAAGGCGAGTAGCCGTTCGGCGCGGCGTCGGCGGCGGCCATGCCCAAGGCCAGCGCGGCGGCGGAAAGTGCGGATATGCGAAATGCGGTCATGGAAAAACTCCCCTGTGGATTCCCCCCTGGAATCGATTCGGTGTTCATTATACCTCACGGCGGAGCCGGAAATGCGTCGACGTTTTCCGGCAAGCAGGCCACGGACCCGATCGAACGGCAGGGTTCAGGGTGTTGACGGGGATCTTGGGTTGGAAACGTCCGCACATGGCCGTGGATCGCGGCTGGGAAGGGAACGCATTGTCGGTTTTCACTTTCAGCCCCCGTGCGTGCAAGATAATATGCGGCCACGGATCGGACCGTGCAGGGGGCTTGCCCTGGCCGCGCAGGGATGGAAAATATGAAATTGAGCAACGTCTTGGTGGTCGAAGACCATCCCGCGCATTTCCAATTGCTGCAAAAGCTTCTGGAAAAGATCGGCGTGACGGGCATCACCCGGGCTGGCGACGGCGAAGAGGCGTGCCACAAGATGGAAACCGCCGAAGCCCCCTTCAAGCTGATCATCAGCGACATGAAGATGCCGAAGATGTCCGGCCTCGAATTCGCCGACCGGGTTCGCCAGGACAAGCGTCACTACAACGTGCCGTTCATCTTGGTGACGGCGGAAAGCGATACCGACGTCATCATCGCCGCCAAGGAGCATGGCGTGACGGCGTTTTTGTCCAAACCGTTCAGCGTCGAACGCTTCAAGGAGCGCATCGAGCTGGCGCTCTCGGCGGACTCCGATTAGGCCGCAGGTGAACGGTTAGTCCTTTTCGTGAAAGCACCCCGTTCGACACTCCGTGTAGTGCGTTGTTTTTGTTTGCTGTGTGCGAATCGAGGGTGTAGAATCTCCGCGACGAACACGCACGCGCGGGGGAATCGCCAGGCATGGCCAACGACACGCAAAAGCAAAGCCGCTTGGACGGGAAGCAAGGCGTTCTCGAAACCTTGGCGGACGCTGGTGCGTCCGAAGCCCCCGCCGGCGCGGATCAAGACGCGCCGCGCGAATTCGACGAATGGCGCCAACCTTTCTATCTGCGCTACCGCATGGCCAGCGTGTTCGGTTTTTTCGCCAGCGCCGCGTGGCTGAGCGTCGCCGCCGACTACATCAACTCCCAGGTGGGCTGGGACGTCCTGTTTGAATTGCTGCCCCACGAAATCGGCGGTTTGGCGGCGGGCGTGTTTACGCCGCTGGCGTTGCTGTGGCTGGTGGTGGCGCTGTTCGAGCGCGGCCGCACGCTCGCCTTCGAGACCGAACACCTGCGCTGGCAGATCCGTCAGCTCACCTATCCCAGCGATCGTGCCGAAAGCCGGGTCAAGGCCATCACCGACAGCCTGCGCCGACAGTCCGCCGAACTCACCCGCGCCAGCGACGAGGCGTTCCAGCGGGCCGAAGCCGTGCACGACCAGGTGCGCGAACGGGCCTTGGAATTGGCGCGCGTGTCGGAGGACGCGGACCTGCGCGCCCGCGCCGTGTCCGAGGCCCTGGCCCGTCAGACCGAGAATTTGCGCGCCGTGTCGGAAAAGGCCGAGGGCCGCGCGCGCGACGCCGGCGATCTTTTGCACCGGCGCGGACATGACATCGCCACGGCCACGGAACGCGCCAACGCCCGCGCCGGCGACCTCGTGGAAGTATTGGATCAGCGCATCCGGGAATTGAGCGACGCCGCCGATACGGGGTCGCGCCATGCCAAGGACGTCGCGGAACAGTTCGCCGTCCGGACCCAGGACATGACCCAGTCGACCGTCGAAGCCGCCAAGCGCGCCGAACAGGCCGGCGAGTTGCTGTCCGCGCGCATCGGGGCGATCAACGCGGCGTCCGAGCGCGCATTGTCCCATATGGAGACGGGCGCGGACCTGCTGGCCGAGGCCGGCGCGGAGATGGGCGCGCGCGGGGTGCGCCTGGAGGCGCAGACCGACCGCATCGGCGCGTCTTTGCGCCGCCAGCAGGACGATCTGGAAAAAGCCGCGCAACACGCCGTGCTTCAGGCCCAGGAGGTCGAGCGCCGGCTGGAGCGACAGACCTCGATGCTCAACGACACCGCCGACACCGTCAGCGTGCGCCTCAAGAAGATGGGCGACGACATGGCCGACCGCGCCCACGAGTTGGAAACGGCGTCGAACCTGGTCGCGGTGCGCATGAAGGCCGCCGGCGAAGCGTTCCACATCGAGGCCGAAAACCTGGCCACCGGCGCGGACAGCGCCGCCGGCCAATCCGCCAAGGTGCGCGAACTGTTGCGCAAGACATCCCTGGAACTCGCCAACATCTCGGCCCGCGCGCTCAATCAGGTGGAGGCCGTCGGCCTGGCCCTGGCCGCGCGCACGGAGGATTTGGCGGGGGCGGGAAGCAACGCCGAACAGCGCGTGCGCGCCATTGCGGAGGAATTGCGCGCCCAGGCCCAGGTCCTCTACGCCACGGCGGACGGCAGCGTGGAAAAGCTCAATGCCGTGGCGGAAAGCCTGCGCGCGGGCGGCAGCGCCGTGGACGGCGCGTCGCAGCAGGCGAAGACGGCGCTGAGCGAAGCCACGTCCATCATGGAAGACGGCGCTGTGCGCCTGACCAACAGCGCCCAGACGAGCGCCAGCTCCATCGCCTTTGCGATCCGTTCCCTGAAGGAAGGCATGGAGGACGTCAACAAGACCACGGAACGCACCGGGCGCTTGTCCGAAGCCTTTCGGGTCCATTTGCTCGACTTCAAGGACATCGCGGACAAGGCCGTCGGCTCCATCAGCGACCTGGGCGACCGGGTTCAGGGGCAGGGACGCATGCTGGATGGCGTATCCGAACGCGCCAACGAGCGCCTGCGCGAGGCCGCGCAAACCCTGCAACACAACACCGAGAACATGGTCGTGGTCGCCGCGCGCACCGGCAAGCTGGTGGCTTCCGCGTCCGAAGACCTGCTCAACCGCACGGACATGCTGGAAGACACGTCGGAGCGCGCCGAAGGCCGGCTGCGCAACCTGAGCGAAACCGTGCGGCAGGGCCTGGGGGTGCTGTTGGACAGTTCCGACGACGCATCCGAGCGATTGGACAACGTCAGCCGCATCCTGTCCGGCCATGCGGAAAACATGTCCCGCGTGACCGCCAACGCGGTGTCCGACGTGGACACCGCCACTTCGGCCCTGTTGGAGCGTTCGCGCGAAGTGGGGTCGGCCGCGGACCGCGCGGCGCGCCTGATTTCCCTGGTATCGGACGCGCTGCACCGCCAGACCGCCGGACTCACGGATTCGTCCAAGCAGGCCGCCGAGCGCATCGACGTCATGGGCGAAACCATCAAGGCGCACGCGCGCGAACTGGACGATCTGGGCACCCGCGCCACGGACCGTTTGTTGAACACCAATGAAAAGCTCAAGGAATCGGCGCTCAGCCTGCACACCCTGGCCGACTCGGCGGTGGAGCGCGTGCGGGAAATTTCCGCCGCGCTGGAAACCAGCCAACACACGGTGTCGCGCCGCGTCGAACACGTGGGCCGCGAACTGGACGGCCTCAACCGCACCCTGATGGAACGCGCCGAGGAAGCCGTGCGCACCACCCAGGCGGCGGGCGAACGCATGGAAGGCATCACCGGCGGGTTCAGCCGGCATACCCACAATCTCGACCAGGCCCTGGAACGCGCCGGACACCGGTTGGAGGAAGCCGGCCAGATCCTGGCCAAGCGCACCGAGGATATGTCCCGCGTGCAGACCCTGGCCACCGACCACATCCGCAACTTCGCCGAAGACATGCACAACCAGGCCACGCACCTGATGGCGGCGTCCGATGCGGCCACCGGCAAGCTTGGCGAGGTCGGGCAGCGCCTCAATGCAGAAGCGCACGGCGTCCACTTGGCCGTGGACAAGGCGACGAAGCTCATCGACCTCGTCACCAACGCCTTCCACCATCAGACCGCGGATCTCGGCAGCGCGTCCGAGCGCGCCGCAGGCGAGGTCCAGCAACTGACCAATGAATTCCGCCGCATGGCCGACGACATGACCCAGATGTCGGAAGACAGCGTGCACAAGCTGGGCGCCGCCACCGACGGCCTGCGCCGCCAATTGGGCGATCTGGGGTCGGCGTCCACCCAGGCGTCGTCCCGCGTCGGCGGGGTGGTGGACGCGCTGCGCCACCAAAGCCGCGAGGTCATTTCCGTGTCCGACGAGGCGCTCAAGAAGCTGAGCCGCGTGACGGAGGTCATGGGACGCCAGAGCGACGACATCACGCGCCTGACCGACGGCAGTCTGGGCCGCATCTCGTCCTACGTCGGCGAGGTGCAGCGCCAGACTCACGGCGCGGTCCAGGAAATCGAAAAGGCCGGGGAATACCTGGATCAGGCCAACGAACACGCCCGTTTGCGCCTGTCCGAGCTCACCCGCATGTACAACCGCGCCGAACAGGGCGCCAACATGCTGGGAGAGGCCCTTGACCGCCAAAGCAAGAACGTCGCCGGCGCCACGGAAAAGGCCATGGGGCACATCGTGGCGTGGGACGACACGTTGCGCGACCGCGTGCGCGAACTGACCCGCACGTCGGAACACGTGGCCCACCAGCTGGACGGGGTGTCGGGCCGCATCGAACAGAACACCCGCGACCTGTGGGGGGCGATCCACCAGGCCGAAAAGCTCAACGGCGCGCTGGACAGCACGTTGGACCGCGCGCATGTGGAGGACTTCATGCGTCGGGCGTCGTTCATCAGCGAAAAGCTGCAATCGCTCGCCGTCGACCTGGCGCGCATCGTCGAGGTGACGATCACCGAGGACGACTGGCGGCGCTACAACAAGGGCGAGAAGGGCATCTTCGTGCGCAAGATGCTGGGCTTCAAGGAAAAGAACACGCTCTCGGCCATCAAGTCCGTCTATCAGGGAGACGGGGAATTCCGCGATTACGCCGGGCGTTACATGTCCGAATTCGGCGCGATGCTGGACAAGGCGCGCGAGCGCGACCACGACGGCGTGCTGGAAAACACCTTCCTGTCATCGGATACCGGAAAATTATATATGGTTTTATCAAAGGCACTTGGCCGCGACTTTTAAATTGGCTATAGTGTTGACATTGGTTAAGCAGTTTCGGGGGAGGGCCCCGTTTAGAGGGGGCCCATCTTGGGGCGGGTGTCAATGGCACCCGCCCCCTTTTTCTTTGCAATCAAGACGGTGCGGCGCTTTGCACGGGCCGTGACGCCCCGCGGGGACGCGGACAAACATGCGTCCAATCGGGGCCGTGCCACATACCCAGCCGCCGCCCCAATGACGCCCCCCTCAAAGGAATCAAGGCCCCGGCGCATAACCGCCAGGGCCTTGAAAAAACTGGTGCCGGCACCAGGACTTGAACCCGGGACCCCCTGATTACAAATCAGGTGCTCTACCAACTGAGCTATACCGGCGAGGTGTTTCTTTTGGGACATATAGCGCCCCTGAAGGATGTCGGCAAGCTGGGAGGAGAGCGAGGTCGAATATTGTGGGTTGACCTCGCTGGCTCGCCTGTAATAGATAATAATAATCATTATCACTATAGATGACGAGAATCGACCCATGCACGGCACGCTCGACCAACTCCCCTTGTCCGATCCGAATGGGGAGGATCCGGCCAACCCTCGGCTTTCGCACAAACAGCGGGCGGGCGCGGGGGCGCGAACTTCGGCGCGCAAACCCCATCATCATCCGGTTCCGCGCGTCACGCCCAAGCCCAAAGCCCGCAAAGGCCGGGAGCTGTCCAAAATCGGCATGACCGCCTCCCTGGCGACGCTGGTCTTGACGGGGTTCAAAATCCTGCGCCCCATGGCCCCCGCGCACCCCATCGCCGCCATCGCGTTTTTGGCTTTCACGGCGTGGCACGTGTATGAAAACGAAAAGGTTTTCAAGGGGCGTCAGCCGCGAAAGGACTGACCCCACCCTCCGCCAGCCGCTTCCGCCAAGGGTGGGCGGAAGCGGGGGCGGAACGGATCACGCCGCCGCCGGCATTTCGGGGACGAACGGCTGCCACAGCACCGGGCCCGCCAGATCACCCTTGCGCCGCACCTGGCCAAGCGACTCCCAATTCGTAGGCAGGTAACCCGCGATGGCGGTGGTGTTGCCAACGGCCAACGGTTCGCCAATCCGTTCCAGCGGCCAGCCGGACCGCTTGAGAATGCGCTCCACCCGCACGTCGGTGACCGTGACGATGGCGCTGAGGCCCATGGCCAACCCGAATTCGATCATTCCGGCGAACAGTTCCGACGTGGCCCGTGTGATGGCGCGCCCGTCGTTGCCGTGGTTGACGTCCAGGGCGAACCGCGAGCTTTCCCAGATGTCCGGGCTGTTGGGGGCATCGTGCCCGCCGAGAAGCTGCGGGAAGGTGTCGCGCAGCATGTTCGGTCCCGTGGTCGGCAGCAACCGGATGCATCCGGCCACGCCGCCCGCGTTGTCGCGGGCCAGCAGGTAGGTGGGGTCGAAGGCGTCGTATTCGTCGCTTTCCATGCCGTCGTGGCAGTTCACTTCCCATTCCAAACGTTCACGGAACACCCGATAACGCAGGCGGTGCATTTCTTCCAGTTCGTGGGCAAATTCGTTGGCGCGGTTCGGCGTGATTAGGCACAACATGGTCGCATCTCCCTTCGTGATGACGCACGGGATTTGTGGCGTCTCTAAGGAGTATTGAAGATGCAATACACGCGTTGTGCACTCCCCCCACCTGGGGGGATTGATGTATATCGTGGGTGGAAATGCCTATGTTCGCTAAATGTTTGGGCGAATAAGTCCCAAAAGCATGGCCTTTACGATGGCGTGGTTCTTGGAGTACACGCCCAACTTCTTGCACGCGCTTTTGATGTAGTCGCGCACCGTGTTTTCCGAAATCATCAGAATTTCACTGGTTTCCCACGCCGTCTTGCCCTGACTGGCCCAGGTTAGGCATTCCTGCTCGCGTTGCGAAAGATGTAGGCGGTG
>JADGBG010000213.1 GCA_015231605.1 Alphaproteobacteria bacterium | reverse complement strand
GGCCACCAGACCGCGCGGCGTGAGCAGGCTTTGTTGGGGCGTCTCGTTGGTCATCGCTTCCCCCGGTTTCGAAAAGGGATGGTATCACGGCCCCGTTGGATCGCAACATCCCGGCTCAAGCCCCTCCTCATGACGATGAGTGATTGAACGCGCGGTGTCCATGAACTAGGATTCACGGATGTTCCGGTACGCCGTTTTCTTCATCTTTCTGTTCGTTCAGCCGATACAGGCCAGCAGTCTGCTCGAGGAGGCCGATGCTGTTGCGAATGATCCGCTCGCAGTTCCCACCCCTGCCCTTATTGACGCAGTCAAACGCGCCATTTCCGACAACGATGATGAGACTTATGAAATTTCGGTTGATCAGCTCTTCGAACGCATAACCGGTTTTCCGTCTTCATCCTCCGCAAAACCGGCGTACGTTTCCGAGAACGAATTCATGGAAAGAATGTGCGCGTTCTTCCGGATCAGGGATCCGCTATTGACGCCGCAACGCCTGGAGGACATGCGCCACCACTCCGCTCTTATGGCCGATTCCGCAATCGGATTGAAACGCACCGACGACCTTCTCTTTCGGTCCATGCTGGAATGCATGTATGAGGACGGACGCCCAACGCCCACGTCCGTCGCCATGCGCGACGGCATGGCTTGGTCCTGGAAACTCTCCACGGCAACCTTCGATGAGGCGCAATCCATGGAACGGGATTATGCGGCCCTGATGGCCGCACACCCGGACAACATGAACTACAAATTTCTCCATCTTACAATTGCACTCAGGCTTGATGAAATCCGCCTGGATGCGCTCACAGTCCAGAACCGAAAATTGTTCGATGAAGGCCCTCTTTTCCGGGTCGACCTGATCGAAAAAGCCCATGGCGGAGACCTCAGGGCCCAATTGGAGGTGGCGCGCCGCCTCGAGACCGGAAACAGATTCCGCCAGCACAACGCCATGGCTTATTTCTGGTACACCCGCGCCCTGAACAATGGCGGCGGCGAAGTCGCCCAAGCCGGGTTGGACAGGCTGCACTCCCTGTTGACGCCAGGTGACTTTTTTTCCATTGATATTTGGACCCGCAACAACCACCGTCCCTATTAGGCCTTGCCGCCTCCTCCGGCTTCCATGCACGCCTCATGTTGACGGGTCAACTCCTGGGCGTTCAAGGCGTGATCTTCCTGTTCGCGTAGCAGTTTCTCCAGTTTCATCGCCAACCGCTCACGGGAATATTCCTCTATCGATATATCGTTCAGTATGTCTGCTTCCCTATTTTTCAGCTGTTCGTATTGATAGATAAGGGCCGCCCATCCGACCACATTGCTCCCCTTGATCGCTTTGTCCACGCGATTGGGAATCCCAAGTGTTTGAATTTCGAACCGGACGTTCGCAAGCTCGGCCTTGAGCTCACTCAATCTCTTGTCTACGAGCGCGATCTCCCCTTTGGTATTGGCTATGGGTTCGGACAGCGCATCGTGTCTTTTCCATTCGGCCTCGATCTCCCATTTAATGCGGTCGCAATCTCCCTTTTCCACCTTTTGCGCCCAACACCGACACCCCGGCGCTTCTCCGGGATGGCCGCCTTCGGGCGGGTGGTCCCAGGAAAACACCTGGCCTTCGCGCTCAGAGTGGGACGAGCGGACCTTGTCGTCGCCCATGGTGCGCCAGACGTAGTGTCCCTCCTTTTCCTCTTTCTGGGAAAATTCCAACAGACCGGTGGCGGGGTTGACGGTTCCGGCCCCGCCGCGCGCCTTCAACAAACCGGCCTCGGCGGGTGAGATGTGTGCCAGCACGGTATCGCCATTGCGGCCTAATCGGCGCAGGCGTTCTGCCGTTGAATGCAGCTCACCCCGGATCGCCGTCTCCGTTTCCCCGTCCGGGCGCATGGCCCCGTCAACGCGCAGACCGCGCGCTTTCTGATAGGCGGTGATGGCCTCCATCAGGGCACGATCCGGAAAATCGGTGAGACCCCACTCCGGCATGCCATAAAAGCCAAGGCGATAAAGCGCCTGCTTGGCTGCGAGCACGTCTTCCGGGCGCGTGTTGGAGTACGCGCTGATTCTTCCGTTCAACTTGAACCCGTCCATATCTGTCTCCTGTTCCTGTCTGTGTATGGGATAAAAGTAAAGGCGTGCCGGGCCGGGCACGAAAAAA
>JADGBG010000074.1 GCA_015231605.1 Alphaproteobacteria bacterium | reverse complement strand
GTAAAAAAAGACCTGTTTGATACAGATACGGAAGCCTCCGATGCTCCTGGCGGACGACGGCCAAATCTCGCTGGTGAATTCCTTGAAGACCTCAAGGGGCGACTAAATCTGAATTGGGTCGCGGATGGCCGGGGTGATCTGAAAAAGACCTTCGGCCCCGAAGACGTGTTTCATTACATGTATGCGGTGTTCCACAGCCCGACGTATCGAGAACGTTACGCCGAGTTTTTGAAAATCGACTTTCCACGGCTTCCCCTGACGTCTCAGCTCAAGCTGTTCCGAGCCTTATGCAAGCTGGGGGCTGAGTTGACCGGCCTTCACCTGATGGAGGAGAAGGCCAAGCTGATCACCAAATATCCGGTGGACGGCACGCACGTGGTCAAGAAGATCACCTATAAAAATGGCCGGGTGTGGATCAACGACACCCAGTATTTCGAAGGCGTTCCCGAGGACGTTTGGGACTTTCAGGTCGGCGGGTATCAGGTTTGCCACAAGTGGCTAAAAGACCGCAAAGACCGGGAATTGAGCTATGACGACCAGCTTCATTACCAGGGAATCGTGGCCGCGCTGAAACGCACGATCGAGATCATGGTGGAGATCGACGTAGCCATTGACGCCCATGGCGGATGGCCGTTGACGTAACAATCCGTCCTGCCCCCTTCCCGTTGCGGGCGAAACCGTGTAAAAGCCCCCCCATGACCATGATCACCACCACCGCCGAACTGGTGACGTTTTGCCAGAAGCTCAAGGGGACGCCGTTTGTGACGGTGGACACCGAGTTCATGCGCGAGAGCACCTATTGGCCGGTGTTGTGTCTGGTGCAGATCGCCGGGCCCGACGACGCGGCGGCCATCGACGCGCTGGCGCCGGGACTGGACCTGGCCCCGGTGTTCGATCTGATGGACGCGACGGAAACGCTCAAGGTGTTCCACGCCGCGCGCCAGGATCTGGAAATTTTCCACCATCTGATGGGCCGCCTGCCCCAGCCCCTGTTCGACACCCAGGTCGCCGCCATGGTGTGCGGGTTCGGCGACCAGGTGGGCTATGAAAACTTGATTTCCAAGCTGACCCGCGCGCGCATCGACAAATCGTCGCGCTTCACCGACTGGTCGCGCCGCCCGCTGTCCGACAAGCAGATCGCCTATGCGCTGTCCGACGTCACGCATCTGCGCGACGCGTACCGCAAGCTGGTCAAGGAACTGGAGAAGAGCGGCCGGGAAAGCTGGCTGGATTCGGAAATGGCGGTGCTGAATTCCCCCGCCACCTACGAAGGCGATCCGGAACAGGCCCACAAGCGCATCAAAACGCGCAACGCCAAACCCCGCGTGATGGCCATCCTCAAGGAAGTCGCAGCGTGGCGGGAACGCGAAGCCCAACGCCGCGACGTGCCGCGCAACCGGGTGCTACGCGACGACGCCCTGTTGGAAATCGCCCACCACGCGCCCAAGGATCCGAACGAATTGGCGCGCACGCGGGGCCTCGGCGACCGCATGGCCAAGGGTCCGGCCGGCGCGGAAATCCTCAAGGCCGTCAAGCGCGGACTGGACGTGCCCGACGCCGACCTTCCCCATCCGCAGGAACGCGACGAACTGCCGTCCGGCATCGGCCCGGTTTCGGACCTGCTCAAGGTGTTCCTCAAGATGATCTGCGAGGAAACCGGCGTGGCGCAAAAACTGATCGCCAGCGCCTCCGACATCGATCACATCGCCGCCTTCGGCGCCAAGGCCGACGTCCCGGCCATGAGCGGTTGGCGCTACGACATGTTCGGCCAGGCGGCGGTGAAGCTGCGCAACGGCGACATGGGCCTGGCCATCAAGAACAAGCGCGTGGTGTTGCTCGACACCCCGGGCGAGGCCTGAGCACCCTTCCCATCAAGCCAAGATCATACGATTGAACATAGTGCAACTGCCGCCCGCCGCGGCTGTATCGGATAGTTGCTTTATGCTAGTCCCTGTTGATCCACGACGAATTCATCATGGGATTCATCGTGACCGCTCCGTCCATCGCAGGGATTGCCCCATGTCCAACGATTGCATCACCTCCACCACCAATCCCGCCGACATCAAACCCGGCATGGCGTCCAGCTATCTGTTGACGCTGTTGCAGGACGGCCAGCGGACCGACAACCTGCAGGACTTGCTGGAGCTGGTCCTGGAACGGCTCGCCGCGCTGCCGTGGATGCACCTGGAGGACCGCGGCGCGATTATGTTGCGCGGCGCCAGCGGCAACCTCATCCAGGTCGCGCAGAAAGGCTTTACCGAGGCCCGCGCCGAGTTCTGCACCCAAGTCAGCCTGGACCGGTGCGCCTGCGGCCAGGCCACGCGCAACGGCCAGATCGCTTTCCGCGAATGCCTGGGCGAAGCGACCGTCAACGCCCTGCCGGCCGACAAGGCCGACAATCATTATATCCTGCCGCTACAGGACAGGGGCAAGGTCATCGGCGACGTCGTGGTGTTCGTCCCGGCCGGGCATGTCCCGGACGACGCCGAGGTCTGCGTCATGCACGACCTCGCCACCATCCTGTCCAACGTCGTGGCGCACCGCCTGGCCCATGAAATCGTGGGCGCCAAGGAATTGGAACTGGAACAGGCCAAGGCCGAAGTGATCCAGAAACTGGGCGCGGCGTCGGAATACCGCGACACGGAAACCGGCATGCATGTGATGCGCATGGCCCACTTTGCCGCGTCCATCGCCAAGACCATGGGCGTTGACGCCGACGCCCGCGACCGCCTGGTCATCGCCGCGCCCATGCACGACGTCGGCAAGATCGGCATCCCCGACAACATCCTGCTCAAACCGGGCCGCCTGGACAGCGACGAATTCAACATCATGCGCCGTCACGCCGCGATCGGCGGCCAGTTGCTCAAGGGCGACGACGAGTTGATGCGCACGGCCCGGGAAATTGCCTGTAGCCACCACGAAAAATGGGACGGAAGCGGCTACCCCAACGGCCTTGCGGGGGAAGACATCCCACTTTTTGGGCGCATCTGTTCCGTCGCCGACGTGTTCGACGCCCTGACGTCATCGCGCCCGTACAAGCAGGCCTGGCCGATCGACAAGGCCATCGACACCATCGTTTCGGAATCGGGGCACGCCTTCGATCCGGCCGTGGTCGGAGCCTTCCAGAAATCCCTGCCGGAAATCCTGCGCATCCGCGAGCTGTACCGAGACGAAATCATTGACCCCCGGGAAAAGTTGTCCTTGCCCCCGCTTCACGACGACGGCAAGGCCGTGCACATTCCGTGGGAAAGCTCTTATGGCATCGGCATCGACGTGGTGGACGAACACCATCGCTACCTGATCCGCCTGATCAACGATCTGTACGCCGCCGTGACCGAACGCCACGGCGCGCGGGAGATCGGGCGTGTCCTGCGCGCGTTGGAACACTACACCATCATCCATTTCCGCGAAGAGGAAAAGATGATGGAAAAGCACGACTACCGCAAATTGGCGCCCCACAAGATCCAGCACGAGAAGTTCTGTTCGCGGGTGAACGGACTGTGGCGGGAATTGCAGGTGAACCCCCTGACGTTGGGCCACGAGGCCATCTTTTTCCTGCGCGACTGGCTGGTGACCCACATCCAAAAGGAAGACATCCAGCTGCACGAACTGACCGCGGAAACCTGATCACGCCTCGGCGGCGTCCGGCGACATGTCTTCCTCGTGCTCGTCCATGTGGCGCGATGTCGGGAAGAACAGGATGACTTCCGTTCCCTGCCCCTTGGCGCTGGCGATTTGCAGCTCGCCACCATGGAGCCGCATGATGTGTTGGGTCAGGCTCAACCCCAGACCGGTTCCCTCGAGACGGCGGGTATAGGCGTCGGCATGGACCTGGCCGAACGGCTTGAGCGCCACCGCGAGTTCCTCCACGCTCATCCCCGAACCGGTGTCCCTGACGATGATGCGATGCCCTTCCGCGTCACAGCGGTTGAAGACCGTGACCTCGCCCTGCTCGGTGAATTTCAGCGCGTTGCCGATGACGTTGAAGAGCGCCTGTTTGATGCGCACGGGGTCCACCCACATGGTGTGCAGGTCATTGGTCTTGTTGACGAGCCGCACCCCCTTCTGGTTGACCATGTGCTCCAGCATGCCGAACACCTCGTCGATCAGCGCGCCCATGAAGATCTCTTGCTCTTCCAGTTCGATTTTCCCGGCCTCGATTTTCGACAGGTCGAGGATCTGGTTGATGATGCCCAGCAGGTGCTCGCCGCTGGAATGGATCAATCGGGAATATTCATGGTACTGCGGCGACAGTTCGCCGAACGTCCTGTTTTCCATCATTTGCGAAAAGCCGTTGATGGCGTTGAGCGGCGTGCGCAGCTCGTGGCTCATGATGGCAAGGAAGCGGCTTTTGCTCTTGCTGGCTTCCTCGGCCGCCGCCATCGCCGCCTGGAGCTTGTCCTCCACTTCGATCCGTTCCCGGAAATAGACCAGGGACCTCCGCGTGACCATGACGATCGCGATGGCGCCGAGAAGCCAGATCAGGCCATGGGACAAGACGAGGTTGCCAATTTGCCGCCGCTCCCCCTCCAGGTAGGCGCTCATGGGCACGGCCACGCCGACGCCGCCACGCAGCTCGCCTTCCTTGTAACCCTGGATCTCGTGGCATTTGAGACAGCTTTTTTGAACCATCAGGGGCCGCATCAAGCGCAGGTAGGGTTTGCCGTCGATGTCGGAGAATTCGAACGCCTCGTCCTTGCCCTGGGCGAAGGCGTTGAGCGCGGCCAATTCCCAGGCGTCGGGGGAATTCTGCGGATTGAACAGCATGTCGGGAAAGGCCGTGATCTTGCCCTTCACCCCGTAAAGGCGTTCGTATTCCGTCATGAGCTGGCGCAGCATGTAGGCCGGGTTCATCAAGGTGAGGGGCTTGCCCGAGGGCGTGACGATGTCACGTTCCGGCAAATGGGACAGGCTCGGGTTGGGAGGCGTTCTGTCGTCGGTCGGCACGTAAACACCCCCGTGCGACGACGCCCAGAAGCGAAAAGCCGTGTCCTTGTTGAAATGTGACCGCGCCTCCCGCGTCGCCAAGGACCGCGTTTCGTCGCGCTGATTGACGATGTTCCACGCCCCGGACCCAAGCGCCAAAAGCGACCACAGCGCAAGCGCCGCCACTCCGCTCAGACGCAGAAAAGCCAGACCCGAACCGCCATCCGTTCGCGTGTTCATTCACAATGGGCGTCAAGCCCCCCCCGATGCGCGCGCAAATCGCGCGCGACGCCGTGAATGCTAGCAGCTTTACGGAACACATGCCAGAAACGTAAATGTTTATCCCAGCTTGGGTTTCAGGCCCAAGGAGGCCGCCAAGGTTTTCAGGCGGCGTTCGACCGCTTCGCTGAGCAACGCGCCCCGGTCGGCGGCGCGGATTTTCAGGGTCAGGCGATCCTTTTTGACCGTCAGGCTGGTCTTTCCCAACAGTCCGGGCGCGCTGCCCGAAACCGTGTGCGCCAAAGACAACGCCAAACCGGTGGAACGCACCCACGACAACTGCCCCACATCCACCAGACCCAGGATGGGCCGAATCAGCTGGTCGGTCAGATTGCCGTTCTGGCGCACGTAGACCGTCGCCGCCAGCAACGCGCGTTCGGCATGGGTCAGCCCGGCATAGGGAATGCGGAGCGTGCGGATGAAGGCGTGTTCGGCGCGGTAGTCGGGATGCTCGTTCCACCCGATGTCGCTCATCAGGCACGCGGCGTACCGCAGGCGCAGATCCTCCGGCGTTTCCTGGGGATAGAGCGGCGCCATCCAGTCGAGGATTTCACGCCCCTTGACCGCGAAGCGGCCGGTGCGTTCCGCCATGGTTTCGCACGCGCTGAGCAGCGGGTCCTGATTGCGCATGTCATACGGGAGACAGGTCAGCAGAACCCCTTCGCGCATGCCGAAGCCCGAAAACTGCACCCGCTCCGCGCCGCTGACGGCAAGCAGTCCTTCCAGAGCGGCGGCCGCGTACGGCAGAGTTTCCACGCGCTTTTTGTTGATTCCGGGGATGAGCTCCAGCGCATGGCGGCCCTTGCCGCTGATCAGGTGCAAAATTTTCAACGCCGCGCCGGCGTCCATGTTGAAGTTGTCCACCACGTGAATGGGGTGGCTGGTCTGGTCGATCAGAATGCGCGCGATGGCGCGCAACGTGCCGCCGGCGGCGTAAACCGTACGTCCCTTCATGCCGTCGACCAGCCACGGCAAGGCCGCCAACTGTTCGCGCACGATTTCCCGCGCGCGTTCGGGATCGTTCCCCGACGCCTCGGCCAGGCGGATATGCCCCAGGGAAAAGGTCGCGGAATCCTTGAACTTGCCCTGATCCAGACCGACCAGATCGAAACTGCCGCCACCCAAGTCGCCGATCACCCCATCGGCGCGCGGCACGCCCATCAACAAGCCGAGCGCGGCGTACTTGGCTTCGTCCTCGCCACTGAGAACGGTGATGTCCTGTCCGACGGCTTCGCGCACGGCGGCGATGAAATCCGGTCCGTCCGAAGCCTCGCGCACGGCGGCGGTGGCGACCATTTCCAACTCGCGCACGCCCATGGCCTCGGCCAGGCCCGCGAAGCGGCGAATGCTGCGCAACGCGCATTGAACGCCGGCGGGATAGAGTTTGCCGCTTTGGCCCAACCCGCGCCCAAGCGCGCACTGGGCCTTTTCGTTGTACATCGGAATGGGCAGGCGCATCGGCGTGTCGTAGACCACCATGCGCACCGAGTTGGATCCGATGTCCACCACGGCGACACGGCCTTCGGCGGCGGGAAGTGGCGTGGCCGCGCCGAGGCGGGTTTCAAAGGCGTGCTGCATCATGTCTTGTTACGCGTGGTCTTGGTTTTGTTCTTCTTGCCGCCACCGCTGCTGCCGCGTCCGGACAGGCTGGGGTTGGTCATGAAATAATGGTGCGCGTTGGGGCCGCTGCCGGACGGAACGCGGGCATACGTCCCGTCGGAATTCAACGTCCAGCTTTGCTGGGTGTCCTTGAGGTTCATCACCATGATCTCGTCCAGCACCTGGCGATGCACGGTCGGGTTTTCGATCGGCACCAGGGTTTCCACGCGCCGGTTGAGGTTGCGCGGCATCCAGTCGGCGGACGAAATGTAGACCACGGCGTCACGGGACGGCAGCTCTTGGCCGTTGGCGAACGCCACGATGCGCGAGTGTTCCAGATAGCGCCCGACGATGCTGCGCACGCGGATGTTTTCCGACATCCCCGGAACGCCCGGCCGCAGGCAGCAGATGCCGCGGATCACCAGGTCGGTCGGCACGCCCGCGTTGGACGCCCGATAGAGCGCGTCGATCAGGATGGGATCCACCACCGAGTTCATCTTGGCCCAGATGCCCGCAGGCTTGCCCGCCTTGGCGTTGGCGATTTCCACCTCGATGTGCTCCAAAAGCCGTTCGCGCAAGGTCAGCGGCGCATAGGACAGCTTTTCCATGCCTTCGGGGCTGGCGTATCCGGTCATGTAGTTGAACAGGCGCGCCGCGTCCGCGCACAGCGCCGGATCGCAGGAAAACAGCGACAGGTCCGTATAGATCTTGGCCGTGACCGGGTGGTAGTTGCCGGTGCCGTAATGGACGTAGGAACGCAGCCCCTTACCCTCGCGCCGCACCACGAGATTGACCTTGGCGTGGATCTTCTTGTCCATGAAACCGTAGACCACCTGAACGCCCGCGCGTTCCAGGTCGCGCGCCCAGCGGATGTTGGCTTCCTCGTCGAAGCGCGCCTTGAGCTCCACCATGGCGGTGACGGACTTGCCCGCCTCGGCGGCCTCCACCAGGGCCTGCACGATGGGACTGTCGTTGGATGTGCGGTACAGCGTCTGCTTGATGGCCACCACGTTCGGATCGAACGCGGCCTGGCGGACGAACTGCACCACCACGTCGAAGCTTTCGTAGGGGTGATGGACGATCATGTCCTTCTGGGTGATGGCCTGGAACACGTCGCCGCCGAAATCGCGGACGCGTTCCGGGAAGCGGGCGTTGAACGGCTCGAACAACAAATCCGTGCGTTCCTTGAGCACCAATTTGGACAGGTCGGCCATGCCCAAAACACCCTTGAGGCGGAAGATGTCCTCTTCGCGCACGCCGATTTCCTCGGCCACCAGGTTGATGAGGTCTTCGGGCATGTCCTCGTTGACGGTGAGACGGATCACCGACCCTCGGCGCCGGCGCTTCAAGGCCGTTTCGAAGGTGCGCACCAGATCTTCGGCTTCTTCGTCGATTTCCATGACGCTGTCGCGGATCAGACGGAACGTCGCGATCTGCTCGGGCTCGTAGTCCGGAAACAGGCGTTCGAGGAACAGCTTTACCACCTCTTCGATGGGCACGAAGCGGATGCCGGTGCCGGGCAAGCGCACGAACCGGTCGATCAGGTGCGGAATGGGCAGCAGGGCGCGCAGCTTTTCGCCGGTCTTGCGCCGCGTCAACGTCATGACCAGAGAGAACCCGAGATTGGGAATGAACGGGAACGGGTGCGCGGGATCGATGGCCAGCGGGGTGAGCACCGGGAAGATCTGCTCCATGAAGTGGTCGTGTAGCCAGCGCTTGTCCTTGTCGCCGAGTTCGGTGTGATTGAGAACCCGGATGCCTTCCTTGACCAACAGTTCCTTGAGGATCAGCCAGCAGTTTTGCTGACCGCGCATCAGTTCGTGGGCGGCGGTGTTGATCGCCTCCAACTGCTGCGCGGGGGTGCGGCCGTCGTCGCTGAGCGAGCCGATCCCGGCGCGCACCTGACCCTTGAGGCCGGCCACGCGCACCATGTAAAACTCGTCCAGGTTGGCGGCGGATATGCTGAGAAACCGGACCCGTTCCAGAAGAGGATGACGTTCGTTCATCGCCTCTTCGAGGACGCGCGTGTTGAAGCCGAGCCACGAAAGCTCGCGGTTGATGAATCGGTCGGGCGAAGACAAAAGATTTTCGTTATCCGCTTTGGCGTTCATGAACCGTCCTTTTTCAATTTGAAAATACGATGGTGTGTGAGGATGAGCCTGGAATCGCCCGCGCATTCTACCCCGTTGAGCGCCGGTTGTCATGCCCGCCATGGCCGGCGGCACGACAACTTCGTCACACCTGCGTCAGGGGGCGGCCGCGTCCCCGCCTTCGAGCACGCGCCGCACCAGGGCCTTGGTGACGGCGCGCTTTTCCGCGAGCGCCAGTTCGTCCACCGCGCGGATCAAATCCCGCACGCCCGCGAACGTCCGTTCCATGCGCGCCAGCATGTAGCTCAGCACGTCCGGGTCCACGGCCAACTGCCGGTCGCCGAACTGCTTGACGATCAACGCCGTCAGCAACACGTCGTCGGGCGGATCGATTTCCGCCACGGGAAGCGTGTTGAGACGCGACGACAGATCCTTCAAGTCCACCCTCCAGCGCGCCGGCGGCGCCTTGGCGCTCAGCAGGAATTTCACGTCCCCTTCGCGCGCGAGGTTGTAGAGGTGAAGAAGCTCTTCCGCCAATCCCGCGGCCAGGAAACCCTCGGCGTCGTCCAAGGCCAACGCCCCCGCGCCGTCCAACACCCCGTCGGCGTGCTGGACGCCGAGGGTCTCCGGCGTCACCGGGCGCGCGCCGCTCAGCGCCTGGAACACATGGCAAAGATGTGTCTTGCCCGCGCCCGCGTCCCCCACGATCACCAGCCCCGGCGACGGCCAGTCGGGCCAGCGTTCCACCCAGGCGACGGCGCCCGCGTTGGACGGCGCGACCAGAAAATCCTCGCCGCCCAATGCCGGGCGGGGATCGAAGGGAAGCGGAATCTGCCGGGCGAAGGTCACGTGGCGTCACCGGTGTACAGGGTGCTGGCCTGGTAACGCCCGATGGCGAACCGCACCAACACCCCGATCACGGACGCCACCGGAACCGCCAACAGCACGCCGGTGAAGCCGAACAGCGCACCGCCCGCCATCAGCGCGAAGATGATCCACACCGGATGCAGCCCGACGCGCCCGCCCACCAGATTGGGGGTGAGGAACGCCGCGTCGATGGTCTGACCAACCCCAAACACGCCCGCGACCAACAGGAACGAACTCAGGTCGCTGAACTGCATCAGCGCCACCCCGAACGCCACCAGCAGGCCGATCATCATACCCACATAGGGCACGAACGCCATCAAGCCGGTGGCCAATCCGATCAGCAGGCCGAAGTCCAGACCCACCATCGTCAAGCCGGTGGCGTAGATGGTTCCCAGCGCCAGGCAAACGGTCGCCTGCCCGCGCACGAACCCGGCGATGGTGGCGTCGATGACGCGGAATTGCCCGCGGATGGTCTCTGCGGAAGCCCTGGGCAGCAAATCGTCCACCCTGGTCACCAGAACATCCCAATCGCGCAACAGGAAGAACGCCACCACGGGCATGATCAACAACAGCGACAGGGTGTTGATGAACGCCTTGCCGCCCAGAAACAGGCTTTTCAGAACGTTGCCCACCCATGTCACGGCGGCCCCGGTGAAGCCCCCGGCGGCGTCCTTGATCTGCTTGACGTGTTCCGCGCCCAATTCGCTTTCCAGGTGCTTGAGGTGCGGTTCGATGAAGCCGCGCGCGCTCTCGACGATTTCCGGCAGTCTTGCGACCAGGCCGGTCACCTGGTTTTGCAGCAACGGGAACAGGGCCACGCCGACCGCCGCGACGACAACGAAGAACGCCAGCAGGATCAAGGCCGTGGCGGCGGAGCGGGATTTGAGAAGCGCCTCCATCCGGTCCGCCAACGGGTCCAGGAAATACGCCACGGCCAAACCCGCGACGAACGGGGTGAGAACGCCGCTCAGCACGTACAGCGCCGCCAGCGTGAGCAGCAGCCCGATCAACCAGAACCACACCTGTCTTTCCCGGGTCATCGCCCCGCCCCTCCGTCGCTCCATTGCCGCCCCCACACCAGCGCATAGGCTAGCCCCGACACCAGGGTGGTTGCGGCCGCCGCGAAGATCATCACATCCGCCAAAGCGCCCAACGACGCGTCCGTCATGGCTTGTCCCAGCACCACCGCCACCAACAGGATCTGCATGACGGTGTTGAGCTTGCTCACCCACAACGTCCGCATGGTAAGGGAATGCGTGAGGGTTTCATAGAGCATCGCGCCGCCGACGATGAAAAGGTCGCGAAACACCACCAGGATCGCCAGCCAGCTGGGCAGCATCCCGACCACCGCCATGGACACGTAGGTGGACGACAAAAGGGCCTTGTCGGCGATGGGGTCGAGGTAGCGCCCCAACTCCGTTTCCATCGCGAAGCGCTTGGCGATGAAGCCGTCGAGCGCGTCGGAGACGCCCGCCAGCCCGAACACCCAGAACGCCCACGACAGGTGGCCTTCCAGGATCAGCCAAACCACCACCGGAACGGTGGCGACGCGGGCCATGGATATCCAGTTGGGAATGTTCAAAACCGGGCTCCGGCCGATTGTCAGCGCGCGGGCGCGGCCGGATTTTTCTCGCCCAGAAACCAGCGCCCCGCTTCTTCCCACAAGGCCAGATCGGCCTGATCCAGGGACAGGGCCAGCTGCTCCACGTCGCCGATGAAATGCAGATGCATCCGCACCTCGTCGCGGCGCATCAGGGACACTTCCACGCGGCGCACGATGGCCACGCCGTTCAGCCGGTCGCGCGTCCGCACCCAGTCCTGGAGCCCCGTGACCGGCACGGACACGGTGAACAGGCGAATCTCGCCCGACTGGATCATGTTGTCCTGTTTCCAATGGTCTTCGATCTGGTGGGTCAGTTGCCCCACCGCACGGGCCAACAAGGCGTCCACGCTTTCGTCCGCGGCCGCGGTGAACGTTTTGACCACGGTGTGTTCCTGCAAGGTGGACCCGAAACGGGTCAGATAGACTTCCAACTCCGGCCGGCCGCCCAGGGCGGACGAGCGCAAGATGCCGTGCGCCACCACCGCGTCGCCCGCTTCGTAGCGCCGCGCGATTTCGGTCAGGCGCGTCATGTCGCCCTCGATGGCCTGCTCCGCGCCGATGACGCCGACGTCGGTCAAATCGCCCGACGGCAGAACCATGGGCACCAGGCCCTGCCCCGGACCGTGCTGGCCATAATTTCGCCAGGCCGCCCGCCACGGATTCGGGTCGTCCCACAACACCAGCGCGCCGGCGGCCTGATAGACCGGCAGGATCACCACCGGCTTGGACATGGTCTCGGCGAACGGTATGCCGTGCTGCTCCAACAGCGCGCGCACGGCCTCGGCGCGAAAGTGGTAGTTGAGCTTGGCGATATAACGCACGGACGAGGCTTTTTCCTCCGCCACCACGAAGTCGCGGACCAAGGCCGTCACCTGGGCCGGGCCGAGGTCCGGCAGGCGGTCGTGGTACGCTTGCAGGGTCAGGCGACGCAGCAGGCTGACGTAGGCCTTGCGTTCCGCCTCGGCCAGGGCCTTGGCGCGGGCCTGCGTGGCGGATTCGGCCGTGACGTCCACGGCCACGTTGTCGACTTCGAACAGGCTGGGCGCGGCGGCGTCCGCGCGGAACGCGCCCAGCGCCCCGAACAGGATGAAAAGAAACGAATAAACGATCCGCGCGCGCATGGCCCCTGCCTCTTCGTACTGCGTCATTGCAAAGCATCCCGGAATGGTTATGTTCTGCGGTGCTGGTTCTTTATGTACCACGTTGCTCGCGCATTACCAGAGCGGCGTGAGAAACTCGCGAGGAGACGACATGTCCGGGGCAAGTTACAAGGACGCGGGCGTCGATATCGACGCCGGGAACGCGCTGGTCGAGGCGATCAAGCCCGAAGCGAAATCCACCACGCGCAGCGGCGTGATGTCCGGACTGGGCGGTTTCGGCGCCATGTTCGACGTCAAGGCGGCGGGCTTCAAGGACCCCATCCTGGTGGCCGGCACCGACGGCGTCGGCACCAAGCTCAAGATCGCCATTTCCACCGGCAAGCACGACACCATCGGCATCGATCTGGTGGCGATGTGCGTCAACGACCTGGTCGTTCAGGGGGCGCAGCCGCTGTTCTTCCTCGACTACTACGCCACCGGCAAGCTCATCGTGGACGCGGGCAAAGCCATCATCTCCGGCATCGCGGAAGGCTGCCGTCAATCCAACTGCGCGCTGATCGGCGGCGAGACCGCGGAAATGCCCGGCATGTATGGCGCCGGGGACTACGACCTCGCGGGCTTCTGCGTGGGCGCGGTGGAACGCGACGACGTGCTGACGGGCGACCGGGTGCGCAGCGGCGACGTGGTGTTGGGCCTGGCGTCCAGCGGCCTGCATTCCAACGGTTTCTCCCTGGTGCGCAAGGTGGTGTCGGACGCCGTCATCGGCGGCCCGGCGGACACCAAGTTGCAGGCCGCCGTGCGCGATCACATCGTCGACAAGGCCCGTCTCGCCTACAACGGCGAAGCCCCGTTCGCGCCGGGCAAGACGCTGGGCGACGCATTGCTGGTCCCGACCCGCATTTATGTGAAATCCTGCCTCGCCGCCATCAAGGCCGGCGGCGTGCACGCGCTGAGCCACATCACCGGCGGCGGGGTGGAGAACATCCCCCGCGTGCTGCCCGAGGATCTGGCCGCCGAAATCGACGCCACCGCGTGGGAAACCCTGCCGGTGTTCAAGTGGCTGCAAAAGGCCGGCGGGATCGCCGCGAAGGAAATGGCGCGCACCTTCAACTGCGGCATCGGCATGGTGGTGATCGTCAATCCCGCCCAAGCCGCCAACCTCAAGTCCGTGTTCGAAGAGAACGGCGAGACGGTCTTTGAGATCGGCCGCATCGTCCCCCGTCCCGCGGGCAACGACGGCGTGGTGCTGCTCAACGCGGAAAAAGCCTGGGGTTGATCGCATGTTGAAGCTGGCGGTGCTGATTTCCGGGCGCGGTTCGAATCTTCAGGCGTTGATCGACGCCTGCCAGGACGAAACGTTCCCCGCCGAAATCGTCCTGGTTTTGTCCAACAAGGACGATGCCTACGGCTTGGAGCGCGCCCGCGTCGCCGGCATTCCCACCGCCGTCTTGAACCACAAGGCGTATGCCGACCGCGAAAGCTTCGACGCCGCCATGACCGAAAAGATCGTGGAGGCCGGGGCCGAGTTCGTGTGCCTGGCCGGATTCATGCGGTTGCTCAGCGACGATTTCGTGCGCGCCTGGCGCGACCGTCTGATCAACATCCACCCGTCCCTGCTGCCGTCGTTCAAGGGCCTGCATGTCCACGAACGCGTGATCGAGGAAGGCGCGCGTTTTTCCGGCTGCACCGTGCATTTCGTCCGCCCCGCCATGGACGAAGGCCCCATCATCGTCCAGGCCGTGGTTCCGGTTCAAGCCGACGACACGCCCGACGCCCTGGCGGCCCGTATCCTGAAACAGGAACACGTGATCTATCCGCTGGCGGTGAAATTGATCGCCGAGGGCCGCGCCCGCGTCAGCGGCGAACGCGTCCTGATCGACGGCCACGC
>JADGBG010000212.1 GCA_015231605.1 Alphaproteobacteria bacterium | reverse complement strand
TAGGCGTCAGCCGATTTCTTCTTCCGTCTGCCGTCCCCGGAATCCCTGGGCCACCACGTACATTTCCGCGGAATCCTGGCGGCTGGCCGGGGGCTTGGCGTGGCGCACGATGCGGAAGTCGCGCTTCAGGATGGTGAGCAGGTCCCCCTCGGTGCCGCCTTGCAGGACCTTGGCCAGGAACACGCCGTCAGGGGCCAGGACTTCCAGGGCGAAATGCAATCCCGCCTCGCACAGCGCCATGATGCGCAAATGATCGGTCGAGGCGTGGCCGATGGCGAACGGGGCCATGTCGCTCATCACCACGTCGGCTTCCCCGCCCAACGCGGCCTTCAGCGCGTCCGGGGCGTCGTCGGCCATGAAGTCCTGATGCAAGATCGCGACGCCGGGGATCTCCTCCATTTCCTGGATGTCGATGGCGACCACCTTGCCGTGTCCGGCGTTCTTGCCCGCCAGCACGATTTCCGCCGCCACCTGCGACCAGCCGCCGGGCGCGGCGCCCAGGTCCACCACCCGCGCGCCGGACTTGAGGAAGTCGAATTTCTCGTTGAGCTCGATCAGCTTGAACGCGGCGCGCGAACGGTAGCCCTTGCGCTTGGCCTCGATCACGTAGGGGTCGTTCAATTGCCGTTCCAGCCACAGCTTCGACGACAGCTTGCGTCCGCGCGCGGTCTTGACCTTGGTGTGCTTCATGCGCACCTGGCCGCTTTCGCCCTGGCTGCGTTTCGAACCCTTGTACCCGCGTGGCGGCTTGGTCATTGGAATTTCCCGTGTCCGTCGGCGCACATGAGATCCATCAGGATGCCTTCGCGGATGCCGCGGTCGGCGATCACCAGGCTGCCCACGGGCCAGCGCCGGCAGACCGCGTCCAGCACCGCGCACCCGGCCATGATGAGATCGCCCCGGCGCGGCCCGATGCATGGATGCTGCATGCGGGCGTCGTGGTCCAGGCGGCCCAGGTATTCCACCACCGTGCAGATGTCGCCGAAGCGCAGGGACAGCCCGTCCACGCGGGCGCGGTCATAACGGCTGAGCTTGAGATGCAGCGCGCCCAGCGTCGTCACGGTGCCGGACGTGCCCAGCATCTGCACCCGGCCCTCGCCGACGGCCTTGCTGATGGCGTTGCGGCGGTCGAATTCGCCGAGGCTTTCGTCGATCAAGCGCACGATGTCCTCGTAGGATTCCCCGGCGTTGGTGCGCCCGTCGTAATCCTCGGTGAGCGTCACCACGCCGTGGGGCAGCGAAATCACGTCGCGCGCGCGCGGGCCGTTTTTGGTAGAGGTGTCGATCCACACCACTTCGGTGCTGCCGCCGCCGATGTCGAACACCAGGGCGTTGGGGTGGCTGGGGTCCAACAGCGGCGAGCAGCCGCGCAGGGTCAGAGCGGCTTCTTCCTGGGGGCTGATGGTCTCCAGTTCGATGCACGCCTCTTCCTTGACCCGGGCCAGGAAATCCACGCCATTTTCGGCGCGCCGGCAGGCCTCGGTCGCGACCGAGCGGATCCGTTGCACGCTTTTGGAGCGCAGCTTGGCCCGGCAAACCTTGAGCGCGCTGATGGTGCGCGTGATGGCGTCCTCGCTGAGCCGACCTTCGGCCGACACCCCTTCGCCCAGGCGCACGATACGCGAGAAGCTGTCGACCACGCGGAAGCTGCCCTTGAACGGGCGCGCCACGAGCATCCGGCAGTTGTTGGTGCCGAGATCGATCGCTCCGTATGCCGGGGCCGGGCCGGTGAACAGCGGACTGTTCATTAGGGAACGGCTGTTGAGGGGTTCGTTCATTGTTGTCGCCATATCTTGCGCATGGTTGGCCGCCATCCGCACAATAGACCCCGGCGGCGGCCTTGAAAAGCCCGCCATGAAAAATAGCCCCTTGCCTTTGCACGCCATCCCGAATATATGTGCCCCGTCTCCTGGGTTTGCGCCCGGGCGGCGATCCCATTGGGGGATAGGTTAATGGTAGACCCGCGGACTCTGACTCCGCTAGTCCTGGTTCGAGTCCAGGTCCCCCAGCCAATTTTTTGAGTAAAATCAACAACTTATGAGTCATTGGAAAACAATGTCTCATCAATGTCTCAACATTAGGGCATTGAAATCGAGCAAAAAGAAAACGCCAGCGGCTTACGTCGCGGCGCTTTTTTTGTTTCCACTAACAGTGCATTAAATTTTGTTGTTTAGTGCACTGTCACCGTTTTCT
>JADGBG010000073.1 GCA_015231605.1 Alphaproteobacteria bacterium | reverse complement strand
TGGTGTTGCCGATCATGGAGCCGAACGGCCCGCCGATCTTTTCGCCGATCTTCTGGCCGACGAAATCCGTGGCGACGTTGCCCAAGGTGGAACCCAGGGTGTTGGTGAAGCCCTGACCGAAGGTGTTGCTGAGACCCGACGAGAAGCTATCGCCGATGCTGGAAAAGCTGTTGGAAAGGCTGGTTCCGAAGTTGCTGAAACTTTCGCCAAGCCCGCTGAACATGCCGCCGAAGTCGAAGAACTCCGGCAGGCCGGTTTCCGGGTTGATGGTGCCGCCGTCGGTCACGCGGTGCAGGAACGCGGCTTCCTCGGGGGTGATGTGGGCGAGGATGGTGTCGCCGTTCCGGCCCAGCTCGCGCAGGCGGCTGGCGGCGGCGCGCAAGTCACCTTGGATCGCGGCTTCGGTTTCACCGCCTGAGCGCATGTCCCCATCGACGCGCAGGCCGCGTGATTTCTGATACGCCGTGATTGCCTCCATGAGTTGGCGATCAGGGAAGTCCGCAATGCCCCATTCGGGCACTTCGTAAAAGCCCAGGCGATTCAAGGCGTGCTTGGCGGCGAGGACGTCTTCGGGAAAGCAGTTGGAGGACCGGCTGATCCTCCCGTTTACGCGAAAGGGCGACATGATTTTCTCCTATTTTGAGCAAAGAAAAAGCCGCGCCCGGATGCCGGGTGCGGCTGCGATGAAAACCTCCCTCCAAAGCCGGGGGAGTGATGAAGCCCTCCCTCACGCCTACGGCGTTCGAAGAGGTCCCATTCCCTGCAGAGCTTCGCTCTACGAAGAAGCTCTTTGGGGTCTCTATCCCAACCAAACCCCTGGCGGGTTTTGGGGGATAGAGGGAAAAACGGGACACGCGCTGGAAGGCTCCAGACAGACGTGTCCCGTTTCGTTGTGACCCGCATACGGCAAAACGCTCAAAATGTCAAGCATTTTGTCCTATTTTTGGCTTTTATGATCTTAGGACGGCGTTCCCGTTCGCGATGCGTTGTCTGGGCCGGTTCCTCACCATTGAAGCTGGGCCGCGCCAAGGCCATAATCCGTTTCATGACCATGGATTCCGCACGGTTCGTCAAACGGTTCGCGGCGCTGGCGTTTGTGCTGGCGGTGTCGGCGTGCGGCGGGCTGGAATGGCCGGCGAAGGGCGGCGGGCCGACGGCCGCCAACCGGCCGGGTGAAGATTTGTTCGTCAACGCCACCGCCGTGCGCGTGGGCAAGGGCGACACGGTCTATTCCATCGCGCGCCGCCACAAGCTGTCGCCGCGCGACATCATCGACGCCAACGGCCTGCGCCCGCCCTATGAGCTGTCCGTGGGGCAGCGCCTGGTGCTGCCGGGCGGGCGGCTTCACACGGTGCAGAAGGGCGAGTATCTGGCGCTGATCGCCAGAAAATACGACGCCGATACCTTCACCATCGCACGGCTCAACGCCATCCGTTCGCCGTACACCATCTATCCCGGCCAGCAGTTGCGCATTCCGCGCTCCGACGCGCCCCAGGGGGGGGCTGAGACCGTTCGCGAAACCGCCGCCACTTGGACCCCGCCCAAGGATGCGCCCCCGCAAACCGAGGCCACGCCCACCCCGACGCGCACGCGGACGGCATCCAACACCGCCGCCAAGGCCCCCGTATCGGAACCGCCCAACCGCTCCGGCGGCAAGTTCCAGTGGCCGGTCAAGGGCAAGATTCTGTCCGGCTTTGGAAGTAAGGCCAAGGGCTTGCAGAACGACGGCATCAACATCGAAGCGCCGCGCGGATCCCAGGTGCGCGCTGCCGAGAACGGCGTGGTGGCATACGCGGGCAACGAGATCCGGGGCTTCGGCAACTTGCTTTTGATCAAGCATTCCGGCGGCTGGGTCACGGCCTACGCGCACAACGAGGATTTGCTGGTCAAGCGCGGCGACACGGTCAAGAAGGGCCAGAGCGTCGCAACCGTGGGGTCGTCGGGTTCGGTCGCCTCGCCGCAGCTGCACTTCGAACTGCGCAAGGGCAAGACCGCCGTCGATCCCGAAAAGTACATGATGTAGGGCGGAGGGGGCGCCATGGCCAGGGAACAAGATCATGTCCGCGCCTTGATCAGCGAAGGGATGACCTATTTCGCCGCCGGCGCGCTGGATCAGGCGCGCGCCGTGTTCGACCAGGCGTTGGCGATCGCGCCGGATCACCTCGCCGTCAATTATTACCTGGGCGCCATCGCCGACGAATTGGGGGACGCCCCGGCGGCGGAGCGGCATTACGCCGCCGTCCTGGCCGCCGACTCCGCCAGCCGCCAGGCCTATTTCCAGCTCGCCAACGCGCTGTATCTCCAGGACAAGAAGTGGGAGGCCCTGAGCGTGCTGCGCGACGCCGAGCGGCATTTTCCGGGGGACCGGGAAATCCTGTTTTATCGCGGGCAGTTGGCGTCCCGCACGCTGCCCGGCTGGCACCTGCCCATGTTGGCCGACCAGGACCGCAACGACGCCTTCGAAGCCGCCATCAAAGCCCGCGTCAAGCCCGGCGACATCGTGCTGGACGTGGGCACGGGCTCGGGCCTGCTGTCGATGATGGCGGCGCGCGCGGGGGCGGAACACGTCTACACCTGCGAATGCGAACCGGTCATGGCCCAGTTGGCGCGCCAGATCATCTGCCTCAACGGGCTGGACGACAAGATCACCGTCCTGCCCAAGCATTCCTCGGACGTGCGCGTCGGCGCGGACATGCCCCGCCCGGCGGACGTGCTGATCAGTGAAATCTTCGACCGCGCGCTGGTGGGGGAAGGGGCGTTGCCGACCATCTCGCATGCGTGGTCGGCGTTGTTGAAGCCCGGGGCCGCCGCCATCCCGCAGGGGGCGACGCTGTACGGCGCGTTGATCGAATGCCCGCATCTGCAACGCTTCCACCATCTGGAAACCGTCAACGGCTTCGACCTCACGCCCATCAACGCGCTGGCCCATCCGTTGAGCTACAAGGATGCGCAACTGGGGTTGGAGGAAACTGAGGACCACCGGGTCCTGAGCGCCCCCTTCGCCATCAAGACGTTCGACTTCCAGGCCATGCCGGACTTGATCTTCCGCGCCGAATGTCCGGTCGATATCGTCAAGTCCGGACAGGCGGACGCCTTGTTGCTGTGGTTCGACTTGGATTTGGCTCCGGGGGTCAGGTTTTCCACCGGGCGCTCCAAGCCGCACAATCACTGGCGCGTGGCGTCCCAGGTTTTGCTGGACAAGGCCGAATGCCGCGCGGGCCAGCCGATGACCCTCAAGGCCCAGTACCGGCACTATTTCGATTTCCGGGTGATCGCCGGGCGGTGAGGCCCCGGCAACGTCAGTCCAGCACCAGCGACAGCATCCCGTCGGCCAGCTTCGGTTCGAACCAGGTGGATTTGGGCGGCATGATCTGCCCCGCGTCGGCCACCGCCATCAGATCGGCGAGGCTGGTCGGGAACATCGAGAACGCACATGCCCATTCGCCGCCGTCGACGCGCCTGGCCAGGCCCTTCAGCCCGCGCGCGCCGCCGACGAAATCGATGCGGTCGTCGGTGCGCGGATCCTTGATGCCGAGAATGGGAACCAACACATGATCCATCAGAAGACTGACGTCGAGCCGCGCCACCGGATCGGCGTCGGGGCCCGGCGGGGTCTTCAAGACCAGGACATGCCAGGAGCCGTCGAGGTAGAGCCCAAAGGATGCCGGATGTTCCGGTGCGACGGGGATGTCGGCGGGGATGACCTCGAAATCCTCGCGAAGGCGGGCGAGGAAGCCTTCCGCGTCCAGTCCGTTGAGGTCGCGCACGACCCGGTTGTAGTCGAGGATCAGCATTTCATCGTCGGGGAAGCTTACCGACAGGAACGATTCGTGGGACGCGTCGGCGCTTGCGCCGCCGCCACGCCGCTTGTGCGCGATGCGCACCGCCGCCGCGCTGCGGTGATGACCGTCGGCGACGTAAAGCGCGTCCATGCCGGTGAAGATCTCTTGGATCCGGGACACGGTTTCGGCGTCGGCGATGGACCACACCTGATGGCGCACGCCGTCGCCGTGATCGGCGTCCAACAACGGAGTTTCGGCGGTGACGCGGCCATAGATCGCCTTGAGTTCCGGATTCGCGCGGTAGGTTAGGAACACCGGACCGGTTTGCGCCTTCACCGCCTCGATCTGGCGCACCCGGTCGTCTTCCTTGGCGGGACGGGTGAGTTCATGCTTTTTGATGCGGTTTTCCTCATAGGCGCGCACGCTGGCGCCTGCGGCGATGCCGGTCTGCACGTGGCCGCCCATGATGGCGCGGTAGACGTAATAGCGGGGCGTTTCGTCGCGCACCAGCACGCCGGCTTCGATCATTTTGTCTAGATTTTCCGAGGCCTTGGCGTAGACGGTGGCGGAGTACGGATCGGCGCCGTCGTCGAGATCGATTTCCGCGCGGGACACGTGCAGGAAGCTCCACGGCTTGCCCTGGGCCATGTCGCGCGCCTCCGGCGTGCTCATCACGTCATAGGGTGGGGCGGCGACCTCGCCCGCGCGGCCCTCGGCGGGGCGGAGCGCGGCGAAGGGGCGGAGCAGGGGGAGTACGGTTTCATCGGCCATGGCGTCGTCCTTTCGATTCCGGACCTGAAATTAGCCGAACGTCTCGCGTTTTGAAACCGTGAAGAACACAACGACGCTCATCGGCGGATACGCAATACGGACCATTGCTCTTGAACGGGGAAAAGCGTAAGGGTTCGCCCAATAATAAAAAGAACAAGGTGCCCCATGTCCTATACCGTGTCTTCCATCACCATTTGGGATGAACTGGCGCAGCTGGTCCGGCACGCGCCGCGTGATCGCGTGGTGCGTCATTGGCGCACGCACCTGGCCGCGCGCAGCTATTGCGCCAACCAATGCCTGGATCCGGGCCAGCAGAGATCCGACGACGAGTGCTTCCAATGCCTCGACAAGGCCGTTCTCATCCAATTCCCCGCGTCCCGCGGCCAGTGCGCGTTGGACACGCTTGAGGACGGAGCGCGCCCATCCCTGCAAGAGCGGATCATGAGGCAGGCATACGCCATCTGGGAAGACGAAGGCCGCCCCATCGGGCGCGATCTCGACCATTGGCTCCGCGCCGAACGGGATATCCTGAAGCAAAGACGATCAAGACAAGACCGGAAATGACGGCTTCCGCGCCTTGGCGACAGCCGTTTCCGGGACATCTTCATCAGCGGAGTTGACGTCGAATCCGGGATCGTCAGCCGGCGGTTTTCTTTTGGGCGGCGGGTTTCTTTTTCGCGGCGGGCTTTTTCTTGGCGGCCGGTTTTTTTGCGGCGGGCTTCGCAGGGGTGGCGGCCGTTGCCTTGGGCGCGGCCTTCTTGGCCTTGCCGCCAGCAGCCCCCTTGGCGGACAGCAGTTCCACGGCCATCTCCAGCGTCACGGCGTCGGCGTCGGTGCCCTTGGGGCAGTTGGCGCGGTTGGTTCCGTGGGTGACGTAGGGGCCCCAGCGGCCGGTCTTGAGGTAGACCGGCTTGCCGTTGTCGGGATGCTTGCCGAGATCCGTGGGCGGGTTCTTGCCGCTTTCCGCCAGCAGGGCCACCGCGCGGTTCAGTCCGATGGTGACCGGGTCGTCGCCGTCCTTCAAGGACACGAACATGCCGGCATATTTCAGGAACGGGCCGAAGCGGCCGAGCCCGGCTTCGATCATCTGCTGGTCTTCGGGGTGCGGCCCCACCTTGCGGGGCAGGGCGAGCAGGCCCAGCGCACGGTCCAGCGTCAGGTCGTCGGTCCGTTCGCCGCGCGGCAGGGATGAGCGTTTGGGCTTGAATGTCTTGTCGTTGGGGTCCGTGTCGCCCAGTTGCACGTAAACGCCATACGGACCCTTGCGCAGCGTCACGTCCATGCCGGTGCCGGGGTCCTGACCCAGAAGCTTGGGCCCCAGTTCCAGTTCCGGCGAAGCCTCGCCGTCGCCGTCGCCATTTTGCGGCGTCACCAGTGGGCGGGTGTAACGGCATTCGGGATAGTTGGAGCAACCGATGAACGCGCCGAATTTGCCCAGCTTCAACGACAGCCGTCCGTTCGAACAGGTCGGGCACTGACGCGGGTCGGCCTGCCCGGGTTCCGACGGTTCGGGGAAGAAGTGCGGGGCCAGGACCGCGTCCAGGGTGTCCAGCACCTCGCGCACGCGCAGTTCCTTGATGCCTTCCACGGCGGCCGAGAAGTTGCGCCAGAATTCCTCCAGCACCGTCTTCCAGTTGATCCGCCCTCCGGAAATGTCGTCGAGTTTTTCTTCCAGGTCGGCGGTGAAGCCGTATTCGACGTAGCGGTCGAAGAAGCTGGTGAGGAAGGTGGTGACCAGACGGCCCCGGTCTTCCGGGATGAAGCGGCGCTTGTCCAGCTTGACGTAGTCGCGTTCCTGCAGCACCGAGATGATGGAGGCGTAGGTGCTCGGGCGCCCGATGCCCAGTTCCTCCAGCTTTTTGACCAGGCTGGCTTCGGAATAGCGGGGCGGAGGCTGGGTGAAATGCTGTTCAGGCTTTACGGCCTTTAGCCCCAAGGCCTGCCCTTCCTTCATGTCGGGCAGGATGCGGCCATCCTCGCCATCGTCCTCGCCGTCGGCGCCGTTGCCGTTCGTGTCCTCGTCGCGACCTTCATGGTAGACCCGGTAGTAGCCGTCGAACGCGATCATCGAGCCCGTCGCGCGCATCACCACGGCGCGTTCGGCCTGACTGATGTCGACGGCGACCTGGTCGAGCACCACCGGTTCCATCTGGCAGGCGACGGTGCGTTTCCAGATCAGGTCGTAAAGCTTGCGCTGATCTTCGTCCAGATGCTGCACCATGGCTTTGGGCGTGCGAAACACGTCGGTGGGACGAACGGCTTCGTGGGCTTCCTGGGCGTTCTTGGTCTTGGACTTGTAGACGCGCGGTGTGTCGGGCAGATACGCCTCGCCAAAGGTCTTGCCGATGAGCGAGCGGCATGCGCCGACGGCTTCGTTCGCCATGGTGACGCCGTCGGTACGCATATAGGTGATGAGACCCACCGTCTCGCCGCCGATGTTGACGCCTTCGTAAAGTTTTTGAGCCACTTGCATGGTCTTCTTCGCGGAGAAGTAGAGCTTTCTCGCGGCTTCCTGCTGTAGCGTGGAGGTGGTGAAGGGGGGCGGCGGATTGCGCCGGGTCTTCTTCTTTTCGATGCTGGCGACCGAGAACGGCCGAGCCTCGATGGCGGCCTTGGCGCGCATCGCGCCGGCTTGGTCCTTGAGGTCGTATTTGCCGAGTTTCCTGTCGTCCAGATGGGTCAGTTGCGCGTCCACCGTGACGCCGGCGCCGGTGTCGAACGTGCCCTGCACGGTCCAGTATTCCTGGGGACGGAAAGCTTCGATTTCGATTTCGCGTTCGCAGATCAGGCGCAACGCCACAGATTGCACGCGCCCGGCCGAACGGGATCCGGGAAGCTTGCGCCACAACACCGGGCTTAGCGTGAAGCCCACCAGATAATCCAGCGCGCGGCGCGCCAGATAGGCGTCGACCAGTTCGTGATCCAACTCGCGCGGCTTGGAGAAGGCGTCGAGGATGGCGGACTTGGTGATTTCGTTGAACACCACGCGCTTGACGGTCTTGTCCTTCAGCAGGCGCTTTTTGTCCAGAACCTCGCGCACGTGCCAGGCGATGGCCTCACCCTCGCGATCCGGGTCGGTGGCGAGAAACAGCGCGTCCGCGCCCTTGAGTGCGTCGGCGATCTCCTTGACCTGCTTGGCGGACCGTCCGTCCACCTCCCAGTCCATGGCAAAGCCTTCGTCGGGACGCACGGATCCGTCCTTGGACGGCAGGTCCCGGATGTGGCCGTAGCTGGCCAGCACCTTGTACTCGGAGCCAAGGTACTTGTTGATGGTCTTGGCCTTGGCCGGGGATTCGACGACGACGACGCGCATGGATTCCTTGCCGGAGTTCTCAGTCTTCCAAAAGCGACACCCGGTTGCCGGGGTGGCGTTCCAGGCGTCCCGCGAGCTCCAGTTCAAGAAGGGCCAGCGACACCGTGGAAGGTGAGAATTGGCAGTTACGGATCAGTTCGTCAACACTAACCGGTGCGGGCGAGAGCATTTCTTTGATTTCGGCCAACGCCCGGTCGCGTTCTCCGGGGTCGGGCAGGGGGAGGGATTGTTGCCCGTATTCCAAGGGCTTGGGCTCTTTTATGGGGCTGTTCAGGATGGGCTTTAGGACGTCCAGAACGTCATCGGCGTTTTGTGTCAGGTTCGCCCCTTCCTTGATCAATTTGTTGCATCCCGCCGCCCTCGGGTCCGCCGGACTGCCCGGCACGGCGAACACTTCGCGGCCCTGTTCCAGCGCCATGCGGGCGGTGATGAGCGAGCCGGACTTGAGCGACGCCTCCACCACCACGGTGGCGCGCGCCATGCCGGAAATGATGCGATTGCGGCGCGGAAAATGGCGGGCCTGGGGCTGGGTGCCCAGTTCGACCTCGGAAACGATCACGCCGCGTTCCCGGATCGCCGCATAGAGGTCCGCGTTGTCCTTGGGATAGACCACGTCCACGCCGCCGCCCAGCACCGCCACGGTGCCGCTGTCCAGCGCGCCTTCGTGCGCCGCCGCATCCAGGCCGCGCGCCAGGCCCGACGCGATCATCAGCCCCGCGCGGCCCAGATCGGCGGCGATGCGGCGCGCGAAGTTGCGCCCGTTGAGTGACGCGTTACGCGCGCCGACGATGGCGACCGTGCGCTTTTTCAACAGATGCGGATGCCCCAGCACCGCCAGCACCGGCGGCGCGTCCTCGACGTGCTTGAGAAGCGGGGGATAGTGGTCGTCCAGTTGGGTCACGAACCGCCCGCCCCGCGCGGCCAGGTCTTCCATTTCCCGCACGGCGGCGGCCTTGGGGTACGCGGTAAAGGATTTCGCGCCACCGCGTCTCGCCATGTCCGGCAGGGCGTCCAGGGCGGCGCGCGCCGTTCCGAAGCGCTCCAGAAGCCGGTAAAACGTCACCGGACCGACATTTTGGCTGCGAATCAGCCTGAGCCAATCCAGCGCCTCGTTTTTTGGTGGTGTCAAGTTCGCATACCTCCCGTCATGGACGAATGGTGCGACATCGAATGCGTGTGGTCAAGGCTCTCGGATTGTGCTCTCGGATTGTGTGGAGGGGGAGAAAGCGACGCGATGTGCGCCGGCTGGCGCTTTTCGCAAAGCGGAACGCCGCCATCCACGAAAGGATGCCCTAGGCGGATTTCTTCTTCTGTCCGATCTTGCCTTCCTCGCCACGGATCAGGCGGCGGATGTTTTCGTGGTGGCGCGCCCACGCCAGCGCGCCCAGCAGGCCCGCCATCACGGCGTGGTCCGGGGTGGCGAGGAACCAGGCGTAGACCGGGGCCAGCGCCAACGCCATCAGCGCCGCCAGCGAGGAATAGCGGAAGATCGCCGCCGTCGCCAGCCACGTGGCGATGGCCGCCAGGCCCACCGGCCACGCGGTCGCCAGCAACACGCCCAGCGTGGTGGCCACGCCCTTGCCGCCCTTGAATTTCAGCCACACCGGGAAATTGTGACCCAGCACCGCGGCGAACCCCGCGGCCAGCATGGCCAGCGGCTCGGGGCTGAGCGCATGGGCGACGCCCACCGCGATCGCGCCCTTGCCGCTGTCGAGCAGCAGGGTCAGCAACGCCGCCGGCTTGTTGCCGGTGCGCAGCACGTTGGTGGCGCCGATGTTGCCCGATCCGATCTTGCGCAGATCGCCCAGGCCGAACAGGCGGGCGATGACGATGCCGAACGGCACCGCGCCCAACAGGTATCCGCCCACGGCGGCGACGGCGTATGTCATGTGAAGGTCGCTCATGTCAGGCGTCGCCCATTTCGAACACGGTGCGCCCGTCAATCACGGTGCGCATCACCCGGCCCTGGACGGGGCGGCCGTCGAAGGGGGTGTTCTTGGCCTTGGATACCAGCTTGTTTTCGGTGACCTGCCAGCCCCGATCCGGGTCGAACAGGATCAGGTCCGCCGGCGCACCGGGCTTGAGGCGTCCGGCCTCCAATCCCAGCAGTTCGGCGGGTTGGCAGGTGATCAGGCCCAGCGCCTCCAACAGGCCGAGATGGCCGTTGTGCACCAGTTCCAAGGTGATGGGCAGCAGGGTTTCCATGCCCACGCCACCGGCCTGCGCGTCGGCGAAGGGCAGGCGTTTCATGTCTTCGCTGCGCGGCGCGTGGTCGGAGGCGATGGCGTCGATGGCCCCGTCCTTGAGGCCCGCCACCACGGCTTCGCGATCGGCTTCGGACCTCAGGGGCGGCGACAGCTTGGCGAAGGTGCGGTAGTCGCCCACCGCCGTCTCGTTCAGCGCGAAATAAGGCGGCGCGGTGTCGCAGGTGACGCTGACGCCCCGGTCCTTGGCCGCGCGGATCAGATCCAGGCTTTCGGCGGTGGACACGTGCGAGAAATGCAACCGCCCCCCGGTCATGGCGGCAAGACGCAGGTCGCGTTCCACCATGATGATCTCGGCTTCCTTGGGAATGCCCGTGAGCCCCAGGCGCGTCGCGGTCTCGCCGTCGTTCATGCAGCCGGCGTCGGCCAGGGCCGGTTCCTCGGGGTGTTCGACGATCATCAGGCCGAAGGTGGAGGCGTAGGAAAACGCCTGCGCCAGGGTATTGGCGTTCTCCACCGCCTTGTCGCCGTCGGTGAAGGCCACCGCGCCGGACATGGCGAGCAAGCCCATTTCCGCCAATTCCTTGCCTTCCAGGCCCTTGGTCACCGCGCCGTAGGGGTAGATTTTGACCAGCCCCGCCTTGCGCGCGGCGCGGGCCACGAATTCCACGACCGCGCGGTCGTCGATCACCGGCGTGGTGGACGGCAGGCACACCGCCGCCGTCACGCCGCCGGCCACCGCCGACGCGCCGACGTTCTCGAAATCCTTGCCGCTGATCTGGATGCGCATGTCCACCAAGCCGGGGGCGAGGCAAAGCCCCGCGCAATCGACGATCTTGGCGTCCTCGGGCACCCCGTCCTTGAACAGGCCGGGCCCGAAGGCGACGATGGCTTCACCGTCGCTGAGCAGCCCGCCTATGGCGTCCAATCCCGTCGCCGGGTCCAGCAGGCGGGCATTGACGTAGGCCACGCGGCCCAGCGGTGACGCCAGCTTGACGCTCATCGTCCGTTCTCCGCCTCTTGGCGTTTCACCAAAGTCTCCAGGCACGCCATGCGCACGGCCACGCCCATTTCCACCTGTTCGCGGATGGCGCTGCGCCCGATGTCGTCGGCGACGTCGGAGGCGATTTCCACCCCCCGGTTCATGGGGCCGGGGTGCATGATCAGCGCGTCGTCCTTGGCCGCCGACAGCTTGGCATAGTCCAGGCCGAAGAAATGGTAGTATTCGCGCAGCGTCGGGAAGAAGTTGGTCTGCATGCGCTCGGACTGCAGGCGCAGCATCATCACGATGTCGCAATCCCAGAGCCCCGCGCGCATGTCGTGGAACACCTCGACACCCAGACGTTCGGCCTCGGTCGGGATCAGGGTCTTGGGCGCGATGAGGCGCACCCGCGCGCCCATGGTGTTGAGCAGGTGGATGTTGGAGCGCGCCACCCGCGAATGCACGATGTCGCCGCAAATCGCCACCTGCAACCCGTCGATGCGGCCCTTGCGCCGGCGGATGGTGAGCGCGTCCAAGAGCGCCTGGGTCGGGTGTTCGTGCCGCCCGTCGCCGGCGTTGAGCACCGCGCAGTTGACCTTTTCGCTGAGCAGCTTCGCCGCGCCCGAGGAACCGTGGCGGATCACCAGGGCGTCGGGGTGCATGGCGTTGAGCGTCATGGCGGTGTCGATCAGGGTCTCGCCCTTCTTAATCGAACTGGTCGAGACTTCCATGTTGATGACGTCCGCGCCCAGCCGCTTGCCCGCCAGCTCGAACGACGTGCGCGTGCGGGTGGAGGCTTCGTAGAACAGGTTCATCACCGTGCGCCCGGCCAGCGTGTCGAGCTTGCCGCCCACCGTGCGGTTCAGCTCCACGAACTCGTTGGCGCGGTCCAGCAACATGGAAATGTAAGGGGGCGCCAAGCCTTCGATGCCCAGCAGATGCGGATCGGGGAAATCGGTGGGGTCGAAAGCGGACTCGGACATGGCCGAACTATACGACGCACCCCCCGGGGGTGCAAGCGGGCGAAGGGGTGCCGGGTTTCCTCTGTTTCGGCAATCATCCCGATTATGGTACTGTTGCGCTATCGCGAGAATTCATTTGGAAATAAAAGAATCCCATGGACATCCACATGATTTTGCGGCGACACAGGCTCAGCTTCGCCGTCATATCCCTGCTTGTGCTGTGCGGATCGGCATTCTGTCCGACACCAGCCCGGGCGGATGAAATCGCCCTCGACGACGATGCGTGGTGGAACCGCCAATACGCGAAAATTCACGACACGGAGGAATGCGCATTCCTCAAGCCGCACTGGGAAGATTTGATGAACGTCGACAAGCGGTTTTCGTTAGCGTTCGCGCCTCTCGGTGTAGGGTGGAATTTTTTGCGGGGGTTCTGTGTGGACCAGGACATTGCTCTTGGGGCAGACCTGATGGCGCGTGCGGCCGAACATGGGACGGTTTGGGCTGCAATCCATCTGGCGCAATTCTTTGATCGGACCAGGGGCGAGAACGCGCCGGAAACCCGCGAATGGATGCAAAGGGCCAAGTACGCCATGTCGCTTTTTGGGGAAAACCCGATGCAGACGGTTTCAAAGCGGTATCGGGACCTTGGCGAGGAGGTGTCCCACCAACTGGTGGAGATATTTTCGTGGCACGAAACCATCTGGAAAAAAGATGCCGACGCCATGTATCAAATGGGCATGGAGTTGATCGAAAACAACAATTACCCGGAATCCAAGGTTTTGGCCTGTAAATGGTTTTCCCGTGCGGCTGCACTCGATCATCCCAAGGCGCGCTATCGTCTAGCTCGCCAATTAGCCTTGGGGGATGGCGTTAATGCTGAACCTCTTGATGTTGAATTGCTCCTTTATACAGCCGCGAACAGAGACCGCAATCCAGACGCCTATGTTTTGGCGTCTGGATTGCTGCGTGCGGGAGATATTTTTGAAAAACATCTCCCGCACGCCTATTTCGCCTTGCTTAGGGCACAGGCCCTAGGCTCGGATGTATCGCAACGGTTGGTGGACTTGGAGTTTGAGATGTCAGAAGTAGAAATCGAAAGCGCCAAAAGACGGGCGAAATATGACAACGCGCCTCTCGTTTTGACACGGAAGAAGATTCATCCTTCGCATCCGAGTTGCTCGTACTCTTCGCGGTGAGTACTCAATTCCGTACGGTAATGCTCCAGCCATGAATATGCGGATGCCTCCTCTTGCTTGGCTTGGTTGTAAGCGGCCATCTCAGTGCTGTCATCAATACAGGCCTCATAGATGCGCTCAAGAGATGCTGTTGCCGCACTTGCGCCTTCATAGGCAGCCCCTCCTATTGCTCCAGGCCATCCTCCTATCCGGCCTCCCGTAACTCCTCCAACGATTGCGCCCGCGCCAATATTCGTCAGAGCTTCATCACGGGCGCGAGCACAATCTAACCTTTTGGCATCTAAATTATCTTTTGCCGTCTTCAGATTTTGAGCCGCGTTATTCCAACGATCTGAAGCATTGTTGAGGTTGGCCTGTGCAGCGGCCATAAGCCTGCCAAGGTTTTCGCATCGTTTCTGGCGGTCTTTCTCTTTTTTATCTTCGACCGGCTCAGCCCTGCAACGGCAGTTCGGCGCTTCGCCGGGGTGGCCGCCTTCGGGGGGATGGTCCCAAGAAAACACCTGGCCATCGCGTGCGGCGTGGGATGACCGCACGTTCCCGTCGCCCACCGTGCGCCAGATGTACGTGCCGTCCTTCTCTTCGTCTTTCACTGGGACGGCCTTGGGGGCGCTTTCAGGGTGATAGGGTTGGTTGCGCTCCCGGGTCTCCGGTTCGGCGGCGGGAGGCGGCAGAAGGAGGTCTTTGCGGGGCTGCGTGGTGCGCGGCGGGGATGGCGGGAATAGGCTTGTCAGTTCGTCGTTGATGGCCCGCAGGGTTATCCCTTCCGGCTTCATCACGCCGTCCTGGCGCAGGCCGTGATCGGCCTGGAACGCCTTGATGGCGAAGATCATGCGCTTGTCCGCGTCGGCCGTGATGCCCCAAGCGGGGGGATCGTAATAGCCCAAACGGTATAGAGCGGTCTTGACCGGGATCACGTCGGCGAGATCCAGGTCGTGGGACATTCCGATGGTTCTGTTGATTGTCAGTGAGCCTTGCATTGCCTGTCTCCTGAATGAGGGCATAAAAAAGCCGCCCCGGAAGCGGGGCGGCGGTGATGACCTCCCACCCGCCTATGGCGGGTGAAGAGGCCCGCCCAATTCCGGCCAAGCGCAGCTTGGGGAATTGGGGGGAACAAAAAAACGGGGCACGTGCTTCAGGCCTGGATGGGGCCGGACGCACGTGTCCCGTTTCGTGGGATGATCATGTATAGGAATTATTTCATTTTGTCAAGATGCCGGCTATTGCACCAGCAGTTCTCATTATGGCCGAGTGTGTGAGGGTTTTGGGTGAATGGGCGGGAT
>JADGBG010000072.1 GCA_015231605.1 Alphaproteobacteria bacterium | reverse complement strand
CACATGTACGACACCGTCAAGGGGTCGGACTGGCTGGGCGACCAGGACGCCATCGAATACATGTGCCGCAACGCGGTCCCCGCCGTGCATGAACTGGAACACTTCGGCGTGCCGTTCTCGCGCAACGCCGAGGGCAAGATCTACCAGCGGCCCTTCGGTGGGCACATGAAGAATTTCGGCGAGGCTCCGGTGGCGCGCGCGTGTGCCGCCGCCGACCGCACGGGCCATGCCATTCTGCACACGCTCTATCAGCAAAGCCTGCGTCACGACGCGGAATTCTTCGTCGAATTCATCGCGCTGGACCTCATCATGGACGACGAAGGCGCGTGCCGGGGCGTGATCGCCTGGAACCTCGAAGATGGCACCATCCACCGCTTTCAGGCGCAGAGCACGGTGCTGGCGACCGGCGGGTACGGCCGGGCGTGGTTCTCGTGCACCTCGGCGCACATCTGCACCGGCGACGGCCACGGCATGGTGCAGCGCGCGGGCCTGCCGTTGCAGGACATGGAGTTCGTGCAGTTCCACCCCACCGGCATCTACGGCGCGGGCGTGCTGATCACCGAGGGCGCGCGCGGGGAAGGCGGCTACTTGACCAACGCGAATGGGGAGCGGTTCATGGAACGCTACGCCCCCACCGCCAAGGATCTGGCGTCGCGCGACGTGGTGAGCCGCGCCATGACGGTGGAAATCCTCGAAGGCCGCGGCGTCGGCGAGGGCGCGGACCATATCTTCCTGCACCTGGAGCACCTGGGCGCCGACATCCTGGCCGAACGCCTGCCCGGCATTTCCGAAAGCGCCAAGGTGTTCGCCGGCGTCGACGTGACGCAAGACCCGATCCCGGTGCTGCCCACCGTGCACTACAACATGGGCGGCATCCCCACCAACATTCACGGCGAGGTTCTGCGCCCGACCAAAGACGACCCCGAGGCCGTGTGTCCGGGCCTGATGGCCATCGGCGAGGCCGCGTGCGTGTCGGTCCACGGCGCCAACCGGCTGGGCACGAATTCTTTGCTGGACATCGTGGTGTTCGGCCGCGCCGCCGCGCTGCGCGCCCGCGACATGCTGAAGCCGGGGGCGGAACAGAAAACCCTTCCCGCCGACAGCGCGGACAAGGCGCTGGACCGTCTCGACCGTCTGCGCCACGCCAAGGGCCCGCGCCCGGTGGCGGAGATCCGCGACGAAATGCAGCGCACCATGCAGCACGACGCCGCCGTGTTCCGCGACGAAACGGTTCTCACCCATGGCCGCGACGCCATCGACCGCATCGCGGCGGGGTTCGGCGACGTCGCGACGGTGGACCGTTCGATGATCTGGAATTCGGACCTGGTGGAGGCTTTGGAGCTGGAAAACCTGCTGGCCTGCGCCCAGGTGACGGTGCATTCGGCCTTGAACCGCACGGAGAGCCGGGGCGCGCATGCCCGCGACGATTACGCCGAGCGCGACGACGCCAACTGGATGAAGCACACCGTGGCGTGGCTGGACGGCGCGGGCAAGGTGACGTTGGGCTACCGCCCGGTGCACACCTGGACCTTGACCGACGAGGTCCAATACATCGAACCCAAGGCGCGCGTGTACTGAGGCGGGAGACGGACAGATGGTCGAATTCTTACTACCCCCCGATTCCCGCGTCAAAAAGGGCACGTGCTTCAGGGCGGCACCGGGCGTCAAGCGCATCAAGCGCTTCAAGGTCTACCGCTTCGATCCCGATACCGGCGAAAATCCGCGCCTGGATACGTTCGAGGTGGATCTCGACACCTGCGGCCCCATGGTCCTGGACGCCATGGTCAAGATCAAGAACGAGATGGATTCGACCCTGACCTTCCGCCGGTCATGCCGGGAAGGGGTGTGCGGGTCCTGCGCCTTCAACATCGACGGCGTCAACACGTTGGCCTGCACCAAGCCGATCCGCGAGATCCGCGGCGACGTGAAGATCTATCCGTTGCCGCACATGCCGGTGATCAAGGATCTGGTGTGCGACCTCAGCGTGCCCTATGCCCAGTACGCGTCCATCGAACCGTGGCTCAAATCCGACACCCCCGCGCCGACCCAGGAACGCCTGCAAAGCATGTCGGAGCGCAGGGAGCTGGACGGCCTGTGGGAATGCATCCTGTGTTTTTGCTGTCAGACCAGCTGCCCGAGTTATTGGTGGAACGGCGACCGTTACCTTGGCCCGTCGATCCTGTTGCAGGCCTACCGCTGGATCGCCGACACCCGCGACGAAGCGTCGGGCGAACGGCTCGACACCCTGGACGACCCGTTTCGGCTGTACCGCTGCCACACCATCATGAACTGCACCAACACCTGCCCCAAACACCTCAACCCGGGCAAGGCGATCGCGGAGATCAAGCACCTGCTGCTGAAGCGGCGTTAGACCCTATGTTCGCCCGCCGGGCGCCGCCCCCGGCGGCTTGGCCGCTCGCTCGATGCTCGCTAGAGCGAACCGGGGGAGAGGCCGTGGCGCTTGGGAAATTGGGATCTCATCCGTCCGTGCCGGGGGATGGGGATTGGGGTTCGGCAAGCGCTTCGCGCTTCGGCACGGGTGCGGAGGCGAACGTCTGAAGGAAGATCTGGACCAAACGGTGGTCTTCCGTGTCGAGCTTCGCGTAAGGCTTCATGTCCTTCATGTAACCGGCCCATTCCTCGGCCGTATAGGTTTCCGCCGGATAGGCCCGATGGCACTGGCCGCATTTGAGTTCGTAGACCGTTTCGGCGAACCGCCACACCGGTTCCGGAGAACTGGCGAGGTCGGCGTTTTCGATCCAGCCGTAGAGCTGCACCTGTTCCCATCCGTCGTGCGATGGCGAACCGGAACCCAGGGTTTCGGCTAGGTGTAGGCCGCTTTTCTTCAAGCCCACCCGATAGGCCGGCCGGTCGGGCGAGGTGAGGATCAGCGCGGCGCTGTCCGCCGAACGCCAGCCGTCAATCCGCACGCGGATCCAGCCGTCGCGCCGTTCCATGACCGCCAGCGGCGCGCCCGCCAGGACCGTTCCGACCCCGGTTCCCTCAATGTTGTCATAAAGGTCGATGGACTGCGCCGGGACGACTTCCGTGCTGCTGGCGGTGCGCACCGACGCGGTGACTTCCGCCGCCAGGTGCTGACGCGCGTCGCCCACGGCGACGTCGAAGTCGGGAAGCCGGTGCGCCAGGCCCTTGTGACAGCTGACACAGGCTTCGCCACTGATGGCCGCCTGCTTGTGGCGGCGTTGCGCCTTATCGTTTTGCGATTCCCGGATCATGTTGTCGTAACCGTGACAATTGTGACATTCGCGCGAATCGTGTTTTTCCATGTAGGTCCACACCTTCTGCGCCATCGCCAGGCGGTTGGCCTCGTACTTTTCGGGCGTGTCGATCTTGCCCAGCACCATCTGGATGACGTGGTTGGTCGCCATCACCTTGCGCACCAGCATCGGCCCCAGCGCCTTGGGGACGTGGCAGTCGGCGCACACCGCGTGCGCGCCGGTCCGGTTGGCGGCATGGGCGGACTGGGCGTATTCGTTGTATGGCGTGTCCATCTCATGGCAGCTGACGCAGAATTCCAGGGAATTGCTGTGATGCAGAAAAACCGTGAACCCGCCGAACAGAACCAGGGTCACGAGACCGCCAAGCGTCAACAACGTGGCGGCGGCAAGCTTGCTCGGGCTCCAAAGCGCGTTCCACAACCGGTTCAACATCGATCTCTCCCCCCCTGTTCCCCTGTTTTTTCATACGTGCATATTTAAAGGGGTGATTTCTTATACGGCGTGTTGTACAAAGAGGTCAATCACGGTTGTCTGGGGGGATGGCATGTCAATTACACTTTTACCGTGTTATAATCCCTGAGCCCCAGAACGCCGGGTTGTCGAGAGTGCGGTTTCGGCCGCAATCGGACGGGCCTTGCGCCGTCCATGTTGAGCAAAAAGGGGGAAACGTAACGTGAAACGAATAGTTATGGGCATGGTGGCGTTGGCCGCGTTGGGATTGATGGGCGGCGTCGGCGCACCGGCGCAGGCGGCGGAAATCAAGGGCGAGGCCAAGGCCCTGAACCACATTTCGGCGGAAGAATGCAAAAGCTGCCACAAGGATATTTATGAGCAGTGGAAGGGCTCCATGCACGCCAATTCCACGGCGCTCAACGATCCCATCCACAACGCCTTTTACCGCCAGACCGTGGGCGATCCGTTGAAGGAAGGGGAACTGGCTGGTGCAAAGAAAAACGAGGACGGCACCGTCACCGGCGGTTCGTATCCGAGTTGCCTGAACTGCCATGCGCCCAACGCCGCGATCGACGGCAAGACCAAGCTCGACACCATGGCGTCCTACGCCGAGGGCGTCAGCTGCGTGGTGTGCCACAGCCTGAAGTCCTACAAGGGCATCAACAAGCCGGAAGGCGGCCTGCAGTTGGGCATCAAGGCCTATGAGTTCAGCGGCGACACGCTCCAGGGCCCCGGCCTGCCCGCCGCCGCCGCCGGCAAAGACGCCATCGAAGGTCTCGACGGCATCAGCAACCCGCACCTCGAACCGGTGAAGGGGACCTATCTGCCGCTGGACGCCAAGGCGGTCCAATTCCGCACCAACGACGCCTGCATGGGGTGTCACGACAAGCGCAACAACGGCCATGGCGTGCCGCTGTGCAGCACCGGCGACGAAGTGACCTCCAAGGTGCAGTGCCAGTCGTGCCACATGTCGGTCACCAACGGCAAATCCGACCACACCATGGGCGGCGGCCACAACATGGGCATGTTGCGCCGGTCCATGGTGCTGAGCGTCGACGCGGTGCCCGCGGGCGACACCATCACCACCACCGTGAACATGCAGAACCTGCAGCCGCACAGCATGCCGACCGGCGCGCCGTTCCGCAACATCTTCCTCAAGGTGAGCGCGTTGGATAAGGACGGCAAGGTGGTCTGGGAAAGCGCCAAGGGCCATCCCATGGAAGACGATCCGGACGCCTACCTGCGTCTGGTGCTGTTGGACGGCGACGGCAAGCCGACCTCGCCGCCGATGGCCAAGAGCCGCGGCGCGGACACCCGCTTGCAGCCGTTCGAAAAGCGCGCGCTGGTCTATTCCATCCCGGCTCCGGGCGTGGCGTCGATCAAGGCCGAGCTGTTCTACAACCTGCTGTGGCCGAACCTGCAGGCGGCCATGAAGGAGAAAATGCCCGAAAAACTGCACGGGCCGCTGCTGTCGCCGCAGTCCTTCATGCAGGCGGAAACCAAGCTGTAAGGGGGCTCGCAAACGTCTTTCTCAAGAGAGCCCGGCGGCGCGTCCGCCGGGCTCTTTTTGCGTGCGTTTTGCACGCCGCGCCGCTATACCAGGGCCATCGCAACCAGGAACAGGCGGCTTACGATGAACCTGATCATCATCGGCATGCGCGGGGCCGGAAAATCCAACGTGTCGCGCCGCCTGTCCGTTTTGGCCAAGCGCACCGTGATGTGCACCGACGTGCTGATCGAATACGAAAACGGCGGGCGCTCCATCTCCCAGATCCTCGACGACGGCGGCGGCGACTGGCGGGCGTTCCGCGACATGGAATACGCCGTGGTCAAGAAAGTCGCCGCCATGACCAACGTCATCGTCGATTGCGGCGGCGGCGTGATCGTCGACCTGGACGAGAACGGCGAGGAAATCTTCAGCGAACGCAAGGTCGCGGAATTGAAAAAGACCGGAACCATCATCTGGCTCAAGGGCGATCTCAAGCGCCTGGCGCGCAAGGCCGCGAAAAAGACCGAACAACGTCCCACCCTGGATGCGCAGAAATCCACCGAGGAGATCATGCGCCGCCGTCTGCCGTTCTACCAACGTGCCGCCGACGTGGTGATCGACATCGAAGGCAAGGACCGTCAGGTCTTGGCGGAAAAGATCTTCGGACAATTCGAGACCCGGCTTTAGGTCACTTGGTGTAGACTGCCCCCATGCGGGATCTGCGAAGCCTGGTGTTTGGCTGTGTGGCGCTGGCGGGATGTTCCACGCCGGAACGCCAGCCGCACGACTGGAACGCGCTGCTCGCGCCGCGCGGGGCCGGGCAGGTGGCGATGGCGGTCTATCGGCCCCCGGTTCCCGACGCCGGGTTCGAAAGGGATGCTGACACGCCCGTCGAGTTGACCTTGGATGGCCGCGCCGTGGCGGCCTTGAGACCCGGAGACTGCGCGGTGCTGCGCGTCGGCCCCGGCGGTGGGGCGGGAATCCTGGCGGGGCGCTGGCGAGCGCTCGGGCGCACGGTCGCGGTTTCGGCCGGGCCGGTCGATGCGGCCTTGCGCCCCGTGTTTTTGCGCATCGAGGCGCGCGCGCGGGACAAGCATGCCCTGGACGATGGGGTGGACCGGACGCGTTCGTCCAAACCCTGCGGCTGGTTCAGCCGCTATCCCTGCGACAGACCGCCCAGCCATGCCCCGGTGCTGGTGATCCACCAGATGCCGCCCCACGAGGCGGCCCGGGAAGCCCGGCTGTGCCGCATGACGGGCGCGTAGGGGAATTCGCTCCCTACGCCACCCACTCGTATTCGGTCAGTTGCGAAACGGCGCACCGGGTGCATCCAGCGCAGCTTTTGACGGCGGTGGGGCGCACGCAGCCCTTGTGTTCCAGAACGGCCAGGATGTCGCGGACCATTTCGGGGGTGGTGGAAAAAACCGCCGTGAGTTCGGTTTCTGTGGCGCGCTTGTTCTTGGCCATGTAGGCGCGGATGTCGGAAAGAATCATCGATGGGAAACCCTCGCAAAAACGATGAATTCCGCCAGCTCCCCCCAGCGACGGCGCCGCCTTAGCCCCCCGGCCGCGTGCGCCATCGACCCCCGAACGGGGAATGGAATGATGAAATTCAAGCCCAGCGGCGGCTGACCTGCGCCCACAGGGACGCGGACCGCTGATCGTCATTGGCCGCGGCGGGAGAGCAGGGCTCCACCAAAATCCGTTCGCTGGCGGCGTTGCCGATGACGGCGCGGCGCGAGCCGTAACGCAGTTCGACGCCGTGGTCCGTGTGGGCGTGAACGCGCGCCGTCATGCCGTAGTCCAGGCCCAGGTCGCGCATCTTGCAGATCAGCACCCGCGAATCGTCGAACGAGCGCAGACGCACGTAAGAGCCCTGGCGCGCCGTGGACAGCGCGACGGGGGAACCTATGTGGGGGTGTCGAGAAGGGGTGCGGGACATGGCGTGAACCTTTTCTGGGTGGATCGTCTTCATGCGTTATCCCTCATTTAAGAACAAATCGCAACAACAAAATACATGAATCTGAACTCTATGTGTTTATATTACAAAAAATAACTGTCTTAACGAAGTGCGCGGACGCCTGAAGCCGCGACGCGAACATGTTGACAATCCACCGTTTTGATGAGAACATTTCAAGAACATTAAAGGAGGAGGCATTCCATGACACATATCGCCACACAATCGACGCCGGCGTATCCGGGCATGTCGAGGGTCGCGACGGAACACGGCGCGTTGGAATTGGCGTTCGGACCCCTGACGGAGGAGGACTGGCGCATGCTGTACGGGCGGATGGCGCAACCGCGCCGCGTCCGTCCGCCCCTGACCCCGCGCCAGCGCGCGACCGCCGAAGGCGCCCGCGCCGACGCACGCCGGGCGTTCGAGGCGGAATTGGAGCGCGCGCTTGCGGCGATGCCGGGGGTGCAGGTGGTGAATGCGTTCGCGTGACGTCCGCGCGATAAACCCGCTCACCAAAACAGGGGCCAGCGCCGCTTGGCGCCGACGTTGTTGGTGACGAGCGCGACCGCCAGCAAAATCAACGCCCCCGCGCCGACGGGAAACGCCACGTACCAAAAGCCCAAGTCATGAATGGCGGGCGAACCCACCACGGCGATCAGCGCCGACGCGCCGCCCGGCGCGTGGACGCAGCGCAGAAATTGCATGGCGACGATGGCGGCGGAAACCGCCAGGGCGGCGGCCAGCCAGTTGGGTTCGCCGACGACGTGCAAGGCCGAGACACCGACGGTGGCCGAAACCAGGTGACCGCCAAGAACCGAGGACGGTTGCGCCAGCGGGCTGGTCGGGACGCCGTAGACCAGCACCGCGCTGGCCCCGAACGCACCGATCAGCAGCAACAAATCCGTGTCGTTCAGCACGAATTGCGCGATCGCGCCCAGCAGGCCGATGCCCAGCGCCGCGCCGACGAAAGCGCGGACCATCACCAACGGGGCCGGGCGGTCCGGCCGCTGGTGCGGAAAAGGGGGAAGCTTGTCGAGATCCATGGCCGGCGCTCCGCTGGCGGCGCGGCCTAGGCCGCGGGTTCGGCGATGCCCAGCGCACGGCAGCACGCCGTGACGGTGTTGGCCAGCAAGACCGCGATGGTCATGGGACCGACCCCGCCCGGCACCGGAGTGATGGATCCGGCTACGGCTTGGGCGCTTGCGAAATCGACGTCGCCCACCAGCCGGGTTTTGCCTTCGCCCAGATCCGGCGCGTCGATGCGGTTGATGCCGACGTCGATGACGCAGGCGCCCGGCTTGATCCAATCGCCCTTGACCATGTGCGGGCGGCCCACGGCGGCGACCAGGATATCGGCGCGGCGGCATTCGTCGGCCAGGTCGCGGGTGCGCGAATGGGCGATGGTGACGGTGCAATTGGCGTCCAGCAGCAACTGCGCCATGGGTTTGCCGACGATGTTGGACCGCCCCACGACGATGGCGCGCTTGCCGCTGAGGTCGTCGCCCAGCGTGTCCTTGATCAGCATCAAACAGCCGAACGGCGTGCAGGGAATCATCGCTTCCTGTCCGGTCATCAGGCGACCGGAATTGATGACATGGAAACCGTCCACGTCCTTGTCCGGATGGATGGCGTTGATCACCTTGGCCTCGTCCATGTGCTTGGGCAGCGGCAACTGCACCAGGATGCCATGGACGGCGGGGTCGTGGTTGAGCGCGTCGATCTTGGCCAGCAGCGCGTCTTCGGTCGCGTCCGCGGGCATCTTGAATTCAAACGAATTCATGCCGGTTTCGACGGTCTGTTTGCCCTTGTTGCGAACGTAGACCTGGCTGGCCGGGTCCTCGCCCACCAGCACCACGGCGAGACCCGGCGTCACGCCGTGCTCGGCCTTGAGTTTCGCGACCTTCGCCGCCACGCGGGCGCGCAGGCCCTCGGCAAACGCCTTGCCGTCGATCCGTTTCGCTTCGCTCATGACGCCAACCCCTTTTTCGCCGTCCACAGCTCCAACCGGGCCGCAAGCTCGTCCGCGTCGCCCGCGACGCTCAGGACCTTGTTGCGGTTGGTTTGTCCTTGTAGCACTTCAAGGGCGGATTTCGCCAGCTTCCATTCCTTGGCCAGCATCCTGATCAGGGCCTGATTGGCCTTGCCGTTCTCGGGCGCCTTGGTGACGGACGCCTTGAGGATCAAGCGGTCTTCCGCATCCCGCGCCAAGCCGTCGACGGCGTCGGCGCGTCCCGACGGCGTCAGGCGGATGCGCGCGACGAGCCCCGTGGGGGTCTTGTCGAAAAACGACACGCGCGGGTCAGACAATGCTGTAGACCACCCGCGTCAGCACGTTTTGCAGGAACATCAGTCCAAGCAGCAACAGAATCGGCGACAGATCGATCGCGCCCAGGTCCGGCATGAACCGACGGATGCGCCGCAGCGGCGGCTCGGTGACGCGGTAGATGAAATCCCCGATCATGTAGACCGCCCTGTTCGAGGTGTTGACCACGTTGAAGGCCGTCAGCCAGCTCATCACCACGCCCGCGATGACCACCCAAATATAAAGGTCGATCGCCACCACGACCACCTGAAGCAAGGGAATGAGAACCACATCCATGTCACGCCACCCGGCTGTTGCATTCGCTGGGTGCAAACTTAGGGCCATGGGACGCGGGGCGCAAGGGTGGATGGCGAAGGGCGGACGAAACGCTTGACAGACACCGGCAAGATCAGCATATATCTCGCGGCCACGCCATCGCGCGTGGCCTGATCACACGGGGCCGTAGCTCAGTTGGGAGAGCGCGACGTTCGCAATGTCGAGGCCAGGGGTTCGATTCCCCTCGGCTCCACCATCGACCCTCCCGGGGTGACCCGGGGGGGTCGTTTCGTTTCGGCGCCCAAAGCCTTCTGCCTGTCATCCGGTTCACGACTCACGGCAAAGGCGAACCGCTTTAAGCCGCCGCCGCCGCCGAACACGTCAGGCCGATTTATTAAAAAAAGCTCAATGGACTGACCGAAACGGAAAGCCGGGTGAAGATCGCTTTTCATTGTGCGAAGGCTGAATTAAATTCCTCGAACTTTCGTGGGGATATCTCTGAATCGGGTTGTTGTCACGCCCACTCCAGGGCGTGAGGAGGAAGTTTGATCGTCTCGATGTATACGTCTGTGAAACGCCAGGTCCTGCGTTTTCTGGTGGGTCTCGGCGCAGTCCTGATCTTGCTGTTGACAAGTCCGGCGTTGGCGTCGTCCACGCCGTCGATGCGCCACGTCCTGGTTTTGCATTCCTACCACCAGGACATGAGCTGGGTCCGCAACGTCGATCGCGCCATCGTCGACGGCCTTCAACCCGAAGAAACGGGCTTGGTGCTGCACATCGAAAACATGGACACCAAACGGCACTTCAGCGACGCCTATCTGGCGGGGTATCGCGATTTTCTAATCGGAAAATACAAGGACACGCGGTTCGACCTGATTTTGGCGTCCGACAACAACGCGTTTGAATTTCTCCGCCTGAGCCACGGCGCCGTGTTTCCGGGCGTCCCGGTGGTGTTTTGCGGGGTCAACGATTTCTCGCCCGATCAAATCCGTGACTTGCCGGACTTCACCGGCGTGGCGGAGACGTTCTCCGACGTCGAAACGGTGCAGGCCATGTTGGCGCTACACCCCGAAACCAAGCGGATCTTGGTCGTCAACGATTACACGCCGACGGGGCGCGCCTGGACCCGGGATATGAAACGGAATTTCGCAAAGGCCCAATTGACGGACCGGGTGAAGATCGACTTCGCCACCGATCAGACTTTTGATCAGCTGCAAAAGGAACTGAGCGGGCTGGGCGGCGATACGCTGGTGCTGCTGGGCGTGTATTTCAAGGACCGGGACGGCGTCTATTTCACCTATGAAAAGGTGGGCGAACGCCTTGCCGGCAGCGCCTCGCGTCCGGTTTATGCGTTGTTGAACTTCAACCTTTCCGGCAATGTCGTGGGCGGCAAGGTGATTGGCGGCTATTACCAGGGCCAAGCCATGTCCCGCATCGCCAAGCGGGTGTTGGCGGGCGAACGGCCCCGCGACATTCCCGTGGTGGAAACTGGCGGCAACACCTTCGTGTTCGATTGGCGCCAGTTGAAGAAATGGCGCATCCGTGATGCCGGGCTTCCCGCCGGCAGCCACATCATCAACCAAGAGCCCCAGCTCTATGAAGCATACCCGAAAGTGGCCGCGGGGGTTGCGGCGCTTCTGTTCGGTCTGCTCGTGGTCGCCGGCGCGTTGGGATGGACGGCCTATTCACGCCACAAGATGACGGTGCTTCTCGAACGCCAGGTGAGGGAGCGCACGGCGGAGCTGGAAGCCAGCGAGCTGCGTTATCGCAGCCTGTTCGAGGAGAGCAAGGCGTCGGAGCTGATCATCGATCCCGGCGACGGGAGCATCATCGACGCCAATCAAGCGGCGGCGGATTTCTACGGATGGTCGCGCGACGAACTGATCATGCGCAACATCAAAGAGATCAACACGCTGACGCCCGACGAGGTGCAGGCGGAAATGGCTCTGGCGCATTCGCAAAACCGCAGCCATTTCTTTTTCAAGCACCGGCTGAGATCCGGCGAGATCCGCGACGTGGAAGTGCATTCCGGGCCGATCGCGATCGACGGGCGGGGGTATCTGTATTCGATCGTGCATGACGTGACGGATCGCAAGAAGGCGGAACAGGATCTGATCGAGGCGAAAAAGACCGCGGAAATCGCCACCGCCGCGAAAAGCGAATTCCTGGCGAACATGAGCCACGAACTGCGCACCCCGCTGAATTCCATCATCGGTTTTTCGGAACTGATGGAATACGAAATCAAGGGCCCGCTCCCACCGGCCTATCGGGAATACACGGGACTGATCCGTTCCAGTGGGCGGCTGTTGCTGGAAACCATCAACAGCATCCTGGACATCGCCAAGATCGAGGCCGGACGGTTCGAGCTTGAGTGCGAAGACATCCACATGAGCGACGTGATCGAAGAGGTCTTGTCCATGATGGAGGTCCAGGCCCAGGACAAGGGCCTGAAACTCATCAACACGGCACACGACCTCCACACATTGCATGTCGATCACATGCGCATCCGCCAGGTGTTGTTGAACGTGATCGGCAACGCCGTGAAGTTTACCGAGCGAGGGCGAATCGTCGTCGACAGCTTTTGCAATGCGGACGGCCACAACATCACCGTGACGGATACGGGCATCGGCATGAGCGCCGCGCAGATCGAGATCGCCTTCGAACCGTTCCGCCAGGTGCACGGCACGTCGCTCGCGCGCCGTCACCAGGGCACGGGCCTCGGCCTGTCGCTCAGCCGTCAGGTCATGCACCTGCACGGCGGCGACCTGCTGGCCGACAGCACGCCCGGCGAGGGGACGGTGATCACCTTGCACTTCCCGCCCGAAGCCGGGTGCGGGGGCGAGGCGGCCGTGTCCACGACGTGATGGCCGAAAACAAAAGCCCCCCGTTTTGGGCGGGGGGCTTTGCAATGCGTTCAAGCGCGGGGGTGGGTCAGTAGCCGCCCTTGCGCTTGGTTTCCGGCAGGCCGGCGATCTTGGTGGCCTGCTTGGACGGCTGCATCGGGAACAGATCATACAGGTCCTTGGTGCTCGGCTTGGAGCCCCACACGTCGCCCAGCGCCTTGCACATGTTGCGTTCGTTGGGCTGGTTGGCGTTGTTGTTGATGTACTCGTCGCGCAGGTACTTGATCAGGTCCCAGTGCTTGTCGGTAAGCTGGCCAAGGTTCTCCGCGTCGGCGATTTCCTGGGCGACGGCTTCGTTCCAGTCATCCATGTTGACCAAGTAGCCCTTTTCGGTTTTGTCGAGGTCTGCGTAACCCATCGTGAACTCCTCAATGTCGTCGAATCGTTAGGAATGGCGGCGCTGCGGCCGTGAATTCAGTCTGTCTTATATAAAGCGGGCGAAAACGGATTTCCAGACGGTTGCGCCCTATTTGCCGAAAAATTCCAGGTGCCATTCCATTTCGTCGCGGCTCAATCCGTAGGTTCCGCCCTGGGGATGGATCACCGATGACGGAGGGATCTTGCCCAGGCGTTTTTGCAGCAAGACCGAGCCATCGGAATCGAGGCCCGCCTTCCAGGCCAGCGCGACCATGCCCTTGGAATGGTTGGCCTGGGCGATGGCCTCGACCGTGGTGATCGGCAATTGCGCCAGGACCGACAGGGCGGCGATGGCGTATTCGCGTTCGCCCGCGCGCAGCGCCGCGAGAACGGAATCCGGGATCAGTTTACCTTCGCCATGGACGCGACGGGCGCGTTCCAGGGCGGTTTCGTCCTCGGCGGCGGCTTCATCCTCGGCCACGGCGTCGAGCCGCCACGACACCTCTTCGCGCACGGCTTCGATGACGCCGGGGTCGAGGTCCTTGCGTTTCAGCAGCGCCTGGATCAGGTGCTCGGCGACGAAGTCGGCCAGACGCAACGCCACGCCCTTGGGCAGTTTGGGCCGGTGGACCAGCGGGCTCTGCCACGACTTGACGGCGCGCGACCGTTCGCAGATGCGCTCCAGCAGGTTTTCCTTGATGGCGACCGAGCCGTTTTCCAACAATTCCGCGACCGCCTGGGTGTCGTTGGAGGCGAAGATTTCCTCCATCACCTCGTCGGGCAGGCTGGAGCGGCGCGAAATCGCGCTGATCGCGCCGTCGACGGGATTGAGGGCGATGATCTGGATCAGGTCCCGCTCGGTCAGCACCGGGGAGTTTTCCAGCACCGGCGCGCACACCACCAGTTCGGTGTCTTCGGCGAGATGGCGGATCACCTCCGCGGGCGCGTCGGCCATTTCCTGGAGCGTCTCGGCGACGATGCGCCGCACCTTGGTGGCCTGATCGCGCGCCAGGGCTTCCAGCGCCTCGTAGGTCATGCGGCGGATCTGGTCGACCTCGTTGGCTGTGAGGCCTGGCGCCAGGGCGGAAATCTTTCCGGCCAGCTTGCTGCGCACCTCGACGTCGGCGTCGCCGACCAGCATCAAATCCGCGTGTCGCGGGGTGGCGGGGTTCTCGGCGATGGCGGCGCGCACCCCGGGGTTCCGGTCCTCGGCCAGGAAGTAGAGGATTTCCGGTTGCGCGCGGGGGTGGCGGGCCAGGGACAGGCGAACCTGGTCGTCATCGCTTTTCGCCTGCTTTTTCGCCTCTTCGTAGGCGATGTCCCGGCTGCGCCTGAAGCGTTCCAACATCCCCTTCAGCATGACCGCAAAAGCCCCCCGTTGTTCAGACATCCAGTTCGCGTGCGTCGCGCCCGGCATCATCGCGCGAAACCCCGTCACGACGCAAGTTTTTCACGCCACGGCGCATCGCAACCTTGTCCGCCGCCGTCTTCCGTTGTATGAGGACACTCAACCGCCCACGCGGCCCAGGCACCCGTAGCTCAGCTGGATAGAGCGCTGCCCTCCGAAGGCAGAGGTCACAGGTTCGAATCCTGTCGGGTGCGCCA
>JADGBG010000071.1 GCA_015231605.1 Alphaproteobacteria bacterium | reverse complement strand
GGACGAATAGGCGATCAGCTTCTTCATGTCGTGCTGCACCAGCGCCACCAGCGAGGTGTACACCACCGCCGCGATGGACAGGCCATACATTAGCGGCGTGAAGTACACCGACGCGTCCGGCATCATCGGCAGCGAGAAGCGCAGGAAGCCGTAGCCGCCGAACTTCAGCAGCACGCCCGCCAGGATCACCGAGCCCGCGGTCGGCGCTTCGACGTGAGCATCCGGCAGCCAGGTGTGCACCGGCCACATCGGCACCTTGACCGCGAACGAGGCGAAGAACGCCAGCCACAGCCATTTCTGCAAATCCGGGTCGAAGCGCGTCGCCATCAAGGTCGGGATGTCGGTGGTGCCGGCCTGGATGTACATCACCAGCATCGCCAACAGCATCAACACCGAGCCCAGCAGCGTGTACAAGAACAGCTTGTACGACGCATACACCCGGCGCGGCCCGCCCCACACGCCGATGATCAGGAACATCGGGATCAGCACGGCCTCGAAGAAGATGTAGAAAATGACGATGTCCAGCGCCGCGAACATGCCCACCATCATGGTTTCCAGGATCAGGAACGCGATCATGTATTCCTTGACCCGGTTCTGGATGCTTTCCCAGCTGGCCAGGATGCACACCGGCGTCAGCAGCGTGGTGAGCAGCACGAACAGCATGGAAATGCCGTCAACGCCCAGATGGTAGGCGATGTTGTAGGTGGGGATCCAATCGACCTTCTCGACGAACTGGAAGTCCGCCGTCGACGGGTCGAAGTTGAACCATACGTGCAACGACAGCAAGAACGTCACCGAGGACGTCCACAACGCCACCCGGCGCGCGTTGCGCTTGCCGATGTCGTCGTCGCCATTGATGGCGAGAATGAAGCCCGCACCCGCCAGCGGCAGGAAGATCAGGAGCGACAGGATCGGAAGGTTGGCCATACTCTCATCACCCCGCGTAAGCAAACATGTACCAGGTCACCATGCCGACCACGCCGAGAAGCATGGCGAGCGCATAGTGATAGAGATACCCCGTCTGCAGCACGCCCGCCTTCCTGGCGGTGTCCTGCGTGGCGGCGGCGACGCCGTTGGGCCCATAGCCGTCGATGATGGCCTGGTCGCCCACTTTCCAGAAGCCCCGCCCGATGGCGAACGCGGGCTTGACGAAAAGCGCGTCGAACAGCTCGTCGAAGTACCACTTGTTGTAAACGAACTGGTGGATGGGACGGATCAACGCCACCACCAGAGACGGCAGACTGGGCACGAACATGTACATCAGGTACGCCAGCGCGATCCCGCTGGCGCCCATCACCAGCGGCAGGTACTTGACCCACGCCGGAACGTGATGGGCGTTTTCCAGCGCCGGATGGTTTTCCAGCACCAAGATGGAATTGCCCCAGAAGTGCGCGGCGTCGTGGCCGACGAACCAGTCGTAGGACACCCAGCCCGCGAAGGCCGCGCCCGTCGCCAGGACCAGCAGCGGCGCGATCATGATCATCGGGCTTTCGTGCACGTGCGCCATGACCTTTTCATCGGCGCGCGGCTGGCCGTGGAACGTCATGATGATCAGACGCCAGCTGTAGAACGCCGTCAGAAACGCCGCCGCGATGCCCAGCCAGAAGGCGTAACCGCCCACCGTGGAATGCGCGGCGTAAGCCGATTCCAAAATGATGTCCTTGGAGAAGTAGCCCGCGAACGGGAACACGCCCGCCAGCGCCAGGGAACCGATCCACATCAGGGTGTAGGTCACGGGGATCTGCTTGTAGATGCCGCCCATGCGCCGCATGTCCTGTTCATCCGACATGGCATGGATCACCGACCCCGCGCCCAGGAACAACAGCGCCTTGAAGAACGCGTGGGTCATCAGGTGGAAGATCGCCGCCTGATAGGCCGAAACGCCGATGGCGAAGAACATGTAGCCCAGCTGCGAACAGGTCGAATACGCGATCACGCGCTTGATGTCGAACTGGGTGCAGCCCACCGTCGCGGCGAAGATCGCCGTGGACGCGCCGACCACCGTCACCACCTGAAGCGCCAGGTCGGAATATTCGAACAGCGGCGACATGCGCGACACCATGAATACGCCCGCCGTCACCATGGTGGCGGCGTGGATCAACGCGGAAACCGGGGTCGGGCCTTCCATGGCGTCCGGCAGCCAGGTGTGCAGCCCCAGCTGCGCCGACTTGCCCATGGCGCCCACGAACAACAACAGGCAGATCACCGTGATGGCGTGGTACTCGGCCCCGAAGACCACCATCGTGGCGTCCTTCATGCCGCCGGCCTGGGCGAAGATCTGATCCAGGTTCACCGTGTCGAACATCACGAACGCGGCGAAGATGCCCAGCGCGAAGCCGAAGTCGCCGACGCGGTTGACGATGAACGCCTTGATCGCCGCGGCGTTGGCCGACGGCTTGTTATACCAGAACCCGATCAGCAGGTACGACGCCAGACCGACGCCTTCCCAGCCGAAGAACATCTGCACCAGGTTGTCCGCCGTCACCAGCATCAGCATGCAGAACGTGAACAGCGACAGATACGACTGGAAGCGCGGCACGTCCGGATCGTGGTGCATATAGCCGATGGAATAGACGTGCACCATGGCCGAAACCGTGGTCACCACGATCAGCATCACGGCGGTCAGCGTATCGACCTTCAACGCCCAGTTCAGATCAAGCCCGCCGGACTGAATCCAAGTCAGGACCTTGACGGTGTAAGGCTCTCCGCCAAAGCCGATGGAGGCGAAGGTCATCCACGACAACACCATGCTGACGAGCAGAAAGCCGGACGTGATCCACTGCGCGTAGGTGTCGATCTTGTGTTTCTTGTGCTTGTCCTCGCCACAGTCGACGAACGCGAGCAGCCCCGCGAGCATCGCGCCCAGAAGCGGCAGGAAGACGATGGCTTTGATTGCGCTCATGGTATCCTCTTACCCCTTCATGCTGTTGATGTCTTCGACCGCGATGGAGCCGCGGTTGCGGAAGAACACGACCAGGATGGCCAGCCCGATGGCGGCCTCGGCGGCGGCGACGGTGAGGATGAACAGCGTGAACACCTGTCCGACCAGATCGCCCAACTCGACCGAGAAGGCCACCATGTTGACGTTGACCGCCAGCAGCAAAAGTTCGATCGACATCAAGATGACGATCACGTTCTTGCGGTTGAGGAAGATCCCGAACATGCCCGTCGCGAACAAGATCGCGCCGACGGCCAGGTAGTGCGCCAAACCAATCTCGGCCATCAGATGCCCCTCCCCGTTTCGACTTTCTTCAGTTCCACGGCCTCGGAAGCCTTGCGCGCCAACTGCTTGGCGATCACCTGCTTCTTGGAGTCCCTGCGCTTGCGGTGCGTCAGCACGATGGCCCCGATCATGGCCACCAGCAGGACCAGCCCCGCCGCCTGGAACAGATAGGCATAGTTGGTGTAGATGATCTTGCCGAGCGCCGAGGTGTTGCTCACCGCGTCCGCCGCCGGCGTGGCGGCCTGGATGTTGGCGGCTGCTTCCGGCGCCATGTGCCACGCCACGGTCGCGCCCAGCACTTCCACAGCGAAGATCACGGTCACCAGCAAGCCGATCGGCAGGTATTTGGTGAAGCCTTGCTTCAATTCGGTCACCGTCACGTCCAGCATCATCACGACGAACATGAACAGCACCGCGACCGCGCCGACGTAGACGATGATCAGCAGCATGGCGATGAATTCCGCCCCCGCCAGCACGAACAGGCCGCCGGCATTGAAAAACGCCAGGATCAGGAACAACACCGAATTCACCGGGTTGCGCGCGGTCACCACCAGCACGCCCGAGGCGACGCAGATGATGGCGAACATGTAGAAAACCAGAGTTTCGATCATTTTCTGTCTCCGGCTCCTCAGCGATACGGCGCGTCTTGACGCAGGCGCTCGGCGATTTCGAGTTCCCAGCGCGCGCCGTTGTCCAGAAGCTTTTGCTTGTCGTACATCAGCTCCTCACGGGTTTCGGTGGCGTATTCGAAGTTCGGCCCTTCGACGATGGCGTCCACCGGGCAGGCTTCCTCGCAGAAGCCGCAGAAGATGCACTTGGTCATGTCGATGTCGTAGCGGGTGGTGCGCCGCGAATTGTCGTCGCGGGGCTCGGCTTCGATGGTGATGGCCTGGGCCGGGCACACCGCTTCGCACAGCTTGCACGCGATGCAGCGTTCTTCGCCGTTGGGATAGCGGCGCAACGCGTGCTCGCCGCGGAACCGCGGGCTCAGCGGGCCCTTCTCATATGGGTAGTTCAAGGTCACGCACGGCTTGAACATGTACGTGAACACCTTCCACATGCCCTGCAGCAATTCGGTCAGCAGGAAGGCGCGGATATGACGGTCGATGTAGCTCATGTCTTTCCCCCCCTTACCCTGCGGCCGGAACCATGTCGAAGGCCACCAGGAAGCCCGACACCACCACCACGGCGATCAGCGAAATGGGCAGGAACACCTTCCAGCCCAGGCGCATCAGTTGGTCGTAGCGATAGCGCGGAAACGCGGCGCGGACCCAGATGTAGATGAACAAAAGCGCGCAGATCTTGATGATGAACCACACCGGACCCGGCAGCCAGTTGAACGGCGCGATGTCGAACGGCGGCAGCCAGCCCCCCAGGAACAGGATGGTGGTCATGCCGCACATCAGGATCATGTTGGCGTATTCGCCAAGGAAGAACAGCGCGAACGTCATGGCCGAATATTCGACGTTGTAGCCCGCGACCAGTTCGGCTTCCGCTTCGGGAAGGTCGAACGGGTGACGGTTGGTTTCCGCCAAGGTGGAGATGAAGAACACCACCGCCATCGGCAGCAACGGAATGACGAACCACATGCCGCGCTGGGCCTCGACGATGTCGGTGAGGTTCAGCGACCCCACGCACAGCAAAACGGTGATGATGACGAAGCCCATGGAGACTTCGTAGCTCACCATCTGCGCGGCCGAACGCAACGAGCCCAGGAACGCGTACTTGGAGTTGGACGCCCAGCCGGCCATCAGAATGCCGTAGACACCCAGCGACGAAATCGCGAACAGGTACAAGACGCCCACGTTGATGTCGGCCAGCACCAGCCCCTCGCCGAACGGGATCACCGCCCACGCGATCAGCGCCAGGAAGAACGTCAGCATCGGCGCCACCAGGAAGATCGCCCGGTTGGCGCTGGACGGGATCACGGTTTCCTTCAAAAACAGCTTTGCGCCGTCGGCGAACGGTTGCAGCAGACCGAACGGCCCCACCACGTTGGGACCCTTGCGCCGGTGCATGGCGCCGATGACCTTGCGCTCCGCATAGGTCAGATAGGCCACCGCGATCAGAACGGGCACGACGATGACCAGGATCTTGATGACGATCCAGATCAGCGGCCACAAATAGTCATTCCACAGTTCAACCATCGGTGCCGGTCCTTGCTCCTTCGCCCAAAATCTCGGCGGTGCAGGCCGCCATGGTTTCGGACGCGCGTGAAATCGGGTCGGTCATGTAATAGTTCCGGATATGGGACTTGAGCGGCTTGCCCAGCAGTTCCCCGGCCGCGCCGAAATCCGCCCATTCCGCCGCCTGAACCTTGTCCACGGTGGCGAACACGGGATTGATTTCGGCCATGCGGGCACGGACCTGGGACAACGTGTCGTAAGGCAGCGCCTTACCCAGCACGCCGGACAGCGCGCGGATGATGGCCCAGTCCTCCTTCGCCTCGTTCGGCGGGAACACCGCCAGGCGGCCATGCTGGACGCGCCCTTCGGTGTTGACGTAGGTGGCGTTCTTTTCGGTGTACGCCGCGCCCGGCAGGATCACGTCCGCCAGATGCGCGCCGGAATCGCCGTGGTGCCCCTGGTAGATGATGAAGGTGTCGGACAGTTTCGCCGCCTCCATGCCATCCGCGCCCAGCAGGTAAAGTACCTTCACCTTGCCGTCGCCGCAGGCGTCCAGGATGCCCGCCGTGTCCAGGCCGCCCTGGCCCGGCGCGAAACCGATGTCCAGGCCGCCGACGCGGGACGCCGCCGTCTGAAGCACGTTGAAGCCGTTCCAGCCATCCTTCACCATGCCGAACTTGTCGGCGATGGCCTTGGCGCACGCGAGGATGGCCGCGCCGTCGGGGCGCATCAACGCGCCCGCGCCCACGATCAACATGGGCTTTTCGGCGTTCTCCAGGATCTTGGAGAACATGTGGCCGCCCGACGCGATGTCGTTCAACAGGTTGGCGTCGTCGCCGAAATTGTCGTGCTTATAGGTGAGGTCGGCCTGCGGCCCCACCACGCCCACGCGCAACCCACCGCGCAGATAGCGCTTGCGGATGCGGGCGTTCAAAACCGGCGCTTCGATACGCGGGTTGGAGCCGATGATCAGCAGCGCGTCGGCCTGTTCGATCCCGGCGATGGTGGTGTTGAAGATGTAGCTGGCGCGAACGTTCGGGTCCACCGCGCTGCCTTCCTGGCGGCAATCCAGGTTGGCGGAGCCCAACGCCGTCATCAGGTCCTTGAGCGCCGTCATGGCTTCGACATCCACCATGTCGCCGGCAAGCGCGGCGATCTGCGAACCGTCAAGGCCGCCCAGCTTGTCCTTGATCCGTGCGAAGGCGTCGTCCCATCTGCACGGCGCCAGACGGTTGCCCTTCTTGATGTAGGGCTTGTCGAGACGCTGGCGCTTCAACCCGTCGCAGGCGAAGCGGGATTTGTCGCCCAGCCATTCCTCGTTCACGTCCTCGTGCAGGCGCGGCACGACGCGCATCACTTCGCCACCGCGCGTGTCCACGCGGATGCTCGCGCCCACGGCATCCAGCACGTCGATGCTTTCGGTCTTTTTCAGCTCCCACGACCGCGCCTGGAAGGCGTAGGGCTTGGACGTCAGCGCGCCCACCGGGCACAAATCGATCATGCAACCCGACAGTTCGGACGTGATCGTGCTGCCGACGTAGGTGCCGATTTCCATGTGCTCGCCCCGGAAGGTCCCGCCCAGTTCGGAGGTCCCGGCGATCTCGCTGGAGAAGCGCACGCAGCGCGTGCAATGGATGCAGCGCGTCATGGTGGCCTTGATCAGAGGGCCATAGTTGTTGTCGGAAACGCAACGCTTGTGTTCGTGGAAGCGGCCATGCCCGCCGCCGTAGGCCATGGCCTGGTCCTGCAGGTCGCACTCGCCGCCCTGGTCGCAGATGGGACAGTCCAGCGGATGGTTGATCAGCAGGAACTCCATCACGCTTTCGCGCATCTTTTTGACTTTTTCGGTGTTGGTGTGGATCACCATGCCGTCGCCGACGGGCATGCAGCACGACGCGACCGGCTTGGGCGCGCGTTCCATTTCCACCAGACACATGCGGCAGTTACCCGAAAGCGGCAGGCGCTCGTGGTAACAGAAACGCGGAATTTCCGCCCCGGCCTGTTCGCAGGCCTGGAGCACGGTCAAACCGGCTTCGACCTCGATTTCCTTGCCGTCGATGGTGAGCTTTGGCATGGCTCCCCTTCCCTCACACTCTCATATCACTCGGCCGCTTTGGCCGGGTTGCCGGCCTTGGCGTTGATTTTTGCTTCCATGTCGCCGCGGAAATTGCGGATCAATCCCTGGATCGGCCACGCCGCCGCGTCGCCGAGCGCACAAATGGTGTGCCCTTCGATGCGCTTGGTGACGTCCTGCAACACGTCGATTTCGTCCACGGTGGCGTTGCCGTCCACGATGCGTTCCATCATGCGCCACATCCAACCGGTGCCTTCGCGGCACGGCGTGCATTGGCCACAGCTTTCATGCATGTAGAAGCGCGACAGACGCGTCACCGCGCGCACCACGTCGACGGACTTGTCCATCACGATCACCGCCGCCGTGCCCAACGCCGAACCGTGTTCCATCAGCCCGTCGTAGTCCATCAGCGCGTTGTCGCACATGCCCTTGGTCATCACCGGAACCGAACAGCCGCCCGGAATGACGCCCTTGAGGTTGTCCCAGCCGCCGGTCACCCCACCGCAGTGTTTTTCGAGCAGTTCCTTCATCGGGACGCCCATTTCCTCTTCCACCGTGCAGGGGGTGTTGACCGATCCGGAGATGCAGAACAGCTTGATACCGGTGTTCTTTTCGCGCCCCAATCCGGCGAACCAGGACCCGCCCCGGCGCAGGATTTCCGGCACCACGGCGATGGATTCCACGTTGTTCACCGTGGTCGGGCAACCGTATAGGCCGCAATTCGCGGGGAACGGCGGCTTCAGGCGCGGCTGGCCCTTCTTGCCCTCGATGCTTTCGATGAGCGCGCTTTCCTCGCCGCAGATGTAGGCGCCCGCGCCCATGTGGATGTACATGTCGAAGTGATACCCCGACTTGCACGCGTTCTTGCCGATCATGCCCGCTTCGTATGCTTCGTCGATGGCGCGTTGCAGGGCCTCGGCCTCGCGGTAGAACTCGCCGCGGATGTAGACGTAGCACGCGTGCGCGCCGATGCCGACGGAGGCCAGCAGAGCCCCTTCCACCAGCTTGTGCGGTTCATTGCGCAGGATTTCGCGGTCCTTGCAGGTGCCCGGCTCGCCTTCGTCGGCGTTGATCACCAGATAATGCGGACGCTCGCCCACCGCCTTGGGCATGAAGGACCACTTCATGCCGGTGGAGAAGCCCGCGCCGCCGCGCCCGCGCAGGCCCGAGGACTTCACTTCCTCGACGATCCATTCGCGGCCCTTGGCGATCAGGTCGGCGGTCTTGTCCCAGTCGCCCAGCGCCATGGCGCCCTTGAGCGAGGTGTCCTTGAGCCCGTAGATGTTCTTGAAGATGCGGTCCTTGTCCTTGAGCATGGATCACGCCTCCTCTTTCAGGGTGGTGAGGCCGCCGGCGGGCTCGCAGCCCTTGCGCCCGGACTGCGGTCCGGCCTTGGGCGTTTCGCCCTTCGCCAGCGCGTCCAGCACCTTTTCGGTGGTTTCCGGGGTCAGGTCTTCATAGAAGTCGTCGCCGATCTGCATCATCGGCGCGTTGACGCAGGCGCCCAGGCATTCCACTTCCTGCAACGTGAACAAGCCGTCCGGGGTGGTTTCGCCGTTGCCGACGCCCAGCTTCTTCTTGCACACCTTGAACACGTCGTCCGAGCCCTTGATCAGGCAGGAAATGTTGGTGCACACCTGCACGTGGTGTTTGCCCACGGGCTTGAGGTTGTACATGGTGTAGAAGGTCGCGACCTCGTAAACCCGGATGGGCGGCAGGCCGACCATGTCCGCCACCACGTCCATGGCCGCGCGCGGCAGCCAGTTGGCGTTCTGGCGCTGGGCCAGCGTCAGCAGCGGCATGGTCGCGCTGGCCTCCCGGCCCTCGGGATACTTGGCGAGGATGGCCTTCGCCTTTTCCAGATTTTCCGCCGTGAAGGCGAAAGTCTCGGTCGTTGCGGAATTCATCGGTCAATCTCACCAAACACGATATCAATGGAGCCGATCACGGCGACGGCGTCGGCCAGCATGTGGCCCTTGCACATCATGTCCATGGCCTGCAGGTGCACGAAGCCCGGCGCGCGGATCTTGCAACGGTAGGGCTTGTTGGACCCGTCGGACACGAGAAACACGGCGAATTCGCCCTTGGGGGCCTCGACGGCGGTGTAGGTTTCGCCGGCGGGAACGCGCACCCCCTCGGTCATCAGCTTGAAGTGATGGATCAGGCCTTCCATGGAGTTCTTCATGTCGGCACGCGGCGGCGGGCAAACCTTGCGGTCGGTGCAGCGCGCCGGCCCCTTGAGAGTCTTCAACACTTCGCAGCACTGACGGATGATCTTGATCGATTCCCGCATTTCCAGCATGCGCACGACGTAACGGTCGTAGCAGTCGCCGTTCTTGCCGACGGGAATGTCGAAGTCCAGCTTGGCATAGGCGTCATACGGCTGGGCCTTGCGCAGATCCCACGCAATGCCGCTCGCCCGCAGGTTCGGACCGGTGAAGCCCCAGTCGAAGGCCTGTTCGGCCGTGACCTTGCCGATGTCGACGGTGCGCTGCTTGAAGATGCGGTTGTCGGTCAGCAGCGTTTCGATGTCGTCGATCATCTTCGGCGCTTCGTCGAGATACGCCAGGATGTCGTCCAGCAGGCCTTCGGGAAGGTCGCGCGCCACGCCGCCGATACGGTAATAATTCATGTGCATGCGCGCGCCGCACACCCGCTCGCAAAACTCCATCATGATTTCGCGGTCTTCGAACCACCACAGCATCGGGGTCATCGCGCCGATGTCCATGGCGTAGGACGAAATGTTCAGGATGTGGTTGAGCAGACGGCCGATTTCGGCATACAGCACGCGAATGTACTGGGCGCGTTCCGGAACCTCGACGCCCAACAGCTTTTCCGCCGCCAGCACGAACGCATGTTCCTGGTTCTGCGGCGCGACGTAGTCGAGACGATCGAAATACGGGGTGGACTGCTGATAGGTCTTGTTTTCAATCAGCTTTTCGGTGCCGCGATGCAGCAGGCCGATGTGCGGGTCGGCACGGTCGATGGTTTCGCCGTCCATTTCCAGAACCATGCGCAGCACGCCGTGGGCCGCCGGGTGCTGGGGCCCGAAGTTGATCGTCATGTTCTTGATCTGGTTCTGAGCCATATTACGCGCCCTCCCCTTCGGCCTTCTCGTCGCCCGGCAGCATGCGCGGCACGCCGTCCCACGGGCTCAGGAAATCGAAGGACCGATATTCCTGGGTCATCTTCACCGGTTCATACACCACGCGCTTCTTTTCGTCGTCGTAGCGCAGTTCGACGAAGCCCGTCAGCGGGAAATCCTTGCGCAGCGGATGGCCTTCGAAACCGTAGTCGGTGAGGATGCGGCGCAGATCCGGGTTGCCGTCGAACGGCACGCCGTACATGTCCCACACCTCGCGTTCGAACCAGCCGGCGGTGGAGAACACGCCGACCACGCTGGGCACGGCCTCGCCGGCGGTGCGGACCTTGACGCGGATGCGCGTGTTGTGGGTCAGGCTCAGCAGGTTATAGACCACCTCGAAACGCTCGACGCGGCCGGGATAATCGACGCCGCAAATGTCCACCAGCTGCTTGAACTGACAATGCACGTTGTCGCGCAAGTAGGTCAGCGCGCGCACCAGCTTGTCGCGGTGGACCACCAGGGCCAACTCGCCGACGCTTTCCTCCGTCCCCGCCAGGGCGTCGCCCATGGCCGAAGTGACGATCTCTTTCAATTCCTCAAGGGCTGGATCCATAGGTCCCACAACTCCCTGTTAAACTCGCCTGCCCGTAGACCGGGTCTTAACGGAACAGCGTGCCCGTCCGCTTGATTTTCTTCTGCAACTGCAAAATGCCGTACAGCAACGCTTCCGCCGTCGGCGGGCATCCCGGAACGTAAATGTCCACCGGCACCACGCGGTCGCATCCGCGCACCACCGAATAGGAATAGTGATAATAGCCGCCGCCGTTGGCGCACGATCCCATGGAGATCACCCAGCGCGGCTCCGCCATCTGGTCATAGACCTTGCGGAACGCCGGAGCCATCTTGTTGGTCAGCGTGCCGGCGACGATGATCACGTCGGACTGACGCGGGCTCGGACGCGGCACCACCCCAAAGCGGTCGAGGTCGTAGCGGCTCATATACGCATGGATCATTTCCACCGCGCAGCAGGCCAGACCGAAAGTCATCGGCCACAGCGAGCCGGTGCGCGCCAGGTTCACCAGCTTGTCGATGTTGGCGACGACGAATCCGCGCTCGTTCAATTCATCCGCGACGTTGGACAGCAGGGCGTCCTGGTCGGTCGCGGGGGATTTGGTGTCTACTCCCATTCCAGAGCTCCCTTCTTCCATTCATAGACGAAGCCGATGGTCAGCACCGCGAGGAAGATCATCATCGACCAGAACCCGAACAGGCCCACCGCGCCCAAATTCGCCGCCCACGGGAACAGGAACGCGACTTCCAGATCGAAAATGATGAACAGGATGGCGACCAGATAGAACCGCACGTCGAACTTGATGCGCGCGTCTTCGAACGCCTCAAAGCCGCATTCGTATGCCGAATCCTTTTCCGGGTCCGGTTTCTGGCGTCCGATGATCCAACTGGCGGCGATCATGAAGACCGCCATGACGCCGGCGATCGCGATGAACACCAGAATCGGGAAATAATCAGATAAAAGCGCGTCGCTCATGTCCAGGCTCCCACCGGAAAGCTCATACCCGGCGCCCGGAACCGTTTCGCCATGCGCGCGCCGCAATCGTCAAGAACGTGCTCTCGGCGCAGTGTCATGGCGGCGGTCATGGTTCCCGGGGCTCCCCAAGCCGTTCCGTTGTTTTATGTCTCGCCGCAGCATTGTAGTCCGGTTACGGACTTATGCAACAGCCTCACCCTTTTTAAGGCATGGCTCTTATAGACCAAATGCCGGTCCCGCCAAATCCCCTTTTGGGTAGGGCAAGACTAACTCCTTTCCATCCATGCGCAAGTGAAGAATCTTGACGGATGTCATTTTTCAAAAAAGCGGCTTTGGAGAAGCAAAAAACCGCGCCAGAGGCGCGGTTTTTGAAGGCTGTTTTAAGTGGCGAGAGTGACGAGACTTGAACTCGCGACCTCCGGCGTGACAGGCCGGCGCTCTAACCAACTGAGCTACACCCCCACACTTAAACGTCAGCGTCCCCGAACCGTTCGGATGGGCTCCGCCGCCCGAGGACGCGTCTATGTAATGCAGCCCCCGCCGGGCGTCAAGCACATTGCCCGCGCTTTTTCGATTTTTTTTCGCCCCCCCTTCGAAAACCCCGAAAACATGCTCTGAGCAGGCTTGCAATGCAGTCTGCAAGGGGGCAATGTCGAACAAATACAAAGGAATCGCACATGAGCGAAGAGACCATCCGCGACGCCGTCGAACGCGCCAAGGCGGTGTTCGAAGAATCCGCCGCCCTGAAAAGCCAACTGGCGAACGGCGACGCCCCGGCCATATTGGCGAAGATGGCCGGGATCGCGGCCGACAGCATTCGCGGCGGCGGCAAAGTCATGCTGTGCGGCAACGGCGGATCGGCCGCCGACGCCCAGCACATCGCCGCCGAAATGGTGGTGCGCCTGCGCGGCGATCGCGACCGCGACGCGCTGCCGGCCCTCAGCCTGGCGCTGGACATGTCGTCGGTCACGGCCTGCGCCAACGATTACGGTTACGCGCATCTGTTCGACCGCCCGCTTCAGGCCATCGGGCGCAAGGGCGACATCCTGATCGGCCTCAGCACGTCCGGCAATTCGCAAAACGTCACCGCCGCCATGCTGACCGCGCGGGAAATGGGCGTCACGGTATTCGGATTCCTGGGCGGTAAGGGCGGCAAGGCCATGTCGCTGTGCCACGAATGCTTCCTGGTCCCGTCCAAAGATCCCGGACGCGTGCAGGAATCGCACATCACTGCGGGCCATATTTTGGTGGAACTGATCGAAGACGCCCTGGGCGTGGTCTAATATGGGGGCCGTCAGTCCTTCGGCAGGTGGATGCACGCCACCGTGCCGCCGTTGGCGGCGCTTTCGATGCGCAATTCGCCCCCCAACTGCTTGACCTTTTCCTGGACGATCAACAGCCCCTGCCCCCATCCCTTGCGGTGCGTGTGGGCGAAGGTCATGGTGGCGGGCTGGCCTTTCATCACGCTCATCAGAATCGTGCTCGGGATGCCCTTGCCGGTGTCCTGGACCACCAGGATCAGCGCCTCTTCGCGGTAATTCACCTCGCCGCGCACCGACACCTTGCCGCCGCGCGGCGTGAACTTGATGGCGTTGCTGACCAGGTTGGTCATGATCTCGTAGAGAATCACCGGATCGGTGCGCATGATGGGAAAATCATCGGCGATGGCGTATTCCAGCCGCACGCCGTGGTCTTCGGCGTCCTTTTCGAACGTGCCGACCAGTTCGATGCAGAACGCGGTGAAGTTCACGTCCTCGACATGAACGACCGTCTGCCCCTTGACGGCCTCGTCCAACGCCCGCTCGCAGATTTCCAGCAACCGGCGCGTCGCCGTGTTCACGACGCCGGCGTATTCATAAACCTGATCGGAAGACAGTTTCGTTCCGCCCTCGCCGGCCATCATGGCCGTATAGCCCAGCATCGCGTTGAGCGGCGTGCGGATATCGTGTGCGAATTCCCGGAGAAGCTTCGCCTCTCGTTCGCAATCCGGGCGGTCATTCTGGTCCGCCATGACGACAACCTTTGATATGATGAACCACCAATAAGTATGACATACCCAACCTTCAACGCAAGACAATATGACCAAAATCCGTTCCGTCACCTCCGCCGCACCCTGCTGGCCATCTGGACGAGACCATACGAATCAGAACATCGAATAGGACGCCATCAAAAGCAGGACTTCGCCGACGGCGTCGCGTTCATCCGTGAATTTGACGCCCACCATCTCGCTCGATTGCCAGGCGACATCGCCTTTTATGCGGCCGAAGGGTTCCATCAGCAGAGCTATGGGCGCGCCCTTCGCGGGCTTTTGACGGCACAGCACTTTCGCGCCGTGAAGGGAAACGTCTTTCACCCGGCACGGGAAGGCGGCGCCTTCGATATGGATCAACGCTTCAATGGACGTTGAAGCCCGGGTTTCTCTACGATGAGTCACGAGCATTGCTTTTCGCCTCCACGACATTGCTGATCCAGCATCCAGGTCGAATTCCGCACCCATTGATAAGAACACGATTCCCTGACAATACCCTGACGAGGGGAGCGTTCACCGCGCGGCAAAGGGGGGGCGAAACCCAACCCACGAAGCGACCAGGATGTGTCCGGAAAAAAATGGTGGGCGGTGAGGGGCTCGAACCCCCGACCCTCTCGGTGTAAACGAGATGC
>JADGBG010000070.1:7891-14775 GCA_015231605.1 Alphaproteobacteria bacterium | reverse complement strand
TATCCGGAACTGGAACCCTACGGTCTCGACGTCGTGGAGGAACCGGGCGCGGGCCTGGTGATCCCGTCCGTCACGGCGGCGTCGTTCAAGGGACTGACCCCCTGGCCCAGGGTCGACGCCTTGACCCCCGCGCCGGACAAGACCTTGGTGGAGCAGAGCGACTTCGGGCTGTTGCCGAAAGTCGGCGAGGACGGTTTCACGCCGTTCGACGCCTACGCCCGGCCCGAACCGGAGGCCAAGGACGCGGTCCCGCAAATCGCCATCGTGATCACCGGCGTCGGCACGTCGCGCGCGGCCACCGAAGCCGCCATCACCGGCACCCCGGCCAACGTGGCGTTGGCGCTCGACGTCTATGCCCGCGGCGTGGAATTCTGGATGTCCCGGTCGCGCGATCTCGGCCACGAGGTGCTGTTGGGCATGCCGTCGGAGCCGTCCGACTTCCCCTTCACCGATCCCGGCCCCAGCGCGCTTCTTTCCCTCGCCCCGCCCGAGGAGAACATGAAGCAGCTGCACTGGATGCTGACCCGCGCCACCGGCTATTTCGGGGTGTTGAGCCTGTACGGCAGCAAGTTCCTGACGGTCGAGGATCAATTGAAGCCGATCCTGGGCGAGCTCAAGAAACGCGGCCTGATGTACGTGGACGGCGGGGCGGAGGATTCGCTTGCGCCGCGCGTGGCGTTCAAGGAAAAGATGCGTTGGGCGATGGTGGACATCGAACTCGACGCCAACCCCGGACGCGCCGACATCGACGAACAGCTCAAGGCGTTCGAGGAGTTGGCCAAGAAACGCTCCAAGGCCATCGCGCGCATCTCCGCCACCCCGCTGGCGCTGCAACGTCTGGGCCTGTGGTTGAACGAACTGGAGGCCAAGGGCCTGCAGCTGGTTCCCGTTTCCTCCCTAGCCAACAAGCAGATCATCAGATAAGTAACGTTCATGACCAAGACATCCGACCTTCCTTACCGCCTGGGCGTCGGCGCCGTGCTGCTGAACGGCGCGGGGCAGGTGTTCGTGGCCCAGCGCATTGACACTCCCGGCGCGTGGCAGATGCCCCAGGGCGGTATCGACAAGGATGAGGACCCGCGCCTTGCCGTGATGCGCGAGCTGCAAGAGGAGATCGGCACCGACAAGGCCGAAATCATCGCCGAAACCCCGGACTGGCTGACCTACGACCTGCCCAAGGACGTGCGCAAAAAAGTCTGGAAGGGCAAGTATCGCGGCCAAAAGCAGAAATGGTACGCGCTGCGCTATCGCGGCGCGGACGCCGATATCGATCTGGAGGCGCACAAGCACCCGGAATTCGATCAGTGGCGCTGGGTCGACATGGCCGAACTTCCCGACCTGATCGTGCCGTTCAAGCGCGACATGTACCAACAAATCGTCGAGGCCTTCCGGCACCTCGCCGGCGGGGAGCCGTCATGATGATGTACGTCGAGGTCGTGATCGGCTTCGTTCTGCTGTTGGGCGGAGCGGAGTTCCTGGTGCGCGGCGCGGTCCAGGTGGCCGCCAAACTGGGCCTGTCGGCGCTGTTGATCGGCATGACGGTGGTGGCGTTCGGAACCTCGGCCCCGGAATTCGTGGTCAGCCTCGAAGCCGGTCTGCAGGGCCTTCCGGGCATCGCGCTCGGCAACGTGGTGGGCTCCAACATCGCCAACATCCTGCTGATTCTGGGCGCGACGGCGCTGCTGGCGCCGGTGGTGGTGGACACCCGCGCGGTGATCCGCGACGGCTTGATGGTCACGGGCGCGACCTTCGTGTTTCTGTGGATGGGCTACGGCGGCGTCATCACCCGTCCCTACGGCATCGTTCTGGTGACGCTTCTGGTCGCCTATTTCGCCCGCTCCTACCTCAAGGAGCGCGGCGACGCCAGCGCCAGCGCGCACCTGCACGAACGCGAGGCCGACGAATTCCAGGACCTGAAGATGAACACCGGATTGGCGTGGCTGGTCGTGGCCGGGGGTCTGGCGGCGGTGATCTACGGCGCGCGGCTGCTGGTCGACGGCGGCAGCGCCATCGCCCGCGAGGCCGGCGTCCCCGAGGAGGTCATCGCGCTCACCCTGATCGCGTTCGGCACCTCGCTGCCGGAACTGGCGGCGTCCACCGTGGCGGCGTTTCGCGGTCACACCGACGTCGCCATCGGCAACGTCATCGGATCCAATCTGTTCAACATCATGGCCGTGGCCGGGGGCGTGGCGGTGGTGACGCCGTTGAGCGTTCCCGGACAGATGATCGCCTTCGACATGTGGATCATGATGGCCGTGACGCTGGTGGTTTTGGCCTATCTGGCGCTCGGCCTGCGCCTGACGCGGCGCGAAGGCGTGTTGTTCCTGGGCGCCTACGGACTTTACGTCGCGGCCCAGGCCTACGGCGTGGATCGCACCCTGGCCCTGTTCGGCTGACCCCGCGTCATGCCCACCGATTCCAACCGCATCAAGGTCCTGCTGGCCGGGCTGTGCAGTCAGCTGGTGTGCGTCGGCATCGCGCGGTTCGCCTACACGCCGCTGTTGCCGATCATGCACGAACAGACGTGGCTGGGCGACGCGTCGGGGGGGTGGCTCGCGGCCGTCAATTACATGGGCTATATGTCCGGGGCGCTGATCGCGGCGTCGGTGGGCAATCTGCGCGCCAAGGACCGGCTGTACCGTGCGGGTCTGGTGGTGGCGGTGCTGTCCACCTTGGGCATGGCGTTCACCCAGGACGTGATTCTTTGGGCCGTCCTGCGCTTCGTTGCCGGGCTGAGCAGCGCCGGGGCCATGCTGCTGGCCGCCGGATTGATCCTGAACTGGCTGCTGCGCCACCATTTGCGCGGGGAACTGGGTCTGCATTTCGCCGGCATCGGCTCGGGGATCGCGTTCGCCGCCCTGGCGGTCGAGGGTCTGTCCCGCCTGGGCCAGGCGTGGGACGGGCAATGGCTGTGGCTGGCGGTTCTGGGCGCGGTCCTGGCGGTGCCGGCATGGATGTGGCTGCCCGGGCCCGACACCCGCCCGTTCACCGCCTCGGGCAAACCGCTGCAAGACCTGCCGCCGCCCGGCGGGTTTCTCAAGCTGCTGCTGGCGGCGTATTTCTGCGCCGGATACGGCTACGTGATCAGCGCCACCTTCATCGTCGCCATCGTCGAACGCCAGCCCGATCTGGCGGGCCAGGGCAATTTCGTGTTTCTGATCGTCGGCCTGGTGGCGGCCCCGGCGGTGCTGGCGTGGGATCGACTGGCGCGGCGCACGGGGGTGTTGCCCGCCCTGATCCTGGCCTACGGGGTGCAGGCGGTGGGCATCGTGCTGCCCGCCGTCAGCCCCACGCTGAGCGCCGCCATGGCCAGCGCCGTGCTGTACGGCGCGACGTTCGTGGGCTGCGTGTCGCTGGTGCTGACCATGGCGGGGCGGTTCTATCCGACCAAGCCCGCCAAGCTGATGGGGACGCTGACGCTGGCCTACGGCGCGGCGCAGATCCTTGCCCCGGCGCTCACCGGCATGCTGGCCGAGGCGCTCGGCTCCTACGACCTGGGACTTTGGCTGGCGGGCGGATTCGTGGCCGTCGGCGCGGTGCTGATCGCCGCCCTGGCGCGCATGGAAACCCCTGACGCCTTGCGCAGTTAGACGCGTCCCGGCGTTTCGCCTTGCATACGGGACGGTCTTCCCCCATTCTCCCCCCATGAATGCTCACGGCCATCCCAATGTGCTCATCACCGGCGCGGCGCACCGCATCGGACGCGCCATTGCGTTCGACCTGGCGGCGCACGGCTACGGCGTGGCGGTGCACTATCTCAATTCCAAGGACAAGGCCGACGATCTGGTCGGCGAAATCCGGGAAGCCGGCGGGCGCGCGGCGGCGATTTCCGCCGACCTCGCCGACGAGGCGCAGGTCCGCGCCCTCGTTCCCGCCGCCACCGCGGCCCTGGGCCCGCTGACGGTTCTGGTCAACAACGCCTCGCTGTTCGAAAACGACACCATCCACGACGCCGCCCGCGAAGGCTGGGACCGGCACATGGAGGTGAACCTGCGCGCGCCGTTCGTGTTGTCGCAGACGTTCGCCGACCAATTGCCGGACGGCCTGGAAGGCAACATCATCAACATCCTGGACCAGCGGGTGTGGAACCTGACGCCGTTCTTCATGAGCTACACCGTGTCCAAGGCCGGGTTGTGGACGCTGACCCAGACCATGGCGCTGGCGCTGGCGCCGAGGATTCGCGTCAACGGCGTGGGCCCCGGCCCCACCATCCGCAACGTCCGCCAGAGCGAAGACGACTTCGCCCGCCAATGGTCCGAAACCCCGATGCAGCGCCGCGTCATGCCCGACGAAATCGCCGACGCGGTGCGTTTCATCATCCACGCGCCGTCCATGACCGGCCAGATGATCGCCATCGACGGCGGCCAGCACATGGGCTGGGCGCAGGCCTCCAACAAGACGGCGCCGCAGGAATGAAAGCGACCCCCATGATCAACCCGCAATTCCGCCTCGTTCCCCAACCCAGCATCGCCGATGCGCGTTCCGGCATTCGCCACGTGTTCGTGCGGGATCTGGTGCTGAACACCTTCATCGGCGTGCACGACCATGAAAAGCACGAACCTCAGCGGGTGCGCATCAACCTCGACCTGGCCGTGTTCGAAGGAGACGCCAGTTCGCTCAAGGACGACATCCAGAACGTGGTCTGTTACGAGGAAGTCAGCAACGCGGTGCGCGCGTTGCTGGGGCGCGGCCACACCAACCTGGTCGAAACCATGGCCGAGGACATCGCCGCAGAGTGCCTGGTCCACGCCCGGGTCCGTTCGGTCCGCGTGCGGGTGGAAAAACTCGACGTTTTCGAGGACGCCGCCAGCGTCGGCGTGGAAATCGAACGCTTCAACCCGGAAGTATAGCCGGCGGTTCAATCATCCGGACGAATCCATCACATAAATCCGCGTGCATGTTCAGTTGTGCACAGCGCGATTCCCGTTTTACGGAATTGTGTCAACTGCGCAATTCGATCTAATCGTCGATACCCGCTCGCGTGATAATTAAAATTTTATATTGTTTTTCAATACATTGAAAATCATGCCTAATTTTTGCGCAAAGAGTGGAAACCCCATGATTTCCGGGGCTCCGAGGTTGCCCGCCGGGTTTTCCCACAAACTTATCCACAAGCGGCGTGGATAGATTAACAATTCGTTTACGCGGTTGTTGATCCGTCCCGGCCAACCATTTGAAAGCACGAGAAAGCTTTGCGCCGGGGGGGCGTTGGGCCTAAATTGCGGCCATGACGCTTGCTGAAAAATCCTCCCCGCCCACGCCCGACTCCGGCCCCGAATCGGACCGCCGGGCGATGGGCGCGGACGTCATCGCCGCTCATCTGAAGACGCTTCCGGCCAAGCCCGGCGTTTACCGCATGCTGGGCGACGGCGGGCGGGTTCTCTACGTCGGCAAGGCCAAGAACCTGAAGAAGCGGGTGGCCAGCTACACCAAGCCCGAACGGCTGGGGCCGCGCATCCGTTCCATGGTGGCGCAGACCCGCGCCATGGAATTCGTCACCACCCACACCGAGGCCGAGGCGTTGCTGCTGGAGGCCAACCTGATCAAGAAGCTGGCGCCGCGCTACAACATCTTGCTGCGCGACGACAAGAGTTTCCCGGAAATCCTGCTGACCTCCGACCACCCTTTCCCCCGCGTGGTCAAGCACCGCGGCGCGCGCAAGACGGACGGCGAATACTTCGGCCCCTTCGCCAGCGTGTGGGCGGTGAACGAGACGCTCACCATCCTGCAACGCGCATTTCTGCTGCGCACCTGCACCGACACCGTCTTCGCCAACCGCACCCGGCCGTGTCTTTTGCATCAAATCAAGCGCTGTTCGGGTCCGTGCGTGGAGGGCGTCGTTGATCCGGCGGCCTACGCCCGGCTGGTGGACGAGGCGCGCCAATTCCTGCGCGGCAAGAGCCAGGACATCCAGAAGCGCCTGGCCGCCGAAATGCAATCGGCCAGCGACGCGCTGGATTTCGAGACCGCCGCCGAACTGCGCGACCGCATCCGCGCCCTGACGCGCATCCAGCAGCACCAGGACATCAACCCCGGCGCGGTCCAGGACGCCGACGTGGTGGCGCTGGCGGCGAAGGGCGGATTGACCTGCGTGCAGGTGTTCTTCTTTCGCGGCGGGCGCAATTTCGGCAACCGCGCGTACTTCCCGGCCCAGGCCAAGGACGAGGACGAGGCGGAGGTTCTGGAAGCCTTCCTCGGCCAGTTCTACGCCCAGCACATGCCGCCCCGCGAAATCCTGCTGAGCCACGCCGTCCCGCACCCCGAGCTGGTGGCCGACGCCTTGTCGGTGCGCGCCGGGCGCACGGTGCGCCTCGGCCGTCCCACCCGGGGCGATCGCGCCGGTCTGGTGACGCACGCCGCGGACAACGCCCGCGATGCGTTGGCGCGCCGCTCCGCCGATCACGCCACCCAGGAAAAGATGCTGGACGAAATGGCCGCGCTGTTCGGCCTCGACCATCCTCCGGAACGAATCGAGGTCTACGACAACTCCCACGTTTCCGGAACCAACGCCATCGGCGCGATGATCGTCGCCGGGCCGGAGGGCTTTCGCAAGAACGCGTACCGCAAGTTCAACATCCGGGGCGCCAGGAATGCCGAAGCCGGCGCGGACGGCTACAGCCCCGGCGACGACTACGCGATGATGCGCGAAGTCCTCACCCGGCGCTTCCAGGGCGCGCTGAGGGACGAGACCGAAGGCCGCGCCGACTGGCCCGACCTGGTGCTGATCGACGGCGGGCGCGGCCAGCTGGGCGTCGCGCTGGAGGTTCTGGAGGAACTCGGCATCGACGGCGTCACCGTCGCCGGCGTGGCCAAGGGCCCGGACCGCAACGCCGGGCGCGAACGCCTGTTCCTGCCGGGGCGCGAGCCCAAGGCGCTGCACGAAC
>JADGBG010000070.1:0-7838 GCA_015231605.1 Alphaproteobacteria bacterium | reverse complement strand
AGGCGCAGCGGACCGCGCGGCTGGACGAAATCCCGTCCATCGGCGCGAAACGCAAGAAGGCGCTGCTGCACCATTTCGGATCCGCCAAGGCGGTGGAGGACGCGGGCCTGGCGGACCTGGAGGCGGTCGAGGGAATTTCAAAATCCATCGCCAAGCGCATTTATGATTGGTTTCATCCCGAGCCGTAGCGCGCTAGAATGCCCCGACCCTCCCACCCCGAACGGCGGAAAAGACCGGCTGCATCCATGGTTCTCAACATCCCCAACGTCCTGACGGTTTCGCGCATTCTCGTCATTCCCGTGGTGCTGGGATTCATCTACTGGGGCGGACCGTGGGGCAACTGGCTGGCGTTTTCCGCCTATACCTACGCCTGCGTCACCGACTTCTTCGACGGCTACCTGGCGCGCGCGTGGCATCAGCAATCGGCGTTCGGCCGGTTTTTGGACCCCATCGCCGACAAGCTTCTGGTGGCGGGGGTGTTGTTCATGCTGGTGGGGGTGGAAAGCGTCTCCGCCGTGCACATCCTGCCCGCGGCCGTGATTCTGTGCCGCGAAATCCTGGTGTCGGGTCTGCGCGAATTTTTGGCCGAGGCCCGCGTCGGCCTGCCGGTCAGCCTGCTCGCCAAATGGAAGACCGCCATCCAGATGCTGGCGCTGGGCTTCCTGATCGTGGGCGCGGAGGGGCCGGACTTCGGTTTCGCCACCACCTGGGAAATCGGCATGTATGGCCTCTGGATCGCCGCCGTGATCACCATCGTGACCGGCTACGACTACCTGCGGGCGGGACTGCGCCACATCGCCGAATCGGACGCCGCCGCCGAAAAGGGAACCGAATGAGATGAGCGGGTTGCAAAACGACTGCTTCAAGGTCGGCGATGAGATGATTCCGTTCGCCGAAGGCCTGGCGATCCTCAAGTCCCGGGCGCACCGGGTGGTGGGCACGGAAACGGTGGCGTTGCGCGACGCCTTGGGCCGGGTCTTGGCCGAAGACGTCATCGCGCCCCGCGACGTTCCGCCGCACGACAATTCCGCCGTGGACGGTTTCGCCGTCATGGCCGCCGACCTGAACGCGGACGGGGAAACCCGCCTGCCGGTGACCGAACGCATCGCCGCCGGCCATCCGTTGGGCCGCGCCGCGCGGCCGGGCGAGGCCATGCGCATCTTCACCGGCGCGCCCATGCCGGACGGCATGGACACCGTGGTGATGCAGGAGGACGTGCGGATCGACGGCGAAAGCGTGGTCATCCCGGCCGGGCTCAAGGCGGGCGCGAACCGGCGCAAACGGGGCGAGGACGTCAAGACCGGGGCCATCGTCATTCCGGCCGGGCGGCGGCTGCGCGCCCAGGAAATCGGGTTGGCGGCCTCCGTCGGCCTGGGGCGGATCAAGGTCTACCAGCGCCTGCGCGCGGCGGTGTTTTCCACCGGCGACGAGGTGCGCGACCCGGAATTCGACGACGCCGGGCCGGGCGCGATCTACGACGCCAACCGTTATTCCATCGGCGCGTTGCTGAAGGGCCTGGGGTGCGAGGTGACGGATCTCGGCATCCTGTCCGACCATGTCGCGGAAATCCGCTCGGCGCTGCACGACGCGGCCCCGGGCCACGACGTGATCTTGACGTCCGGCGGCGTCAGCCTGGGCGAGGAAGACCACATCACCCATGTGGTGGAGAGCCTGGGCAGCATCGATTTCTGGCGGCTCGCCATCAAGCCGGGCCGTCCCATGGCGCTGGGCCGGGTGGTGGACACCGCGTTCGTCGGCCTGCCCGGCAATCCGGTGGCGGCGATGGTGACGTTCCTGCGCATCGCGCGGCCGCTGATCCTGACGCTCGCGGGCCGCACGGACGTGGACCCGATCCACTTCAAGGTCCCGGCGGCCTTTTCCCTGACCAAGAAGCCCGGACGGCGGGAATGGCTGCGCGCCAGCCTCAAGCCCGGACCGGACGGCGCGCCGGCGGCGCATCGCCACCCGCATCAGGGTTCGGGCGTGCTGACGTCCATGGTGGCGTCCGACGGCCTGATCGAACTGCCGGAGGATTTGGCGCGGGTGGAGGAAGGCCAACCGGTCGACTTCATCCCGTTCGGGGAGATGATGTCGTGAAGATTCTGTATTTCGCGTGGCTCAAGGAAAAGACCGGCGTGAGCGAAGAAGACATCCATCTTCCCGACGGCGTCACCGACGTGGCCGGTCTGGTGGCGTGGATGAAGGGCCGCGGGCCCGGCTTCGCCGAGGCGTTCACGGATGAGGCCGTGGTGCGCTGCGCGGTCAACCAGGACCACGTGGACGGCGCGCATCCCGTGACGGACCGGGACGAGGTCGCCTTCTTTCCCCCGGTTACGGGAGGGTGAGGCGCGCATGATCCGGGTCCAGGAGCACGATTTCGATCCCGGCGCGGAAATCGCCCAGCTCACCGTCGGCAACACCGCCATCGGCGGGGTGTGCAGCTTCGTCGGCCTGGTGCGCGACTTCGCCGGCGACGGCGCGGTTCACGCCATGACCCTGGAACACTACCCCGGCATGACCGAACGCCAGTTGGAGGCCATCGCGGCCGAGGCGCGCCGGCGCTGGCCGCTCGACGCCACCCTGGTGATCCACCGTTACGGACGTTTGGAGCCTGGCGATCGGATCGTCCTGGTGGCGTGCGCGTCCGCGCACCGCGACGCCGCGTTCGAGGCCTGCCGCTTCCTCATGGATTGGCTGAAGACCAAGGCGCCGTTCTGGAAAAAAGAGGAAAGCGCCGACGGAGCGCGCTGGGTCGAGGCCAAGGCCAGCGACGACGAGGCGACCCGGAAGTGGGCCGAAAACAAGGATGGATAGCATGCTGTTCGATGCCGTCTTTTTCGATTTTGACGGGGTTCTGGCGGAATCCGGCGACATCAAGACCGACGCGTTTCGCATCCTCTACGCTGAATTCGGCGACGCCGTGGTGCAACGCTGCGTGGCGCACCACACGCTGCACGCGGGCCTGTCGCGGGTGCTGAAGATCCGCAAATACCACAAGGATTTCCTGGGCGTTGATCTGAGCGACGACGAGCATGCCCGCTGGGTGCAACGCTACGGCGACATCGTCGAGGATCAGGTGGTGGCCGCCCCCGCGGTCGCCGGGGCGCTGGAGTTCCTGGACTCCCACACGGGTCGCATGGGCCTGTACGTGGTGTCCGGCACGCCCGAGGACGAACTCAAACGCATCGTTGCCGCCAAGGGCTGGGAAGGGTATTTTGACGGGGTGTTCGGATCGCCGCGCCTCAAGCCCGCCATCATCGACGCCATCTTGGCGGAGGCGGGTCTGGAACGCGGGCGGACGCTGTTCGTCGGCGACGCCATGACCGACTACAACGCCGCGCGGGAGACGGGACTGCGGTTTTTGGGGCGCGTGCCGCAAGGCGGCGAAAACCTGTTCCCGCCCGGCACGGAGATCGTCCCGGACTTGACGGGATTGGGGACTTACGTATTGGGGAAAACGTGAGCAAAGTGGGGACTATGAACTACGCCGTCATCACCGATAGACTGTCCATGTCGCCGATCTTCGCCGCGTGCCCGAACAGCAGCCTGGACAAGCTGATCGCGCTGGGGAGCGAGGAGGGCCACCCCCGGGGGGCGACCCTGTCCACGCGGGGGGAAAGGTCCGGGACGCTGCATCTGATCGTCAGCGGCCAGGTGGGCCTGTACGGGGAAGGTCCAGCGCAAAAGCCGCGCCTGGTGAACCTGCTGGGCCCCAATGAATTCGTCGGCCTCGCGGAAGCGCTGCTCGACCATCCGAGCGATCACGACTGCGTCGCCCTGGCGCCGCTGGAAACCCTGGCCATCCCCCGCGACCGGATGATCCAATTGCTGTTCGACGATTGGGATCTGCAAATGTCCCTGTTGTCGTGCATGAGCCAGCGCCTGCATGGCTTGTTCAAGCAAATTCATGCCCTCAAGTCGCAAAAGGCGGTGCAGCGGGTGGCGGCGCACCTTCTGGAACGGCTCGACCAAAGCGAGCGGTCGGGAGAATTCCGACTGACCCAGGACAAGAAGGATCTGGCGTCTTTCCTGGGCTTGGCCCCGGAAAGCCTGTCGCGGGCGCTGAATCACCTGCGGGCCACGGGCGTCGAAGTGCGGGGCAAGGTCGTGCGCATCCCCGACCCGGGCCGGCTTTCGGTCCTGCTGGAGGGGGGCGATGCCTAAGTCCGGAAAACCCGGCGACGCGTCCCTGGCCGTTCGGCTGGCCACGCCCCAGGACCTGGCGCGCGCCGCCGCCGCGCCGCTGTTCGCGGAACTGAGCGGGGCGATGGTGGACGACCTGCTCAAGGACGCCTCCGTCATGGTCTCCCCGGCGTCCGGCCTGCTGTTCAGCCAAAACGACCCGGCGGAGCATTTTTTCGTCCTGCTGGAAGGCCAAGTGGTGATTTCCATCTACCGCGAAGACGGCAGTCAGGCGGTGATCGAAACGCTCTCCCCCGTCGCCACGTTCGCCGAGGCGGCCATGTTCCTGTACAAACAATACCCCGCCACCGCCGAATACGCGCCCGGCTCGCGCATTCTCTCCATTCCCGTGGACAGTTTCCTACGCCGGCTCAAGTCCTGCAAGGGCGCCGCCGTGGCCATGTTGGGATCCCTGGCGCGTTGGGAACGCACGCTGTCGGCACAGTTGGACAGCCTGAAAATGGAAACCCCGGCCCAACGCCTGATGAGCTTTTTGCTGGGCGAGGCCCCCCCGGACCAGATGGCCGCCTTCACCGTGCGCCTCGACATGGACAAGGCGGTCCTGGCGCGCAAGCTGGGCATCACCCCGGAAAGCCTGTCGCGCCTGCTGGCCCGCCTGGGCGAACACGGGGTGAGTTCGGAAGGCCGCGACATCCACGTCGCCGACCCCATGGCACTCCGCGCGCAGCTTTCCCGGCCCGAGCCGCTGTAGACCCCCGGCGGCGGTTTTGTTAGGCTAATTGCATGAAGAGACGCGTTGGAACAGCCCTGTGCGTGGGCGTGACGCTCGGCCTCGCCTTGACGGCGATCCCGGCCATGGCCGTGGACAGCGTGGGCGAACGTCTGGACCGGGAGTTCGCCCGCGCGTTCGCGGCGCGCGGCGGCGAGGCCTACGCTCACCTGCCCTTGGACCTGTCGCGCAAGCTGTATCTGGAGGGCGTCGATCTCATCCAACCCGGCGTGAATTTTTTCGGCGGCTGCAAGACGTTGGCCAAGGACAAACACGAACTGTTGCCGGGCGAGCGCTCGCCGTTCCTCGTCCACAAGGGCGTCACCATCGTCGGCAGTCCCTACCACTCGACCCCGGTGAGGACCGGCAAGGACAACAACCCGCTCTATTTCCGCCGCTTGGCCGAAGCTCTCGACGTGATCGAGCGCGCGACCCCCGGCACCTTCGCCGCCATCCAGCGGGTGATCCGGGAACGCCACGGCTACATCGCCATCGACAATTTCTGCCCCAAGGACGGCGGGCTCGCCTTCGGCGCGTTCGTGGCGCTCGCCGAACGGGACCAATTCGCCGTTTTGGTGTCATCGACCCTGCTGTTGATGGAAGACATGTTCAACGCCTATGACGTGGCCGCCATCCTGGTCCATGAGCTGGCGGGTCACGGCGTCGACTTCTACCGCCGGGGCGTGACGGACGAACCGACGGCGTTCCTCGCCCAGGCCGATTTCGCCGAGGCGGTGGGCGACGATAGGTTTCTCAACGTCAACAACCGCGCTTTCAACCTGCGCGCCAAGGTGCGCATGAACCTGTCGACCACCGGCACCTATACAAGGGCCAAGCCGTACTGAACACGGCAGTTTTTGCTTCAATCAAGGCGAATCCGGGCGTATGATTTAACGCTGACGATCATTGGCGAACGCCAAGGGGGACCTTATGCCCAACGACGACTTCACCATCGGTTTCAACGGCCCGCCCGTCCACGTTCACGGGCACGAGGGGCATTACGAACCGGAACACTTGGCGTGGTACCGCCTGTTCGACAAGGGCGAGGCCCTATTCCGCGAGGGAGAGCGGGGCGCCGAGGCTTTCATCATCAAGGCCGGAAAGGTCCATATCACGCGCGCCGGCGAAGGCCCCCGGCACGACCTGGGCGACGCCGGACCGGGCGAGATCATCGGCGAGCTGGCCGTCATTTCCGACATGGAACGTGTCGCCACCGCCATCGCCCAGGAACAGACCGTGTGCGTCGCCCTGTCGCGCCTCGCGGTGCGGCGCATGATGGAAAGCGTGGACATGGAAACCCGCGTCATCATCGAATTTCTGGTCACCTACATCCGCGACAAGGCCGAGGGCCAGGAGGTGGACGAAGACCAGGCCCGGCGCAGCCGGGGCATTCTCGACTACCTGCTGCACAGCCCGGAAACCAAGGAAAAACTGTTCCGTCAGGAGCCGTTTTTCGTGCTTTTGTGCAAGAGCCTGCTGGAACGCGCCAAGAAAGCCTGAGCGCAAACCGATCCGCCAACAAAAAAGGCGTCCCGCATCGGCTGGACGCCTTTTTTCCATGTTCCCGGCCCGGGGACGCGGTTAGCCGCCGATCACCGCCAGCAACACGCCCGCCGCCACCGCCGAGCCGATCACCCCGGCCACGTTGGGGCCCATGGCGTGCATCAGCAGGAAGTTGTGGTGGTCCGCTTCCAGCCCCACCTTGTTGACCACGCGCGCCGCCATGGGCACGGCGGACACCCCGGCCGCGCCGATCAGCGGATTGATCTTGCCGCCGGTCATGCGGTTCATCACCTTGCCCATCAACACGCCGGTCGCGGTGCCGATGGCGAACGCGCACAGGCCCAGCACCAGAATGCCCAAGGTTTCAGGGCTGAGAAACTTGTCCGCCGCCAGCTTGGTGCCGACGCCGAGTCCCAAAAAGATGGTGACGATGTTGATCAGTTCGTTCTGCGCGGTCTTGGACAACCGCTCCACCACGCCGCTTTCGCGCAACAGGTTGCCGAACGTCAGCGCGCCGATCAGCGGCACGGCGGACGGCAGGAACAGCGCCGTCAGCGTCAGCACGGTGATCGGAAACATGATCTTTTCCGCGCGCGACACCGGGCGCAGCTGGGTCATGACGATGGCGCGTTCCTCTGGCGTGGTGAGCGCCTTCATGATCGGCGGCTGGATGATCGGCACCAGCGCCATGTAGGAATACGCCGCCACCGCGATAGCCCCCATCAGATCGGGGGCCAGGCGCGAGGACAGGAAGATCGCCGTGGGGCCGTCCGCGCCGCCGATGATGCCGATGGCGGCGGCGTCGGCCAGCGAGAATTCGATCCCCGGAATGATGTTCATGGCCAGCGCGCCGATCAGCGAGACGAAGATGCCGAACTGCGCCGCCGCGCCCAAAAAGATGGTGCTGGGCCGGGCGATCAACGGGCCGAAATCGGTCAGCGCGCCCACGCCCATGAAGATGATCAACGGGAACACGCCGGAATGGATGCCGACCTCATAGACGTAATAGAGCATCCCCGCCGGTTCGCCCGGCACGGCCGCCGCGACGGCGATGCCGGCGTTGGGAATGTTCGAGAGAATCCCGCCGAAGCCGATCGGCACCAGCAAAAGCGGCTCGAACTTCTTGACGATGGCGAGATAGATCAGCGCGAAGCCGATGCCGATCATCACCGCCTGCCCCCAAGTGAAGGCGGCCAGGCCCGTGCTTTGCCATAGGGTGGTCAAACCGGACATTTCCATGAGGTATGGACCTTTGCGTCAAGCGATGGTGATGAGCGGGTCGCCCGATTGTACGCTGTCGCCTTCATGGACATGAACGGCGCTGACGGTTCCGGACTTGATGGCGCGGACTTCGGTTTCCATTTTCATGGCCTCCAACATCACGATCACCTCGCCGGCCTGCACCGGCTGGCCGGACGTCACC
>JADGBG010000069.1:10958-14972 GCA_015231605.1 Alphaproteobacteria bacterium | reverse complement strand
TGGGCAAGTGTTCCTCGCCGATCAGGATGATGGCGGCGGCGCTCGACTCGTAGATATCCCGTACCACCTCGATCATGCGTTTTTGCACCAGGAAATCCGCTTCATCGACCAGCAGCGGCCGGCCGGAAAGGGCCAGCTCACTCCCGATCTGGTCGACCATCTTGGGGATCGTCCGCGCCGGCTGGATGCCCAGCGCCAGCAGGGTCATTTCGCACAGGTGCTTCTGCGTCCAGACGCTTTTGACCTGGATGTGATAGCAGCGGTACTTGGTCGCGACATAGGTCGCGGCCGAGGTCTTTCCGTAGCCCGAAAAGCCGTGGAACGTGGCCATTCCGGGCAGGCCGGGCGAGCGGTTCATCACACGCTCGACCAGCGCATTCATCAGCGTGACGTTTTTCAACGGCGCGATGCTGTTGACGTTTTCCGTGTCTTGGGTCAAATTTACCTCCTACTTGTCTAGCGGTCCTGCCCTGGTTGGAAGCCTTAGGGGTAGGGCCGCACTCTTTTCGGGTCAGACGAACAGCCGATCTCCGAAATCCTCGTACATGCCCAGCAGCGACCGGTATTCCGGCGTGTTCTGGTAATCGACCAGCCACTTCATCTCGTCGCTGGGGACGTGTTTGCCGTCCTGCATGGTCTGCTGTAGCTCGATCGCGTATTTGAACCGTGACAGCTCCGGGTCGTCGCCCGGCGCCACCCGCTTGCGGCGCTCGGCGTGCAGATCCGCGACGATCTCCTCGTGCATCCGGGCCTCGGCCTCGGTGAACTCGCGGGCATCCGGCGCTTTCGGGCCGGCCGTGACCTTCAACACCTCGTTTGCTGCGTCCAGTTCGGGCGTCGTGTAGGCTTCGGTGGGCTTCGGGAATACCGTCAAGGACGCGGTGTTCTTGTCGGCGACGCGCAGGACGCCGTCGATCATGTCGCGGGGCTTCATGGCGCGGATGTCGCGCATCAACGGATCGGCCTCTTCGCGGATGCGCTGGGTTTGCGCATCGCGAACCGCGCGAACCGCCTCGCCGGGGTCCACGCCGATCCGTTCCGGGCACTCGGCGATGCAAAGGAAGTCGCGCCCGTCCTCCGAGTAGACGTAGATCCGGCCCATATCGTCCGGATCGTGGCGGCAGAACACCCGATCGCCCGGCACCAGGGCCGGGTGGATGAAATGCGCCTTGTCCAGCGCGATGCCGAACTTGGTGACCGTGCGGAAGCCGTCCTTGCCCGCGATCGGCGCCAGCATGACGTCCAGCGCGCGTTCGTTCTCGATGGTGCGGATCGGCCCCTTCCAGGCGGCGATCATCTCGAACGGCGTCTTGCCTTTCAGGCCGCCATGTCCCTTGTGCTCGTACTTGGCCAGCAGCCAGTGATCGACCTTGGCCTGCAGCTCCTCGTGGGTCAGCTCGACGCAAAAGGCCTTTTCGTCGGACTCGCCCAGGCGCTGCGCGAAGCTCTTGCGCGCCTCGATCTTTTTGCGGTCGGAGACGTTGTGGCCGACGAAGCCCGGCAGCAGGGGCATGATGCCGCGCTGCAAGGTGCCGATGGCGCGCTCGACCGTGCCCTTCTGCTCCGGGCTGAACGGATCGGTGATGTCCTGGTGGATGGCCAGGGCGGACAAGGCGCGCTTGAACTCGTGGCTGATGAAGTCCGAGCCGTTGTCGGTGCGCAGGATCTCGGGAACGCCCCAGGCCAGGATGGCGCGGCGCAGCAAGGCCAGCACCGCCGCCGTCTTCGGCGTCTTGGTGACCGTGACCATCATGCGCCGGGTGTAGATGTCGATCACGGCGTAGATGGAATAGCGGCCATCGGTCAGCAGCACGTCGGCCGGGCTGGCGTCGATCTCCCACAGCTGGTTGGGGCGCGACACCCAGTGGTTCATGTTGGTGCCGCTGAAGCGCTTCTTGTTCTTCCAGGCGTCCGGATCGGTCAGCTTCATCAGGCTTTCCTGGTGATCCTGGCGCCAGGTCGAGATAAAGCGCTCGAAGGTGCGCAAGGACGGCACCGGCTTATGCTTGCCGCCGATCTCCAGTGTCTCGCCGAACTCGTCGCGCACCAGGTCGCGGATGTGATCCGCCGTCAGGTGCGGCTGTTTGACCAGGAACGCCGCGATCCGCTGGGCGACCTGTCCATCCTCGGCGGCGTCGAGAACGCCGGTGCCCTTGCGGTTCCCGTAATTGCCGGCCAGCTCGGTGAACATGTGCTCGGACCGCATCTCCTCCCAGCTGCGCAGCGTGTTCACGCAGGCGCCGCGCACCCGGCCGTTTTCCGACTTCAGGGCCTCGGTGACCCAGTCCGGGATGCCGTCGATTTTGCCGTTGCGATACATGGTGACGAACATGTGGCGGGCCGTCTCGACCGGGCCGCTGAAACGGCTGCGGAAGATGTCCCAGAAGTTCAGGATCAGCAGGATCGCATCGCGGCGCAACTCTCCGCGCTCGCCGACGGGTGGGGCCGGGATATCACGGGCGCCCGAGAAGGGCTCGGGCATCACCGGGGCCTCGGCGATCTTCAGATGCTTGATCGTCAGGTATCGTTGCGCCTCGGCGGGCAGCATCGTGATATGGCGCTCAACGCCCCCGCCGCGACCTTTGCGGCGACGAACCTTGTTCGGGAAACGGGCGTCGAGGTCGCGCAGATCAAACCATTTGAGAACGCCGCGCTGCGTGTTGGGGAAGCCCGGAAGGTTTAGGTCCGCAAATTCGGCGTTGGTGTACCACTCTCTCATCACACCCCCCGCTTCCTGGCGTTCCGAAGAGCAAGGTCAAACTCCTTCGTCCGCTCCTCGGCAATGGTGGTCGCCTGGTCTCTGAGGTCGGCCTCCATGCCGACGCGGATCCAGTCGAGGTATTTCGCGTCGGCGACCACGTGTCCGAACATCTCGGCGCCGACCTGCAGAAGCCGGACGTCGCCGGTGACCTGGACCAACGCCAGCAGCCGCAGATAGGGGATGGTGTGATCCTCCTGCGCTTCCGAGGCGTAGTTGTTGAGCATGTTCTTCGTGACGTCTTCGCCCAGCCATTCGCTCATGGCGGTGGCGATGTCGTCGCGGCTGTTTTCGCTGTCGTGCAGGGTTTCGGCGACGGCGCGGGCGATTTTTGCGCGCAGCGTCGAGGTGCGAACGCGCTCTTCCTGGTAACGCTTCACCACTTCCGGAGGGGTCCAGTCCTCCAGAATGTCAAGCGTCATCTTATCGGTCCGCTGCCGTACCATGTCAGACCTCTCCCGTCCGCGACAGCAGATCATCCAACTCGCCGGTCTCGCGCAACGTGGCGACAAACGCCGCCTTCACCGCGTCGGGAGCCTTGGTCCAGGCGGTCATCAGCCGCTCCCAGGGCTTGTTTTCCGGATGGTCCGGCTCTTCGGTCCCTAAAACCTTGGCGGCGGCGGCTTTGAGGGTCTTCGCCGACCCTTCACAGACCAGGGTGACGGCCTTGCGCTGGGTGGAAGGATCAAGGCTTGCCAGATACAGAAGATCGGCCTGTTTCTCGGCGATCTTGGTGCCGATCAGTCGTTTGCGGACGTCGGCGGGGATGTTTTCGGCAATGCTGATCGCGCGTTCGACGGAACGGGCCGACAGGTTGATCCGCTTGGCGGTCTGTTTTGAAAACGACATTGTGTCGTTTTCATTCTTCTTGCCGCCCCGTCCACCATGCGCGCCCTTCTTGGTCTCCGGGAACATCTCCAGATAAACCTTCTTGCGCTCGGCCAGGAATACCGCCCGATCCAGGGCACCAAGCTCGCGCCGAAACAGGTTCTCATCGATCTCGATCAAGCGCGCTTCCAGCTCAGTGCAAACGATGATCTCGGCACGAACCTCAACACCGATCCGCTTGCAGGCCTCCAACCGGTGCGCGCCGGCGACCAGGTGCAACTTTCCGCCGCCGTTGCGGCGAACCTGGATCGGCGTGTCCTGGCCTTTCTGCTCGATCGACGCCGCGATCGCCTCGACCCAGGCCTCGTCGACCATGCGCAGGCGTTCGGAAACGACCACTGTGGCGGGATCGATCAGCGCCTGTTCTG
>JADGBG010000069.1:0-10948 GCA_015231605.1 Alphaproteobacteria bacterium | reverse complement strand
TGAACGCTCCTTGAAAAGGAACGGCGACGGTCGCCACCGAGGGGAGGTGCCCGTCGCCGTTCCTTTTGAACGCTCCTTGAAAAGGAACGGCGACGGTCGCCACCGAGGGGAGGTGCCCGGTGACGCCGTCGCCGCTTTCCCCTACACTCGATGTCGCCAAACAACCGAGGAGGGAAATCGTGAAGATGGAAGATGTTTTGCTGTCGTTCGGCGACAAGCACGAGAAGGGCTTCGAGTCCTTGGCACCGCAGGCGATAGCAAGGGCCGTCCTAGAGAACCTTGAGCGCAAGGAGGCCGTAACGGTCGATGATGTCATCGCCACAATGCAGGGGTGGCTGGACAATCCCAAAGCCAACGAGCCGGTGCGGGTTGCGGTCAACGCCGGCATTCGTCACCTCGAGGATCTTCGAGAGCGTCGGCGATCGACTTGATCATGCCGTCAAAGTTGCCGATGGTCATGAGAGCGGCGACCATTATGAGGGCCGAGACTTGGCCTGGTGTCAGCCCTAGGTCGGCGAACTGTTGGGCGAAGTGCTCCATGAACACGTCGCGGGGGATGGGGGCGTTCCAGTCCATGTTCACGCGGCTCTCCTTTTTTGACAGTGACGGATGCGGCGGCGCGGCTTATAGTTTTGAGACGGCTGGGGCTTGAGGCGTTTTCCCGACGCATCGAACCGGCTGGGCCAGATCTGGCTGGGGGAAGTCTTCAGGGCTTTCGCGATCGCCAGCTCGCCATTGAGGTGGGGATACCCCGCCGCCTTAGAGGCGGTGCTGGGCGCAAGTTCGAAAGCCCGATCCACCTCCATGAAGGTCCAACCGGCTCGGTTCAGAAGGAACATGATCTCCTCGGGAGACTTGTCTTTGGACTGTCGCGCCATCTCGCCTATTCCGTCGTCGAAGCCGACCCCGCTAGGTCGGTTTTCGTTGGGTGTTGAATGTCTGTTCTTGGATAAACATAGGCCGATAAAACTTGGTCATCAACAAGAAAAGTTGGTTCCACCTTAATTAAATAGGGGATAAGGCCGATTTGCCTACTAAGTGACTGATATGATAAGGAAAATGGACAAGTCGGAACTCGCTCGCAAACCTGGAACTGGAGTTCCAGGTTACACGCCCGAACTTGGAACTAGGATAGCTCAGGCGATCGAGGGTGTGGGCGGCCTGAAAGCGGCGGCTAGGATCGTTGGGGTGTCAGATGAATCTTTGGCTCAATGGCGCGACGGAAGGGCGAGGCCAAGTTTTTTTGGCCTTCAGCATTTGGCCAGCGCCGCCGGGGTTTCAATGGATTGGCTGGCCACAGGAGAGGAGCCGGAAAAAGACGCGCCGGTGACAGGGGCAGCTTTATCAAAGATCGATCTGGCGCTTCTCACTGATGTCATCAGATTGATTGAGGATTGGCTAAGCAACGCGGACCGTAAGATGTCTCCCAGCAAGAAGGCTGAGGTCATCGTTATGGCCTACGAGATGATCGAAGAGCGGCCCACCGGAACTTCGCAGGAAAGTTATCACAACAATGTTGTTCGCCTACTGCGTGTAGCATCTTAATAAAAATAGGGGGTACTTAAATGGATGATGAAAACTCCAAAGTGACGCGCTTGCGCAACGCCTTAACCAAGGGTAGCAACAAAAAGAAAAGAGGCAACCAATATAGAAATGTTGTTTCCATTCATGGAAAAGGCAATGTCGCTATAGGAGATAACACCACGATCAATGTGATAAACACTCATCGCATTATTAATAGAACAGAAATTGACCCAACGGGTGGTGAGTTATCGCCGGCACAAAAACAAAGGCTGAAGGATTTTGTTGATGGAATTGTCGGAGCCGCCAAAGGATCAGGGCAAACGGCAACACACGCGGCGGTATGGAAACGCTTCCAACGGAACTTTAAAGTGAACACATACCACGCCCTGCCAGCGTCGAAGTATGAGGCGGCTAAGCGATATTTAAAGACCCTGTATGGCCGGGCTAAAAAGGGTGAGCTTTAGCCACCACAAAAACTCCAAAACCATCTGTCGTTTGGTTTCTATCTGTCGTCTGCGCGATTTTTGAGAAATGCCCGATTTGTCGGGCGCGTCAGCCGGAAACCGTTGATAACCGGGCCGTCCGGGGTTATCCCCCGTTGTCCGGTATAGTCCGGCGTCACTCCAGTTCTAAGTGTCGGGTTACATGTTTACACTTACCCCTGATTTTCGTTCCCTTTCTGTCCATTCCTCGCCTCATCCAGTCGAGCAACGGCCATGCTGGCAAAGCGTTTCTTCTCAGAGTATTTCCGGGCCATCTCGGCTGTTTCATGCCCTGTGATCGATGCGATCATAGGCCACTCACATCCCAATTCACGCAAAATGGTCGCCGCCGTGTAACGCAGACCATGTGTGGTGCATTCATCGGTCAATCCTGCGGCCGAATATGCCCCGTGCTGATCGTTCAAGGTGCGGCGGACGTGCAAGTCGGCGTCAAAGACGCAAAGTTCCTCACGCGCGCCTGTCAGGTCAACCTGTTGCCTGAAAATTGCCATTTCGCCTGATCAGTCATCGAGGATGAGGTACCCGATGACCTTGGCCAGTTTCTGGCCGTGACCGGGCATGCGCTTGTCCACCTTTTGGATCAGATCGCCGATCTCCGCGCGGCCCTCGGTTCCGCCGTTCTTCAAAACGTCGTCGGTGTAGCGCTTGATGCCGGTGAAGTCCGTGGTCTTGACCAACGAGTCCGCCAAGCGTTCGTTCGGGGCGTGGGTGCCCACCGGCCGGGGCGGCGGCGGATCGGATCACGCTCGGCGTGGACAAGGCCTATGACGTGGCGGCCTTCGCCTCCGCCCTGCCGTATCGAGGAGAGCTTCGGTTGGATCAAGGCCACCGGCACCCTGCGCAAGACCCGTCACAAAGGCGTCGGGGGTCGGTTGGATGTTCGAGCTGACGGCACCTACGCGCCGGCCGTTCCCCGACCGATGCAATGGTATTGGAATCCGGACTCCGCCATTTCTTCGGGTTCGTAGATGTTGCGCAGGTCCACCATGATCGGCGACTTGAGCAACGATTTCACCCGGTCCAGATCCAGCCCGCGGAACGCGTTCCATTCGGTGATGATCACCAAGGCGTCCGCGCCATTCATGGTCGAATAGGCGTCCTTGCACCATTCCACGTCGCCCAGCAGCTTTTTGGCCTCTTCCATCCCCTCGGGATCGTATGCGCGCACGGTGGCGTCGTCCTCCAAGAGGGCCGGGATGATGTCCAGGCTGGGCGCGTCGCGCATGTCGTCGGTGTTGGGCTTGAAGGTCACGCCCAGAACCGCGATGGTCTTTCCCGCGACGGACCCGCCGCACGCCGCGATCACGCGGCTGGCCATGGCCTTCTTGCGCTTGTCGTTGATGTCCACCACCGCCTCGACGATGCGCAGCGGCGCGCCGACGTCGCGCGCGGTGTGCACCAGGGCCAGGGTGTCCTTGGGGAAGCACGACCCGCCGTAACCGGGGCCGGCGTGCAGGAACTTCTTGCCGATGCGGCCGTCCAACCCGATGCCCTTGGCGACGTCGTGGACGTCCGCCCCAACCTTTTCGCACAGATCCGCCATTTCGTTGATGAAGGTGATCTTGGTGGCGAGGAAGGTGTTGGCGGCGTATTTGATCAGTTCAGAGCTGGTGCGCGACGTGAATACGATCGGCGCTTCGATCAGATACAGCGGACGATACAGTTCGCGCATCACTTCGCGGGCGCGTTCGGACTCGGTGCCGATGACCACGCGGTCGGGGTGGGTGAAATCGCCGATCGCCGAACCTTCGCGCAGGAACTCCGGATTGGAGACCACGTCGAAATCGGCGTCGGGATTGGTTTCGCGGATGATGCGTTCAACCTCGTCTCCGGTGCCCACGGGAACGGTGGATTTGTTCACCACCACCGTATAGCCGTTCATGTTTTGCGCGATTTCCTTGGCCGCCGCATAGACGTAACTGAGGTCTGCGTGACCGCCGCCCTTGGTGGTGGGCGTGCCAACCGCGATGAACACGGCATCGGCGTTTCTCACGGCCGGGCCGAAATCGGTGGTGAATGTCAGCCGCCCGGCCTTGACGTTCTTTTCCACCAAATCGTCCAGGCCCGGCTCGTAAATCGGCATAACGCCCTTTTCGAGCATGTCGATCTTGCTCTGATCCTTGTCGACGCACACCACGTCGACGCCGAATTCGGAAAAACACGCCCCGGAAACCAGGCCGACGTACCCGCTGCCGATCATCGCTACATGCATGGAAAATCCCCAATGTCTTTACGGCGCGCGCGGTCTGTCCGCCAGGGAATCGCCCCTCGCGCGCATTCGGGGTTTTTTAGGCGATGGGCCCGCCCCTGGCAAGGAAAAGGAGTGCCCCGGATCAGGAGATTACAGGTGACGCGACAACCGTTCGCGAAGGTATTCGGCGTGCAACGACAAGCGCAACCCGAACGCCGCGTTCGCCTCGACGAACCCGGCCATGGACCCGCAATCGAACCGTTCGCCTTCGAAGCGCAAGCCATGGAACGGAACGGTTTTCATGGATGCGGCGATGGCGTCGGTCAATTGGATCTCTCCGCCCGCGCCGGCCTGCATTTTGTCGAGGTGCTCGAACACCGACTGATCCAGAACGTAGCGCCCGATGATGCTGAGCGTCGAAGGCGCCTTTTCGGGATCGGGCTTTTCCACCAGCCCGCGCGCCGAGGCCAGCTTGCCGTCGTCGTGGCTGACGTCGAGAATGCCGTACCGGTAGGTCAGTTCGCGGGGCACGTCCTCGACCGCGGCGATGTTGCCGCCGATCCGCGCGTGGACGTCGATCATCTGCTTCAAGCACCCCGGATGGGCCATGATCAAATCGTCCGGGAGAATCACCGCGAACGGCTCGTCCTTGATGAATTCCCGCGCGCACCACACCGCGTGCCCGAGGCCAAGCGGCGCATCCTGGTGGCAGAACTTGAGGCGGCTCTGCTCGATCACGGTGGTGGCGACGGCGCGCAACTCGGCGGTTTTGCCACGCTCGGCCAGAAACGCCTCCAACTCTTCGTTGTCCGCGAAATGGGCCTGGAGGATCTTCTCGTTGCGGGGATTGGTGACGAAAATGAAATCGGTCACGCCGGCCTCGCGCGCCTCCTCGACCGCGTACTGGATCAGCGGTCGATCGGCGATGGGCAGCATTTCTTTCGGGATGGCCTTGGTCGCGGGAAGAAAACGCGTGCCCAAACCGGCGACGGGAAAGATGACTTTGGTGACGGGCTTCTGCATGTGGTCCTCTTGAAATACAGAAATTCGTTGTGCCATACCGGCCTTGATAACGCAACGCTCACGCGATCAAACCCAGGCGGCGCGCCCGGCGGGTCACGACGCCGGTCAGTATGGCCAGGAAAAACGCAAAGGGGAGAAACGCCAGGACGCGCACATGCCCCGGGGCCTGAACCATCCACAGCGCCGCCACCCCCTGGAACGCGCCCAGGAACAGATACAGCGTCGTCACCCGGGCATGGCTGGCGCCCAGCCGGTTCATCAATTGATAAAGGTGTCCGCGGTGCGCCTCGGTGACGCGCTCGCCCGCCCGCCAGCGCCGCCAAAAGGTATAGCCCGTGTCCCAGATGTAATGGAAAAACAGCAGCGGCATCACCAGGAACGGCACCTGCGAAGCGTCGAACCGCCCCGCCACCACCGCCAGAACGGCGAAGACGAAGCCCAGGAACTGGCTGCCGGAATCGCCCATGAAGATTTTCGCGGGCTGCCAGTTCCACATCAAAAAGCCCAGCGCGCTCCAACCGATGACGATGGACACCAGATAGGCGAAGGAACTGCCCAGCGAAAACGTGACCATGGCGAAGAACAGCGCCGCCACCACCGCCGTGCCCCCCGCGATGCCGTCGATGCCGTCCATGAAATTGAAGGCGTTGGTGAGCCCGACGATCCATATCAAGGTCAGCGGATAGCCCAGCCAGCCAAGTTCCACCGCCCCCACGCCGGGCAAATGAACCGACGTCACCACCACGCCCAGGGCCATCACCGCCACGGCGCACACGGTTTGCAGGATCAGCTTCGCCTTGAACCCCATGCCGCGCAGGTCGTCGAAAATGGACGCCGCCGCGATCAACAGGGACGATGCCGCAAAGGCCTGAAAGTAGTCCGCTTCCAACGCCGCCGACGCACGCAAAACCCATAGCCCCGCAAGGCCCGCGAAAAACGCCACGACGATGGCGATGCCGCCCGAACGCGGCGTCGGCACGGAATGCGAAGAGCGGTCGTTGGGCGTGTCGATGATGCGCACCCGCTTCATCAACACCCACGTCAGCGCCGCCGACAACACGCACAGCACCGCGCCGAAGCTCATGTGGGTCAGAAAGGCCAGTAAGGTCATGGAAATCTTGTGCCACAGCCGACGGTTTTTGTCACCTCAATCCCCCAGCAGCACGTCCTTGGCGCGGTTGATCTGTTGCGCCAGAAAGTCGCTGCCGCCGTGGTCGGGGTGGGCGGCGGCCATCAGGCGGCGGTGCGCGGCCTTGATCTCGTCGCGGCTGGCCCCAGGCTCCAGCCCCAAAACCTTGTAGGCCTGTTCGCGGGTCATGGTTCCGGGATCGGCATCCGTTTGCGCCTCCCGGTTGCGCCAGTCCGGCATGCGCCGGTCCAGATAGCCTTCCAGCACGCGCGCGCTGTCGGCGTCCACGCGCGCTTCGGCGTAAAGGTCCAGGAGTTCGGCCTCGCCCAAGGTATCCAGCGCGCGGCCCGCGAAGCGGCCTTCCAGAACCTCGCCCGAAACATGGCCCGTGGCGTGGTCGAGACGCATGGCGACGAACCGCGTGCGCACATCGGAACTCCGCCCACCGGACGGACCGCCGCCCGAGCCCGGCGTGCGCCAGCCCGCGCCGCCACCCCCCCAGCCGAACAGGCGGGCCAGCATCTGCATGTACCGAAGACCGGTGAACAGCCGCGCGAACCACAACGCGATGGCCGGAAGGGCCGCCACCGCCGCCCACAACCGCCCCGTCGCCGCCAGCCACAGGACGGCCAGCACGGCGATCCCGAACGCCAACCACTTCACCCCCTTCGCCAGAGTTTTGGGCGGCGCGGAGACGTACCAACGCCCCACCAGCAACACCCCGATCAACAGGGCGATCCCCAACAGGAAATAGCCGATCATGTGGCCCGCCCCCGCATCTGGTCCGCGATGCGCAGAACCGCCCCGCCCCGGACGCGAGCGAAGTCGTCCAACGCCTTCGCCCCGCCCGCCGCGAACACCGCCACCGCGCCCAGCAGGGCCCTGAGGGTTTCGGGACTGGCGGCGTCGAAGCGCGCGTACGCGCCGCCGCTGAGCTTGGCGATGTGGCGGAACGCCCGCTCGGCGTGGGGGTCCTGGCCTTCGTGAAACATGAAGGCGGGAACGCCCAGCAGACCCAATTCGCCCGCCACCCTGCCGACGCGATCGAGATTTTCCTCGAAGCAGTCGCCGACGTAGACCATGGCCCGCACGCCGGAGCGCGTGGCCTCGTTGCGCGCGTGCTTCAGCACCTTTTCCACCTGGGTCTCGCCCGCCAGGCAAAACACGGCGGACATCAGACGGTGGACCTCGGCCGCGTCCGTCAGCCAGCCGCTCACCTTGAACTCACCGAACCCGCGAAAGAACGCCAGTTGCACCGCCAAGCCGCCCTGGACGCGGGTGCTTTCGAACATTTCGTGCTGGATGCGCGCGGCCTGGTCCCAGGCCTGCTCGCGCGATGCGGTGGCGTCCATGGCGAACAGCAAGCGCCCGGCTCCCCCGCCCGCCGCCGCAACCGGGGTCTTGGCGAGATCGCCCAAAAACGCATCCACGGCGGATGCGTTGGAGAGCGTGCTGGGCAGGGTGTCGTCGTCGGTCACGGGTCGGTCCTGTGTCGTTGCTCCGACTAAGGTAGTGCGGCGCGGACGGTTACGCCAGCCGGATGGCCTCGACCAGGGCGCGGACCTCCTGGCGCGCGGCCAGGTGCGACATGTTGAGGGCCTGTTCACCCTCGACCTCGGCGATGTCCATGAGGGTGAGCCCCTGGTGGAACAGTTCGCGGAAAATGACGCGTTCGGAAAAGCCCGGCACCATGCGGAAGCTGATGCGCTTGGCGAGCTGTTCCAGCAATTTTTCGATCTCGCGCTTGTTCTTGCTGTCGGTGTGACCCATGCGGTTGCGCATGACGATCCAATCCAACGGCTTTTGTCCCCGCTGGGCGCGCAGCATGCGTTGCTGCCACACCAGCTCGGCGTAATGGCTGGGCTGGGCGATGGTCATGTCGCGGGCGTTGACCTTGGCCATCACGTCCAGGTCGATGAAGCTGTCGTTCATCGGCGTCACCAGGGTGTCGGCGTAGGAATGCGCCACCCGCGACAGCGGCGTATCCGCCCCGGGGGTATCGACGATGACCACGTCGGCGCTGCCGGCCATGTCGGCGAACGCCTCGCCCAGCATGCCGTCCAGTTCGCTGAGCGACGCGGTGTCGCCGACGGCGTGGGGCTGCAACAAGTTCGGCATGGGCAGATCCAGGCCGGTGTCTTCCGCATGCAGGCGGCGGTTCTCGAAATAGCGGCTGATGGTGCCCTGGCGCGCGTCCAGGTCGATCACCGTCACCGTCTTGCCGAGCCGCAGCAGGCTCACCGCCAGATGCATGACGGTGGTGGACTTGCCGCTGCCGCCCTTTTCGTTGCCGACGATGATCACATGGGGAAAGGGAATCGCGTTCATGGCCGCACTCTATTCCCGATGGCGGGCCATGAAAAGGGACTTCCCCGCCCGCCATCAAACCCGCCATCAAGGCATACCATCTTCGAAGGAAATCGGGTAAAAAGGGGCATGCGAATCAAACCTGCCCCGCTGAAACGTCTTGCGGCCTGCGCCGCCGCCTGCCTGTTGGCCGGAACCGCCGCCGCCCAGGACGCCGCCACCCCCGGCCAGGTGCGCATCCAGGGCCAGATCTTCGCCGTCCCCGACGCGGGCAGCGGCGAAATCACCGCGCCGCTGGTCGAAGTGATTCCGTTCCGCGACGAGATGCGGGCCTTCGTGCAAAACATCAGCGCCTACGCCCGTTCTCTCAAGCCCGGTTTCGTCGTCATCGGGCGTGGCGGCCTGGGGCTGGTCACCAAGCCCAATCCCGAAGACGACACCCAGGCCTTCCCTGCCCGCACCTTCATGCGCGCCATCGACGGGGTGATGGAAACGGGCCTGTCGCGGCCGCTCCCCGTCATCAAGGGCAATGACGGAAAGCCCAAGAAACTCCCGCCCGAGGTGCTGGACGCCCACAAGCGCCAGGAGGAAAACATCGACACCGCCATCCGTTTCGGCGTGCCGGTGTTCGACCTGGATTACGCGCAAAAGCCCGCCGAGATCGATAAGCTCTATTTCCGCAGCGCCAAGCGCGGCCTGATCCCCTTCGTCGCCGGTGACGAAGTCATGGGCCAGGTGCCGCGCTGGCCGAAAGGCGCGTACCGCGCCAATCCCAAGTCGCTGACCACCGCAGGTCAGGCGGAGAATTTCCTCTACGTCGCCAATTCCCAGGCCTTTGGTTCGGGTTACGACTACATCCAGGCGCTGCGCGACAGCAACCACGACATCGTTGTGGTGGATGTCTACCACGGCCGCACGCCGCTCACCCCCGACGCCATCAACCAGTTGAAATACAAAAAATTGGGGTCGCGCCGCCTGGTGCTGGCGCAGTTGGACATCTCGTCCGCCGCGACGTACCACTTTTTCTGGCAGCCGCACTGGAAGCCGGGCGATCCCGAGTTCATCGGCAATCCCATCGCGGAGGACCCGGACCGCCACCGGGTGCGCTATTGGAAGGAACAGTGGCAGGGTATCGTGTCGGGCAACACGAGTTCCTATATCTACGGCATCATCGATTTGGGGTTTGACGGCGTCGTTCTGAATGGACTGGACGCCTGGCATTTTTACGAGACCGGCGGCGAAGACGAATAACGCATTGCGCAATCCCGGGCCTCACGCGGCTTCGCGCAGAACTTCCTCGATCACGAACCCGTCTTCGGGCGGAAAGCGTTTGGCGATGATGCGCCGCGCCTCGGCCTCGCTACCGGCCGCCACGTCCTGGGTGTGAATGTCGGCCCATTGGTCGTCGAACCATTCATGGCTGCGGTTTTCCTTGACCAGGGCACGCACCACCTTGTTGTAGAGACGCACCAGGAACACCTGACTCGTGCTGGGATCGAGCATCGTCCCCCCCTCTCGCCTTTCCTCTTTCCGATTCGCCGATTATCGCCGCAAAACCTTAACAAGGCTTTGAGCCCCGCGCGTTGGGCGGACTATTCCTCTTTTCCGCCGTTGGGTTCCTCATCCAGCGCGTCGCGGATCAGGCCGAAGAATTCGGGCGGCTCGCCTCCCCCCCGATACTTCCATCCGACCTGCGTCGCGCAGGACCAACGGACCGCCAGCCGCCAGGCATGGCCCGCGAACCCCGTCGCCTCGGCGATGGCGGGACCGACGGGTTGCGCGCCAAGTGTTGAGGGTCTGTAGCATTGCATGATGTCCCGTCCCGTGCGTCCCCCCCATGACAATGCCAGAACCCCGGCGCGCGGGCGAGACCCGATCGCCCGCGGATTTTCGTGGATTTTGGGAAATCCAGGACTTGACCCCGCCGCCCCCTCCCCTTAAGTTCCCGGCACCCGCGGGGAAGATTCCCCCGCACCCCGGGCGCGCTTAGCTCAGTCGGTAGAGCAACTGACTTTTAATCAGTAGGTCGTTGGTTCGAATCCAACAGCGCGTACCAACTAAAACAACGCCTTAGCGATAATCCGCTGAGGCGTTGTTTCGTTTTACGGTCAAATAGGTAACATCTTAGGTAACAAAAAACGGGGTTGCCGCCTAACCAGCGACACCCGCCTTTCTCGACTCCCCAAGCGGTTGGCGCTACGATTTCCGCGCCTACCGGGATAGTGTCCCCGGACGTGGTGTATGAGACGGCTTGACGCCTGTCTCCGGCGG
>JADGBG010000211.1 GCA_015231605.1 Alphaproteobacteria bacterium | reverse complement strand
AAACGACGCCCCGCCCCTTGCAGTACCAGCGGCAGGGCCGCCGCCGCCTCGGACGGGCGCGCCGCGCCGAGGCCCGACAGGTCCGGTTGAGAAGACCCACCCAGGTCCGGAAACCTGACGACATGGCCCGCATCCGCGCCGGGGCGCGCGTCATTGGCGGCGATCAGGAACACGTCGAGCCGATCCGTCACCAGTTCGATCCCCTTCTTCACGGCCCGGAGCTCCAGCGCCGCTTCATTGATGCCAGCCTGCATCGCGGGATCGGGCAGGAACACGTAGCCCCTGTCCAACAGCCGGTTCTTGCCGTGCAACCGGCGCAGCAAGGGATGGACGCGCATGATGCGGCCCACGATCTGCAATCCGAATTCCACGCCCCGTCCGGGACGCAGGCTGACCAGGGTCCATGCGCGCGGGGCGTCGAAGCCGGTGGCCACGGCGACCTTGAAGATCAGCACTTCCTTTTCGTCGTCGTAGGCCAGGGTGTGGAAATCCGGGTCGGGCTGGCCGGAGGTATGCACCGCGATCTTTTCCGGCGCGATGCGCAGATCCAGCAGGGTCTGGCGCACCCGTTCCACCGGGTCTTCCCCGCCCGTCGCTTGATCCTCCACCTGCACCAGCATCAGCGGCGAAATGGCCACGCCGTTTTTGGCGAGTTCGTCCTTGATGGCGGAGTGCTGCCCCCACCCCGCCATGAGGATCGCCTGTTCCGGATCCACCAGGGTCAAGTCGCGGTCCTCCATGTGCAGATAGCCGAGCATCACGCCGTGCTTGTTCAGGCCCGCGTCCACCACGCTCTGGCGATCGATGACGACGCGGCTGATCTCGGCCATTCCGGCATGGCGTTCGAAGGCTTCCAGATGACGCTCGTGGGGGGTGGCGGTGGCGAGCACGGTGAAGTCGGGCCGCAGGACGTCGAGGTAGAACCGCGCGGCGCGTTCCGCGCTTTCCCGAAAATGCAGGTGCGCCTCGTCCACGACCACGCCGATATACCAGTCCCGCGCGCGCAGCTCCGCGATCATGTCGTCCACCGACATGGCGCGTTCGTTGTGGCGTCGCAACACGCGGCTGGACGCGTTCTCCACCGCGACGCTGGCCCAGGTGTGGATGAACACGTCGCCGTCCCGGCTCAGTTCCGCTTCCCGGTCGGCGTAGAGATCGCGCGGCCGCACCTGCGGGCAGGCCTTGCGCAGCGCGTCGCGGGTCTGCGCCGCGAGTCCGTCATAGGGCGTGAACCAGAACCACACGGTGGGCCGGTCCAACTGCGCGCGCAGCTCCTGAAGGGCGCGTCCGACCATCAGGGTCTTGCCGGACCCGGTGGGCGATTGCAGCAGGCACGTCCCCATCTCCAAGGCAATGGCGCTCCGGTTTTCGGGAGACTTCGCGATGGCGGCGGCGGTTGCCTTCACCACCACGACAATGGCATCGACGGCCTCGCGCTGGAACCCCGCCAGGGCGATCGTCGCGGGTGCGTGGTCCGGATCGGTCTTGGTCATCAGCGGTAGCTCCCCGTCAAGTCGCCGGGCACGGCGCGCACCTCGGCCTCGCGCCCCATCAGGGCGTTCTCCACCTGTCCGGGGGCCCAGGCATAGACCACCAGCGCCCAGCCGCGCTCGGACAGGTCGCGCAACGCGCCCACCGCGTCCTCCGTCACCCGGTCGAGATACGCCAACGCGCCCGTGGAGGTTTCGGCCAACTGCATCGCTCGGCCCGGATCGTAGGGCGACAGCGCCAACCCGTGCATGGCCTGGACGATGGTCCACACCTGTTGGCCGGTCAGGTCGTAGGCAAGGTTCTCAAAGGGGATTTCCCGGGTGCGCAGATAGGCGAACTCGGCCGCGAGGTCGGCGTATTTGCCGGTGTCCGCGTTGAGCCGCGCCACCCGCTGGGCGGTGACGTCGCGGCACAGGTTCCTGTCGGGATCGTCCCGGGTGGCCTCGGTGGACGACACGAGAATCCATGCGCGCTCCCCCTCGTCCTCGGCGTTCAGCTCCATCACCGCCTGCGCCGTGGTGCCGGACCCGGCGAAAAAATCCAGCACGATGTCGCCCGGCGACGACGCCTGGCGCACCAACTCGCGAATCAACGACGGCGGCTTGGGATAGTTGAAGGCCTTGTGCCCGAACACGGCCTTGAGCGTCTTCGTGCCCTCGGTATTCAATCCGGCGGTGATGACCTCCGCTTCTCCGAAATCAGCATCGTTTTCCGAATTGGGAACAATCCATGTAGACAGCGGCTTTGTCGCTGTTTTCAAGTCCTTCCTATATCGTTTGAAATTT
>JADGBG010000210.1 GCA_015231605.1 Alphaproteobacteria bacterium | reverse complement strand
GTTTTTTCATGATGTAGTCTTAGGGAGCATGAGAAAGATTTCGCAACGGAATTGGGTTTCCATGCATTCATAATATGATCCCCAGAACTGTTGCACACCGGGCCTTACGATCAACGGAAGACCAAATCGACCAGGGTTTCAAATCCCTGAACGTAAATATACTCGATAGGCATTTCTGGCTTCTCGGATCGAACGATCAGTTTTGGATTTTCGTACATTCCCGCACAAAAAGTAATATCGGGATTATCGTTACCCGCTCCCAAAACACTTTTCGCGCTTTCCTCCATATCTTTCGTGGCCACTGGCAAAGTGGAGTAATAAAACCAAGGCCGCACCCATAATGTCTCGTTTTCCAGTTTGACCACTGGGTATCGAGGGTCATCGGCACTGAACCGGGAGTTCATTTGAAAATTGTATAATGCCTCACGGAACGCGGAGGTCATTGGGTCTGTTACGACGTAATAATCAAGGTCCCATCCCGTTTGACAAACAGGACGGTACTCCATCCAGCTGTTGTACCCCCACCAACGCAGCGGGACGGCTGCACAAAGAAGCAAGACCGTGGCGACGGCCAACACCGCCGCCACGCGCCCTATTCGGGTGGATAACATCCAATTACCCATTCAGATGGCTCCTATCGCACATCATTCCACTTCAAAGCCTTGCCACCTGGCCTGCCGTTATGGAATGTGATGGTTCCGGTAACGCGGCGCTCCCAGGGTTTGGACGTCACCTCAAACCGTTTGGCACCACCGGCTTTTTCCATGGCCATGATTTCTTCGTACGTCAGCAATTTCCCTACAGCAATGCCCGGAGGAGTCGGCGTTTTTCCCATAACGCCACTCTCGTCAAAGTTATAGTTGTCTTTCGCTTTGAATTCTACCACTGCGTCCACTTTGACGTCGCCGTTCGGAAGGCGTGTTAAGCCGCCGGATTTAACGGTACCTTTGGCTTTGGCACCGCCGAATGTCAAGTTGGCGTCCGAGGGGTTGAAGTCGCTTCCTTTACCGGAACTTTCCCAATTCATTCCTTTCAGGTCCATGGATGGTTTACCGGATTTTTGCCATGTGCTGATTTCCCCGAATGTTTTATCGCTGGAAGCACTTCCGGTTCCCGTAAACCAGTTTTCAAAATGGCCAGAAACACCTTCTTCCGCACCCTGCACGCCCGGTGCCAGACGGGCAACTCCTGCATCCACGGTGACGGGGTCACCACTGCCACCCAAATAATGTTCCAGCAATGCAGATGCGGATTCCTTGCCATGGGATCGCCCCTTTTTTACCAAATCCAGCATGGTATTGCGGGTCTTTTCATGCTCACCGGATAGTGGGGGACGAGTCTTTTGTTGTTCTTGTCCCTGGGCTGCAGATGGCGTTTGTCCGTTTTTCGTCGAAGCGCCATTGTTAAAAGTGTAAGGCGTGGACGACGCATCGCTCATCGTTCCCGAATATTGCCCGGCGTCCGCCACCCGGTATTCCCCGCCTGGAGCGCTCCCATCGCGCGCACCCGTGAGATCGTCGCTGAGACCGTACGGGGTGCGCTCGCCCTCGTTGCGAGACGGCGCGGCCTGTCCACCCCGTTGCGGATATGTGTCTTTCACGTTCATGGCGTATCCGTCCATGGGGTTTTGAAACCTGTATTCGACCTTGCCCGTTGACGGTTCCGCGCCGAGACGATCTTGTCCCGCGCCGCCCATGAGTTGGTTCTGGCCGTAACCTCCAGCAATCACGTCACCGCGATCCAAGAGATTCCGCGCGTTCGGCCCCGGCTGGGTTTTGGAGAAATCCAGCCCCTTGCCGATTTTGTCGCCGAGACCGGCCTGATGTTCGTTGGCCGTGCCGAGGAAGGCGCGGACCTCCGCCGCCGAATTGGCGTCGCCGTCATTGAGCGTCTGCTGCAACAGCTTACGCATGGGGGCGTGATCGGACGTCTTACTCGACGCCTCGGCCATGCGTTGATGAGAGGCCTGCATTTCCGTGGTCAGGATAAAATTCCGCCCCTGCGCCATGGGCTCATTGGGCTTGATTTCCATGGTCTGACCCTGGATGGGGTTGCGTTCCATGAAGGCGTCGGCGAACGTGCGGCCTTGCTCCGGTTTCGGCGAAGCCGGGGAAACGGTGATCCGCTTCTGCGCGGCAAATTGCTGCATGGCGTTCTGCATGGTGGGGGTGACCTGAGGTGCAGACTTGGGCTTGGGCAGCGACTGCAATTGCTTCAGCGCTTGGTGTCAACGCCGGACTAAAAATGCATCGGTTGGCCGGAGCAAAAATGCATCACTC
>JADGBG010000209.1 GCA_015231605.1 Alphaproteobacteria bacterium | reverse complement strand
CATGTCCCGATAGCGCGCCGCCTGGATGTCGCGGGCGCGGATCACGCGGGCGCGCACGTCGGCGGACGTTTCGCGGGGCGGCGGCAACGCCAGGTCGGCCGCCGAGACCTGCGGCACCTCGACATGCAGGTCGATGCGGTCCAACAGCGGGCCCGACAGGCGGTTTTGGTAGTCCTCCGCGCATTTCGGCGCGCGCGAGCACGCCAGGCCCGGATCGGCCAGATGGCCGCACCGGCACGGATTCATCGCCGCGACCAGTTGAAAGCGCGCCGGGTAGGTGACGTGCGCGCTGGCCCGCGCCACCACCGCCTGGCCCGATTCCATGGGCTGGCGCAGCGCTTCCAGCGCCCGGCGTTGAAATTGCGGCAGCTCGTCCAGAAACAACACGCCCAGGTGCGCCAGCGACACCTCGCCCGGACGCACCTGATTGCCGCCGCCCACCAGGGCCGGTTGGGACGCCGAATGGTGCGGGTCGCGAAACGGGCGTTCGCGCACCAGCCCGCCGCCCCCGCCCGCGAGGCTGCCGGCGAGGGAATGGATCATGCTGACGCGCAGGGCCTCCTCGGGACTGAGATCCGGAAGGATGCCCGGCAGGCGGCGCGCCAACAGCGACTTTCCGGAACCGGGTGGACCGCTCATCAACAGATTGTGCCCGCCCGCGGCGGCGATCTCCAACGCCCGCTTGGCCGTTTCCTGGCCCTTGACGTCGGCGAGATCGGGTTTTGAGCCGCCGTCGGCTTGCGCCAGCTTGGGTTCCGGCCGGGTGAGGACCTGAGACCCCCGGAAATGGTTCACCAACTCGATCAGCGAGCGCGGTGCCAAGACCTCCAGCTCACCGGCCCACACCGCCTCGCCGCCCTGACCGGCCGGGCAGATCAGGCCCAGACTTCGCCCGTTCGCGTGAATGGCCGCGGGCAGCACGCCGTTCACCGCCGTCAGCGTGCCGTCCAGCGCCAACTCCCCCAACGCGGCGAAGCCGTCCATCTGGTCGGACGGCAACACCTCCATGGCGGTAAGCAGACCGAGCGCGATGGGCAAATCGAAGTGCGAGCCCTCCTTGAGCGTGTCGGCTGGCGACAGGTTCACCGTGATGCGTTTGGGCGGCAACGCCAGTCCCAGCGCCGACAGCGCCGCGCGCACCCGCTCGCGCGCTTCCGACACGGCCTTGTTGGGCAGGCCGACGATGGCAAAGACCGGAAGGCCTTGGGCCATGTGGACCTGAACGTCCACGGCGGCCACGTCGACGCCCTGAAAGGCCACGGTGTTGATGCGCGCAACCATACGCGGGGGTCCTTGTTCTTGATGTTGCGGATGAGTGTAGGCCGATCGGGATTGCGCGAAAAGGGGAGATTCGCCCCCACCGCCCGCGCGGCCAGGGGGCATGGACAGACGGCGGGCCGAAGAGTACCTTGCCCGGCGTCCTCCATGGGCGTCCACCACGAAAGGTTTCGTCATGTTCCGTCCCGCCGCCGTTTTCCCGATTCTTGTCGCATTGTCCGTCGCGTGGACCGCGCCCGCTTTCGCCCAGAACGCCCCGGCCCCGAACGGCGGCGACAAGCAGGCGCGTCTGGTGACGTTGATCAACCTGCTCAACGTGGCGGCGGTGGCCGACGAATTCATTCCGGTTTTTGCCGAGCGCACCCTCGCGACGCTCCGCCGCGGCGGGCTCGCCGTCACGCCGGACATCGAAGCCACGGTGCGTTCCGCCACCCACAAGGTGCTGACCGACAACCTGCCCGTCATGGAGGCCAAACTGGCGGCGCTCTACGGCGAATCGTTCGAGCCCGCGGAAATCGACCAGTTGATCCAGTTTTACGCGTCCGACACCGGACAGAAGACCGCGCGCCTGATGCCGCGCATGGTGATCCAGTCCCAGGTGTTCGCCTTCCAGTGGGCGCAGGGCCTGCAACCCCAACTCAACGCCGAAATCAAGGCCGCCCTCACCGCGCTGGCCGAACAACACCGCCACAAGACCCCCACGCCGCCGGCGGGCAGCTGATCCCAAAATCTGTCGCGTCCCCTTTTTTCCCGACGCATGCCGGGGACATGACCGATTTCCCGCAGGGAACATCGAATCGTGCCCCCGCCATGCACCCACGGTGATTTTGGGGAATAAAAAATTTGTTTTGTGTCCCCATTTTTCGTGTAAAAAATTTGTTTTGTGTCCCCATTTTTCCACTCACGGTGATTGTGGGGAATAAAAAATTTGGCTTGTGTCCCCATTTTTCCCGTCACTGACACAAATCGAAACCGCTTTCAGCGAAACATCCAATCCGGCATACT
>JADGBG010000068.1 GCA_015231605.1 Alphaproteobacteria bacterium | reverse complement strand
CGCGTGCGGCCGCCGTCACGGGGCGTCCGGCCGCCGCGTTCGCCGCGTCCGCCGCGTCCGCCACGTCCGCCGCGCCCGTCGTCTTCGGACAGCTCGCCCGCGTCGAAACCTTCGATGTCGATGTGCGGAATGGCCTTGCCGATGAGTTTTTCGATGGCGGTGACGTATTTGCCGTCCTCGGGTAGCGCGATGGTGTAGGCGTGGCCTTCGCGTCCTGCCCGGCCGGTGCGTCCGATGCGGTGAACGTAGTCTTCGGCGTTGCTGGGAACGTCGAAGTTGAAGACGTGGGACAATGCCGGAATGTCGAGCCCGCGCGCCGCGACGTCGGAACAGACGAGCATGTTGAAGGCCTTGCTCTTGAAGGCGGCCAAGGTCTCGGTGCGGGCCGGCTGGCTCATGTCGCCGTGCAACTGTCCAACCTTGAAGCCATGACGGGCCAGAGACTTGTAGACGACGCTCACGTCCGTCTTGCGATTGCAGAAGATGATCGCATCATTGACGGTTTCGTGGCTGATCAGCTTGCGCAGTGCGTCGCGCTTGAGCTTCTTCTTGCCGTCCAGACCCCGGTATTCGCCGCCCGGCTGGAGAACGACCATGCCCTGGGTCACCGTTTCGGCGGTCGAGGCGGGGGCCGAAACGGAGATTTCCTTCGGATTCATCAGAAACTTGTCGGCGATGCGCTTGATTTCCGGGGCCATGGTGGCGGAGAAGAACAGCGTCTGGCGGATCGGCGGCAGCATCGCGACGATCTTTTCGATGTCGGGAATGAAGCCCATGTCCAGCATGCGGTCGGCTTCGTCGATCACCAGGATCTTCACGTCGCGCATCAACAGGTGCCCGCGTTCGAACATGTCGAGCAGGCGGCCCGGGGTGGCGATCAGCACGTCCGCGCCGGAATCCAGGACCTTGGCTTGCTTCGACATGTCGGTGCCGCCGATGAGCAGCGCCTTGGACAGCTTGTGGTTCTTGCCGTACTTGTCGAAGTTCTCGGCGACCTGGGTGGCCAGTTCGCGGGTGGGCTCCAGGATCAGCGAGCGGGGCATGCGCATCTTCGCCCGGCCGTGCGCCAGGATGTCGATCATCGGCAGGGTGAAGGACGCGGTCTTGCCCGTGCCCGTCTGGGCGCAGCCTAGAATGTCGCGACCCATCAGAACGACGGGGATGGCCTGGGCCTGGATCGGCGTTGGGGTCGTGTAGCCCGCATCGGCCACGGCGCGCAGGAGGGTTTCACTCAGTCCGGTATCGGCAAAGCTCATAGGGGATGTGACGCTCTCGTTGTCTCGTCTGATCTGTATCTGATCGGTGCTGTTGTCTCTTGTCCTGGGAGAACGCATTCGCCCCGGAAGCCCGGAAAACAGCACGTTCGCGCGTCCGTGTCAATCAAAAGCAAGGAGGGAAACCTTGGGATTGCGCCATTGCGCGAGCGTCCCCGGGGAGGTAACGTTGGGGCGAAAACGACAAGGAGCACGCCCGTGCTGATCGATGCCGACAATTCCTGCCTGGTGGTGATCGACGTTCAGGAAAAGCTGAACCCCGTCATGTTCGATCCCGCGCGCGCCCCCGCGGGCGCGGCCAAGCTGTTGGAAGGCGCGGGGATTCTCGGCGTTCCGGCGCTGTTGACCGAACAATATCCCCAAGGTCTGGGCCCCAGCGTGGACGGGTTGAAAAGCCTGATGCCGCTGGGTTGCCCCATGGTCAAGAGCAGCTTTTCGTGCTTCGCCGACCCGGCGTTCTCGACGCGCTTCACCGCGTATGGCAAGCAGCAGGCCGTCCTTTGCGGGATCGAGGCGCATGTCTGTGTTCTCCAGACCGCGCTGGACCTGATCCGCCATGACCACGACGTGTTCGTGGTGGAGGACGCCACCGCGTCGCGCACGGCTGAGAATCTCCGCGCCGGTCTGGAACGCATCCGCCATGCGGGCGGCCATGTGGTCACCGTGGAAATGGTGCTGTTCGAATGGCTGCGCCGTTCGGATGTCCCCGGTTTCAGAGATGTCACCCGCCTGATCAAATGAACGAGAGGCGATTCCCGCCATGAGCAAACAGCCCCTGATCCTGCTGCCCGGCCTGTTGTGTGACGCCGCGCTTTGGGCGCATCAGGCGGAAGGCCTGGCCGATGTCGCCGATGTGCGGGTCGCGGACCTCACCACCCACCGATCCATGGCCGGACTGGCCCGTGCCGTGCTGGACGGCGCGCCGGACACCTTTGCGTTGGCGGGGTTGTCCATGGGCGGTTACGTGGCTCAGGAAATCCTGCGCCAGGCTCCGCGGCGCGTAAGCCGTCTAGCCCTGGTGGACACCAACGCCCGCGCCGATATGCCGGAGCAAAGCGAACGCCGCCGCGCCATGATGACGCTTGCCCAGGGCGGCAAGCTGGATGCCGTGGCCAGGCAGATGCTGGCCGCTCTGGTCCATCCCGACCGGCTCGAGGATCCGCTTATCCGCGACGCCTGGCTGGGCATGGCGGAACGCATCGGGCTCGAGGGGTATATCAATCAGCAAACCGCCATTCTGAACCGGGTGGACGGGCGCGCGGACCTTGGCGCCGTGACGTGCCCGGCGCTGGTGCTGTGCGGCGCGGACGACCAGCTGACGCCGCCAGAAGTCCACGAGGAAATGGCCGCCGCCATCGGCGAGAACGCCGAACTGGTGGTGGTGGACGATTGCGGCCATCTGAGCCCCCTGGAACGGCCCGACGCGGTCAACGCCGCCTTCCGCGCCTGGTTGGAACGGGGGTAGGCGATGGCCGTGATCCTTCCCTACAAGGGCGTTCTGCCGACCATCCATCCCGACGCCTTCGTCGCCGCGACGGCGGTGGTGACCGGCGACGTGGAGATAGGACCGGACAGCAGCGTGTGGTACGGCTGCACCATCCGGGGGGACGTCAATGCCGTGCGCATCGGCGCGGGCGTGAATATCCAGGATGGAACCGTGGTGCATGTCGCGCGGCCTTTTGCCGCCATCATCGAAGACCGGGTCAGCATCGGCCATCAGGCGTTGATCCACGCCTGCACCCTGGAAGAGGGCAGCTTCGTCGGCATGCAGGCCTGCGTCATGGACGGGGTGGTGGTGGAAAAGGGCGCGCTGGTCGCCGCCGGATCCTTGGTGACGCCGGGCAAGCGCGTCGGCGCGGGCGAGGTGTGGGCCGGTCGTCCCGCCAAGTTCATGCGCATGCTGAACGACGGCGACCGCGCCATGCTGGACTACACCCAGCCCCGTTACGTGGATTTGGCGCGCGAATACAAGATCATCGAAGCCGAGAACGAAAGCTGAGCAAAATCATGTCCGAAGACCTTGAACGCCGCGTGCGGGCGCTGGAAGAGATGTTGGCCCATCGCGAAAGCGAATTTCAGGACCTGTCCGACATGGTGAGCCAGCAGTGGACCCGCATCGACGCCCTGCAACGCGAACTCGAACGCGCCAAGGACCGTTTGATCTCCCTGGAGGACGAGGTGGGCGACGCCCCCGCGGCCAATCAAAAACCGCCCCATTGGTAGGGGCTTAAGTCATTCCCTTGGCGGGCGTGACATTGTATTGTGTTGCAGGCACGCATCGTTCACCAGGAGGCATGATACCATGTTCGCACGGCCGTTTGGGCGTCTGAGCGCCGCACTATTCTTCGTTTTCATGGCGTTATCCGTCACTCCTTCGTCGGCCGGGGAACTGCCGCGGCCCGAAGGCAAGGTGCTTTTGACCGTCGAGGGCAAGATCGCCAACACCACCGACGGCCGGGCCGCCCTGTTCGACCGGGCGCAATTGGAAGCCATGGGGCTTCAGGAACTGCGCACCTCCAATCCCTTCGTCGAGCAGGTCCATACCTACGAAGGCGTGCTGCTTTCCAAGATCCTGGATGCCGTCGGCGTCGAGGGGGAGACATTGGTGGCGCGCGCGCTGGACGGCTACAACGTCGACGTTCCGGTCGAGGACGTCCGCAAATACCCCGTGATCCTGGCCATGAAGCAGGATGGAAAGGTCCTGCGGGTACGCTCCAAGGGACCGTTGTGGATCATCTATCCCGTCGATCAGCACGAAGAGCTGCGTGCCGAAAGTTTCAGCGGGCGTTCGATCTGGCAACTGACGACATTGACCGTGAAGTGAAGATCCCGCATTCATGAAGGCCCCCCTTCGCCGCAAACTGATCTTGTTGCTGCTCGGCATCCTGACGGCGGTGTTTACCGTGCTCGCGGCGTCGGCGCTGATCCTGTTGCAACGTCATCAGGAAAACATCGCCCAACGGTCCTATGATGAGTCCGGCTTGGCCGCGTTGCAGGCCAGGCTGCATTTCGACGCCTTGCTGCAACAGTTGGCGTTGCTCGAAGGGGGCTTGCCGGGGGCGTCGCTGGACGATGTCGTCGTGCAGTACGACATCCTTTTCGAACGCCTTGAGGCCCTTCCGACCCGGCCGTTTTACGACAAGTTGCTGGACCGGGAGACCTTGGCGATCCGCGACAAGGCGTTCGCCGCCCTCAAGGACGAGGTGGACAACATCGACCGCGCGGCGGAAGGGGAAACGGAGGCTCTGGCGGGCATGCGGGCGCGCCTTTCGACGCTGAACCGCGACATGGAGCGATTGGCCCACAAGCCGGTTCAGGTCGCCTCGGAACTGCGGACCCGCACCAACGACGATCTCGACGCCATCGCCAAGTGGTTCGCCGTGGTCATCGGCGGCTTCATCGTGTCCGGCGCGGCGTTCGCCGTGATCGTGTTCCGTCAATACTGGCAGGCCGAAGCGCGCAACCAGGAACTGGAAACCCTGACGGCGGATCTCAAGAAGGCCCGCGATCAGGCCGAGGCGGCCAGCAGCTCCAAGTCCAAGTTTCTGTCGCACATGAGCCATGAATTGCGCACGCCCATGAACGCGATCCTGGGTTTCGGCCAGTTGCTGGAGTATTCGGAACTGGACGAGCAACAGAGCGTGGCCGTGACGCAGATCCTGAACAGTGGCCGCACGCTGACCCATTTGATCGACCAGGTTCTGGAATTGAACGAAATCATGACCGGCGGGGTGCGCGTCACCGTGGAAACGGTCATGCCGTCCATCATCGTCGACGATGTCATGGCCATGCTGGCGACGCTGGCCGAAGGGCGCGCGGTGAGCGTGAGCGCGGCGGATGATTTTGATCGCAAGTTGACCATGGTCACGGATCGCAACCGGCTGCGTCAGGTGCTGCTGAACCTTGTCAACAACGCCATCAAGTACAACCGTCCCGATGGGCTGGTGACGATCGGCGCGGTTCGTGTAGCCGACGATACGGTCCGCTTTTCGGTGCGGGACACCGGGGAGGGCATCCCCCTGGAGCGCCAGTACGAGGTGTTCGAGCCTTTCAACCGCCTGGGCCGGGAGAACATGTCGATCGAAGGCGCGGGCATCGGGCTCACCATCACCCGGGAATTGGTGCATTCGCTGGGCGGAAGCATCGACTTCGTCAGCACGCCCGGACAGGGAACGGTGTTCCATGTGGACCTGCCCGTGAAGTTTACGCCGTAGCATGCGTTAACTTCTTAACAAAACGTCCGTGTTATGTCTTAATGAACGCGTTTCTAAACATTGGGGGCTTGCGAGTGATGGATGCGCAAACCGACGCCTGTGAGGGCAAGGTCGAACGGACTGGTCGTGGCGGGCTTCGCCTGGGCGTCAGCGCCGTGGCGTTGAGTTTGGTCCTGGGGGCGTGCGATTCCGTGCCCGACGCGGTCAATCCCGTGACCTGGTACGAAAAAACCGCGGATTTCTTCGCGGGCGACTCTCAGGCCGACGCCGCCGGGGAACAGACCGCCGACCGCGGCCTTTCCGCCGATCCGAACGCGCCGCCGCCCGCCCCGGCGCCATCCCAGCAAGTCGCCAGCGCGCCGAGCGGTCTCAGCGCCGACCAGATGGGCGGCAACTACGCTTCTCCGCCGATCGAACGTCAAGGCGCGGCGCGCGATGTCTACGTGCCCGGCGGCACGGCCGTGGCCGGCGCCGACACGCCGCCGTCCCCCATGGCGGCCCCGTCAACGCCGGTCATGACGGCGCGGGAAACGATCCCCGCGTTCAGCGATCCGGCCGTGACGCCCCCCGCGCCCCCGTCTCTCGGCGGCGAGAAAAACCTCGCGCAGTCGTCGACGCGACCGACCATGCTCGATACGCCGCCCGAACCTTTCGAATTCCCGCCGGTCAACCCCATGGGCCAATACGGCAACGAATTCGACACCGTCGTGATCACCGGCGAGGGGATGGCGGACCATATGGACGCCTCCGCCTCGATGCGCGGCGGCTTCGCCGACGCCGGCGGTTATGGCCAGGGTGACGGCTATATCAGCGCCGCCGCCCAACCCATGGCGCAGGGCGTGGCGACGGATGGCATGCTGCGCGTGGCGACCATCCATTTCGCCAACAACGCCGCCAATCTTGACGCCCGCGACCGGTCCATCCTGGACGCGGTGATCCAGTTGCAACAGGAACGCGGCGGGCAGGTCGTGGTGATCGGCCATGCCAGCGCGCGCACCAGGGACATGGATTTCGTCCAGCACCAGATGGTGAACTTCGAAATCTCCATGCAGCGCGCCACCGTGGTGGCCGATTCCCTGAAGCGGCTCGGCCTGTCGGAAACCGACATGCAGATCCACGCCGTCGCCGACACGCAGCCGCTGTTCCTTGAGGTCATGCCTTCGGGCGAGGCGGGCAACCGCCGGGTGGAGATTTATCTCGCCGACACCGCAACCTGACGGCAGGCTCCAGCCCCGGAATTCCGGCGCCGCCGCCTCCGCTTCCGGGGGCGGCGGTGCTTTTGAAAGACCGGGCGGGGCGGGCCACAATTGCTCTTGTTTGAACGTCAACCTTCTGGCAGAACGAACTCCATGGAACAGGAATTTCACCGCATCCGCCGCTTGCCGCCCTACGTCTTCGCCGAAGTCAACCGGATGAAGGCGCGCGCCCGCGCCGATGGTCAGGACATCATCGATTTCGGGATGGGCAATCCGGATCAGCCGACCCCCCAGTTTATCGTCGACAAGCTGTGCGAGACGGCCAACAACCCGCGTACCCACGGCTATTCCAATTCGCGCGGCATTCCCGGCCTGCGCAAGGCGCTGGCGGGCTATTACGAGCGGCGTTGGAACGTCACCTTGGATCCGGAAACGGAAATCATCACCACGCTCGGCTCCAAGGAGGGGTTGGCCAACCTCGCCACCGCCATCACCAGTCCGGGCGACGTGATCCTGGTGCCCAACCCCAGCTACCCGATCCACCAGTTCGGCTTCATCATCGCCGGTGCGGCGGTGCGCAACGTGCCGGTGTCCACCGGTCCGGAATTCTTCGAAAGCCTGGAGCGCGCGGTCAAGCATTCGGTGCCCAAGCCGTCCATGCTGGTGATCAACTATCCCAACAACCCGACCGCCGAAATCGCCGATCTGGCGTTCTATGAACAGGTGGTCGACTACTGCCGCCACCACGGCATCTACGTGCTGTCCGACATCGCGTATTCGGAAATCTACTTCGACGGCAATCCGCCGCCGTCCATGCTTCAGGTCAAGGGCGCCAAGGACATCTGCGTGGAGTTCACCTCCATGTCCAAGACGTATAGCATGCCCGGCTGGCGCATCGGCTTCGCCGCCGGCAATACGCGTCTGATCGCGGCTCTGACGCGCATCAAGTCGTACCTGGATTACGGTGCGTTCACTCCCATCCAGGTTGCGGCCGCCGCCGCGCTCAACGGCCCGGAGCATTACATCGAAGACATCCGCCGTCTTTACAAGGAACGCCGCGACGTGCTGATCGACGGCCTCAAGCATGCCGGTTGGGACGTGCCCAGCCCGCCCGCGACCATGTTCGCGTGGGCGCCGCTGCCGCCCGCGTTCGCGCATCTGGGATCGCTCGAATTTTCCAAGCTGTTGCTGCGCGAGGCCCAGGTGGCTGTGTCGCCGGGCGTCGGTTTCGGCGAACACGGCGACACGCACGTGCGGCTTGCCCTGGTGGAAAACAAGCACCGCACCCGTCAGGCGCTGCGCTCCATCAAGCAATTCATGGACAACTATCAGACCGTCCTCGAAGACGCGGAAAAACGCCGCGCGGAGGCCAAATAATCTACCCGATGTAAGGATCCCCTCATCATGCCGAAAGAAGCCCTCAAAGTCGCCATCGCCGGTTTGGGAACCGTGGGCGGCGGCACCGTCAAGGTGTTGCAGAATCACGCCGACGAAATCGCCGCCCGGTGCGGCCGTCCCGTCGTGATCACCGCCGTGGCGGCGCTGTCCAAGGAAGGGCTGGGTTTCGACATTTCCGGCTACGCCTGGTATGACGACGCCGTCGCCATGGCGAAGGACGCCGACGCCGACGTGTTCGTGGAACTGATCGGCGGGTCCGAAGGCGTCGCCAGGGCCGCGGTCGAGGCAGCGCTGAACGCGGGCCGCCATGTGGTCACCGCCAACAAGGCGCTGATCGCGCACCACGGCAAGGCGCTGTCCAGGCTGGCCGAAAGCAAGGGCGTCAGCCTGAATTACGAAGCCGCCGTCGCGGGCGGCATCCCGGTGATCAAGTCCATCCGCGAGGCCCTGGCGGGCAACACGCTGAAGCGCGTGCAGGGCATCATGAACGGCACCTGCAACTACATCCTCACCACCATGCGCGAGGAGGGCCTGGATTTCGACAAGGTGCTGAAGGACGCCCAGGATTTAGGTTATGCGGAAGCCGATCCGTCCTTCGACATCGACGGCGTGGATACCGCGCACAAGCTGGCGATCCTGACGTCGGTGGCATTCGGGGTCGAGCTCAATTTCAAGGACGTTCACGTCGAAGGCATCCGTCACATTTCCGCCGTCGATATTCAGTTCGCCGAGGAATTAGGCTATCGCATCAAGTTGCTGGGCGTGGCGTCGCGTGAAAACGGCACCCTGGAACAGCGCGTGCACCCGACCATGGTTCCCCTGGACTCGCCGCTCGCCCATGTCGAAGGCGTGTTCAACGCGGTGGTCATCGACGGCGACGAAGTCGACACCGTGATGCAGGTGGGGCGGGGTGCCGGCGAACGCCCGACCGCGTCGGCGGTGGTGGGCGACATCACCGACATCGCGCGCGGCATTTCCCTGCCGACATTCTCGGTTCCCGCCGACAAGTTGGAAAGCGTGCCGACCCGTGACATGAACGAGCACGTCGGCGCGTACTACGTGCGCCTGTCGCTGCTGGATCAGCCGGGCGTGTTCGCCGACGTGGCGGCGGCGTTGCGCGATCATCAGGTGTCCATGGAATCCATGATCCAGCGCGCCCGCGAACCGGGCGAGCCGGTGCCCGTGGTGCTGACCACCCATGAAACGACCGAAGCCAACATGCGCGCCGCGCTGGACGCCATCGCCAAGCTGGACAGCGTGACCGAAAAGCCGCGCATGATCCGCATCGAGGGCTGATATAGGGGGGAGGGGAAGTCCTCTCTTCTCGTCATACCCGGACTTGATCCGGGCATCCACGGGCTGCGCTGCGCTGGGTGTCGTACTGGACCCCCGGGCCAAGCCCGGGGGTGACGTTTTTCAATGGGGATGACATGGCAGGAAATCCCGACAGCACGGAAATTCTGGTCGACGGCCGCCTGTCCCTGTTGGGCAAGCGCTGGCTGCTGCGGCGCGCCGACGACCGGCTTGCGTTGGCGCTGTCCCAGCGCTTGCACGTGCCGGAGGTGATGGGGCGCATCCTCGCCAGCCGGGGGCTTGGCCTGGACGACGCGGCGGCGTTTCTTGAACCCAAGCTCAAGACCTTGCTTCCGGACCCTCTGCATCTCAAGGACATGGGCAAGGCCGCCCGACGCCTCGCGGACGCCGTTCGCGCCGGCGAGGACATCGCCATCTTCGGCGATTACGACGTGGACGGGGCGACGTCCTCGGCGGTGTTCAAACGCTTTCTCACGGCATGTGGCGCGCGGGTGCGTATCTACATCCCCGACCGGCTGGAGGAAGGCTACGGCCCCAACGCGCCCGCGCTTCTCAAACTGCACGCGGACGGCGTGACGTTGGTCGTCACGGTCGATTGCGGCCAGGTGGCGTTCGATCCGCTGGCCCAGGCGGCGGACGCGGGGCTCGACGTCATCGTGGTCGACCACCACGCGGGCGAGGCCCGCCAGCCGAAGGCCTTCGCCGTGGTCAACCCCAACCGCATCGACGACGACAGTCCGCACGGCCAACTGGCGGCCGTCGGCGTGGCGTTCCTGACCTGCGTCGCGGTGAACCGCGCATTGTCGGACGCGGGCTGGTTCGCGGATCGCCGCGCGCCGGACCTGATGGGGCTGCTCGACATCGTGGCGCTGGGCACGGTGTGCGACGTCGTGGCGCTGTCGGGCGTCAACCGCGCCCTGGTGGCGCAGGGTTTGAAGGTGATGGCCGGGCGGCGCAATCCGGGCCTCAACGCCCTGGCCGACGTGGCCGGCGTCAAGGAGCGCCCCAATGCGTATCATCTGGGGTTCGTTTTGGGCCCGCGCATCAACGCGGGCGGGCGGGTGGGACAGTCGGACCTGGGCGCGCGCCTGCTCACCACCGACAGCGCGGACGAGGCCCTGGTTCTCGCCCAGCGCCTCGACGCCTTCAACCAGGAACGCCAGGCCGTCGAGGCCGCGGTCCTGGACGAGGCCGTGGCCCAGGTGGAAGCCCGCCTTGCCGGGGACCTGCCGGGCGCGGTGGTGATCGCGTCCGGTGACGGGTGGCACCCCGGCGTGGTCGGCATCGTCGCCTCGCGCCTCAAGGACCGCTACAATCGCCCGGCCTGCGTGGTCGCCTTCGACGGCGCCGTGGGGACCGCCTCGGGGCGGTCCGTGTCCGGGGTGGACCTGGGCGCGGCGGTGATCGCGGCGCGCCAGTCGGGCCTGTTGATCAAGGGTGGCGGGCACGCCATGGCGGCGGGTTTTGGCGTTGAACGTGACAAGCTTCCCGCACTGGAGGCCTTTCTGGCGGAACGCATCGAAGCCGTCCTGGGCAAGTCGCCGCCACCACCCGGCGTCATCGTGGACGCCATCGCCAGCGTTTCCGGGGCGACGATGGGCCTCGTGAAAAACCTGGAACTCGCGGAACCGTACGGCGTCGCCAATCCGGAACCGCGTTTTTGCATTCGCGAAGCCTACATCGCCAAAGCCGATCCTGTGGGCGGGGATCAGAGCCACCTCAGCTTGATTCTCACAGGCGCGGGCGGGCAGGGGCGGCTCAAGGCCATCGCCTTTCGCGCCTTCGACACGGATCTGGGCGCGACGCTCCGCGATCACGGCGGCCAGCCGTTCGATTTCGTCGGACGATTGCGGGTCAACGTCTGGAACGGTTTTGAAAGCGTGCAGTTGATGGTGGACGACGCCTCGCCGTCTTGGCCCGGCAAGTGAGCTGCCTTTTGTCACACAGCATGGTATTCTGGACAATGCAAGTTACATCGCCGAGGAGTCGCCCTTGAGGTCCCGCAACACATTCGTTCTCGCCATCGTCCTGGTCGCGTTCGCCGTGGCCTACGCCGGTTTGGTGTGGTTCTACAATTCCAAAACCCACGACTACGCCCTGGGCGAGGCGGAGAAACTGGTGCAGACCATGCTGCTTCAGCACAAGGCCGTGCATTCCTATGTGACCAAGGTCTCGCGCCCGGAAATCTATCGCCTCAAGGAAGAAGGCAAGCTGTACGAGGAATATTTTTCGCCAAAGACCATGTCCTTCACCTATACGGCGCGCGGCGTGAAAGACCTGTTCAACGAACACCGCATGAAGGCGGGTCTGGAACCGATCTATTTCAAGCTGGCTTCCAACAACCCGCGCAACCCGATCAACCGGGCGGACGAGTTGGAGGAAAGGATCCTCCGCCAGATGAACGAGAGCGCGCTCGATAAATACCGCGAGGTCGTCACCATGGACGGCGAGGATTTCCTCTACGTCGCCCTGCCGGTCGATCCCATGACGCCGGGCTGTTTGAAATGTCATGGCGATCCGGCCGACGCGCCCAAGGAACTGGTCGCCGTGTATGGCGACAAGGCGGGCTTTTACGAACAGGACGTCAAGATCCGCGCCCTGTTGTCCATCCGCGTGCCCCTGGCCGGACCGGCGGGGGACGGGGCGCGGATCGCGAACATCATTTCCCTGGTGACGTTGGCGGTGTTCGTGGCGATTTTCGCCCTGATCGCGTTTTTCGTGGTCCGGTTCGACCGGCAGGAACGCGGCATCCTGGCGGTCAACGAGGCGCTGGCGCAAAGCAACGACGCCCTGGCCCGCACCAACACGGACCTGGAACAGTTCGCCTATGTCGTGTCCCACGACCTGCAGACACCCCTGGGTTCGATCTCCGGTTATGCGCAATTGTTGAAGATGGGGCACGCCAAGGCCTTGCCCGCGGATGGCCTGAAACAGTTGGCGCAGATCGACGAAGCCGCCAACCGGATGAGCGCGCTGATCAAGAACCTGTTGATGTTCTCGCACGACACGGCGCGGGGCGCCATGACACAGCCGGTCAACTTGCACGACGTCCTGGACGAGGCGCTGACCAACCTCGCCATCCAGATCAAGGACGCGGGAGCGGTGGTCGACGCCGATCCGTTGCCCGTGGTTCTGGGCAACCCGACCCAATTGATGCGCCTGTTGCAGAACCTCGTCGGCAACGCCCTGAAATACGCCCATCCGACTCGCCCGCCCGTGGTGCGGCTGTCGTCGCGCCGCGAAGGCGAGCAATGGCGCATTTCGGTCGATGACAACGGACAGGGTATTCCCCCGGAACGCCAGGACGAGATATTCGAGGTGTTCAAGCGCATCAAGGACGACACCCAAACCGGCACCGGCGTCGGGCTGGCGATCTGCAAGCGCATCGTCGATCTGCACGGCGGGCGCATCTGGATCGAAAACAAGCCCGGCAACGGCACGGTGTTCCACTTCACGCTCAATCCCGCCAACTGACGTCACGTTCCGTCGGTCATGGACGCCTCCGGATACGGCGAACATGCCGCCTCGCCCGAACGGGACGACGATGAGTGGGGCGAGGAAAAGGGTGGGGAGACGCCTCCCGCAAAAGAAACCTGAAGTAAAAAAAGGCCGCCCCGGGGGGGGCGGCCTTTCGTTTGGTCCGGGAAGGAGAAGCTTACTTCTTCTTCGCCAGGATCTTCGGAACCGTGTTGTTGCGGTCGAGCCGCGACACGACCGGAAGGCCGCCGGTGCCCAGCAGGGGCTTCAGGTAGGACATGAACTTGTCGGTCACGTCGTTGCCGTCCTTGTTGATCATGTTCTTCGCCATGACCTTGGTCTTGGCGGCGACCGCCGAAACCGGGGACAGCTTGTATTCGATCGCGTATTCGCCGGTGCGGTGGATGGTCACCGTGCCGTGCGGCTTGCCGGAGAAGTGCGCGAACTGCACGGCCTTCTCGCCGACTTCGCGGGCTTCGATCTGGTCGACGTCGGAGACGCAGCCCAGGAACGAACGCTGCAAATAGCCGAACGTGTCGCCACGCACGCGCTTGATGCCGGCCTTGTCCTTGATCTGGTCGCACAAGAGGTCGGCCAGGGCGCCGGTGCCGGACAGCTGCACGTTGCCGTGGGCGTCCTTTTCAATGTTCTTCATCAGCGAGGTGATGATCGGCGTGCCCTTGGCGTCGTGGATGCCTTCGGACACCGCGATGACGCAACGGCCGTACTTGTCGTAAGTGGTCTTCACGTCCTTGATGAAGTTGTTCATGTTGAACGTGGTTTCCGGCAAGTAGATCAGGTGCGGAGCGTCGCCCTCATAAAGGCGCGCGCCAGCAGCCGCGGCGGTCAGGAAGCCCGCGTGACGGCCCATCACCACGCCCACATAGACGCCCTTGAGCGCCGCGTTGTCCTGGTTGATGCCGGCAAACGCCGAGGCCACGAACTTGGCCGCGGACGGGAAGCCCGGGGTGTGGTCGTTGACCATCAGGTCGTTGTCGATGGTCTTCGGGATGTGAATGCAGGTCAGATCGTGGCCGGTCTTCTGCGCGTGTTCGGCGACGATGCGCGCCGCGTCGGACGAGTCGTTGCCACCAATGTAGAAGAAGGTATCGATCTCGTGGGCCTTGAGGACCTTGGAGATTTCCTCACAGTACTTCAGGTCCGGCTTGTCGCGGGTGGAGCCCAGCGCGGAGCAGGGGGTCTGCGCGACCGCTTCGAGGTTGGCGGTGGTTTCCTTGGACAGGTCCAGGAAGTCTTCGTTGACGATGCCGCTGACGCCGTGCAACGCGCCGTAGACGTGCTCGACGCCCGGGAACTTGCGCGCTTCCAGAACGGCGCCGACCAGGGACTGGTTGATCACAGCCGTCGGGCCGCCGCCCTGGGCGATCAGAACTTTACCTTTGAGCATGAATAATTCTCCCCGTTAAATCTAGATCTGCTGGATAGGTGCAGTAACGTGGCGCGCAGTCTAGCGCGAAAAATCCTTTCGTACAGCCCCTCTTGCGCGCGAATCCCGATGATTTTTTCGTGATCGGAAAAAAGCGTCGAAGGCCGATCAAAAAGGGGTTGATTTCGCCCCCCAGAGCGTTTAGTAAACGCGGGCTTCCAGCGAGACCCCTTCGTCTAGAGGCCTAGGACACCGCCCTTTCACGGCGGCGACACGGGTTCGAATCCCGTAGGGGTCGCCAAGCTTTTCAGTGCGTCAGCTCGCCCTTTGGCGGGCTTTTTTGTTGGGCTTCTTGGCTCTGGCGATGGCCGTTGGAACCGCATATGATGCGCGCGGAGTTGTAATCGCGGAGTGTTCGATGTGTCCGACGACCAAGTGAAACGGGGTGTTGAGCGCCGGGGCGAGCGGCGCGGCGTGCCGCGCCCCGACTCTCCCGAACGGCGCAAGACGCAATACGTCGTGACGTTTTCGACCACCAAGAAGGTCCTGCCGATCGAGGATTGGCTGGAACAGAATTGTTCCGGCTCCTGGGAACTTCGTCTGGTGGGGATGGAGGACGACCTGCAAACCAAGATCATCCAGGTGATGTTCCAGAGACTGGGGGATCACGATCTGTTCGTCGATCTGTTCGCGACGCGCGTGCAGCGCGTGCGCTCGCTGAAGCCCAGCGGGTTTTGACGGGCGGCCCGGTTTCGACGTGAACGCCCGTGCCCCCCGCCTTTTCGTTTCCGTTTCTCCGCACGGCCTTGGTCACGCGGCGATCACCGCGCCGGTGCTGAATGCCGCCTGGGCGGTGATGCCCGAACTGGCGGTCACGGTGCATTCCACCGTATCCCGGTCCTGGTTGGACGCGCGATTGGCGCGGCCGTTTGCCTATACGGGGCGGACGCGGGATTTCGGCATGGTGATGACGTCGCCGACCGACATCGACGTCGGGGCCAGCGCGGAACGTTACGCCGCCCTCCTGGCCGATTGGGACGACGCCGTCGCCGAGGAACGCGCACGGATCCGCGCCAGCGGCGCGGCCCTGGTGGTGGCCAACATTTCCTTCGTGACGTTGGCGGCGGCGCGGGCCGAGGGCGTGCCGGCGATCAGCCTGTGTCCCTTCGATTGGGCGGAGGTGTATGGCGCGTACTGCGCCGACGCCAAGGACGCCCGTGCGGTGCTGGATGTCATGGGCGACGCCTACGCATCCGCCGCCGCGGTCCTGCGCCCGGCCCCGGCCGTGCCGTCGAGCCGGCCCGGGCTGCACCCCATCGGCCCCATCGCCGCCACCGGTTTGGCG
>JADGBG010000067.1 GCA_015231605.1 Alphaproteobacteria bacterium | reverse complement strand
CGTATTGGCGGCGTTGGAACTGGTTTGCGATTGGCCCAACGTCGTGCTGCGCGCCGTCGTGTCGATGCCGGTGGGATTCATCAGGTCGGCCAGATCGGACGCATCCTTGGCCACCTGGTAGGACGCCTTGGCGGCCTCAAGATACTGCGCCGCCAAATTCTTGGCCGTCGTGGCCGCATCCACCAAAGCCGCGCGCGCCGCCACGGCGGACGCTTCCTGGCTGGCGAAATCGATCGGATCATCGGTGGCCACCGTGTCGGTGGTGCGGTCAAGGACCTCCTGATACAGGCCTTCATAGACCACCGCGCCGTTGCTGGTGACGACGGCGCCGGTCTTGTTGGCGCCCTCGACGCGGACGGCGAAGGCAAAGTCGTCGTCCAAATCCCACGCCACCGCGTCGGCGGTGGCCGTCAGCTTGATCTGATCGGCGGCCGGATTGGCCGGATCGGTCACGGCCGCCTGAATGAAGGCGCTCAACGGCTTGTCGGCCACCAACGAGGTGGTGTCGGTCCCGGCGTCGTAATCGTTGAAGACGTCCGACAATTTCGCATTGGCGAAGCTGGCCAGCAATCCATCGCGAATGTCCGCCAGGGTATCGCCGGACTGGGCGACATACGTGACGGTCACGTCCTTGGCTTCGACCAGTTCGGCCAGGGTGGTGATTTCCCCGTCACCCGCCGTTCCCGTGGCGGCGGCATCGTCATCCGTCTGTTTTCCGCCGGCGTCGTGCTTCAACGCAAAGTTGAAGGTCATGGTATAGACGTCGCCCGCCTCGACCGTGCCGGACAGCGTCACCAGCGCCGAAGTCGCGCCGCCGCGATCGCCGGCGGCCAGAACGTCCACGGTGGCCGCGTTGTCGTCGGTGGCGCCATCGCCCGTGGTCGACTTGGCGTAAATCGCGTCATAAGCTTTTTGCGCCGCCATGTAGGCTGTGTAGGCCGCATCCTCGGCTTCCTGGGCCAAGTGCTTGTTGGCGGTCCCGGCAACGGCGAAGGATTTGGCCTGCGCGGCAAATTCCGCCACCAGATCGGCGGCGGCCTTGACGGCCAGAACCTGATCCTGCACATCCTCGACGCTGCTCGTCAGGTCGATGCTGTAGCCGCGCTCTGCCGCCGCCTGACCGACTTCCAGGTAACCGCTGGCTTTCGCCGCCGCTTCCTGGGCGTCGGAATAGGCCTGGGTCTCGGTGAGATAGGTGGCCAGCTTCGTCTCATACGTGGTCAACAAGTCGTCGACGGCGGTTTGGGCGGTGTCCGCGTCGGTGGTCGCGGTGGCGGCCTCGGCCTCGGCGTCGGTGGCGTTGGTCCCGGCCTTGTCATAGGCCGACTGGTAAAGCGTTTCGAGCTGCTGATTGAAGGCCAGTTCGGCTTGGACGTTGGCCAACTGCTGCGCGCGCAAGGTGGCCAGGGCGGCCAAGGAGGAATCGCCGGGCGCGGCGTTGGCGGCGGCTTGCGCGGCGTCATAAACGGCCTGCGCGGCGGCGACGGCATTCTGAGAGGTGGCCACGTCCGTCTGGGCGTCGGCGAGCGCGGTTTGCGCGTTGTCGACCGCGGTGCGATAGGCCGCGGCCTTGGCGGCGGCGATGGCCTTGGTGACCAACTTGTCGGCCAAGGTGGCGCGCGCGGCCGTCAGATTGGCGGCGGCGGCGTTGGCGTCTTCGAGGCTGCCGTCCATCGATGCCTTGGCGCTGACGACGGTGTTGTTTGCGTTTGCGGCGTCCTGCTGGGCCTGGCCGGAAAGATAATCCTCCATGGCGTCGAGCCAGTCGTAGGACTGGGTGTCGTTGCCGGAATCGGTAAGGGCCTCGGCGTCGGTCAGGCCAAGGAGGATTTCGGCGTAGACGGCCAGGGCGCTGGCGTCCAACCCCTGCCCCAGAACGCCTTCGTCGACGGCGGTGTCGGCGTCTTCGCCGTATTGGATGGCCAGCTTCCAGGCCGCCAAGGCCAGATCCGCCGCCGCGACCATGGCGTCGGGGGTGGTGGCGTTCACGCTCGCCTCCGCCTGGGTCGCCGTTTCGTCTGCTTGTTGCGCCGCCTTTTCGGCATAGTCCATGGCCGACAGCGCCGCCGCGATGGCGTCGCTGGTCGGAATCTCGCTCATCAACGCCTTGACCGACGTGATGCCGGAGGTCAGGTCATCGACCAGATCCGAAAGCTCGCCATAGGTCACGTCCTTGCCGGCCAGTTCCTGGGTGACCTTGGTGTTGAGCAAGGATGCAGCCGAATTTTTCGCCTGGGTCAGGATATCGGCCGCCGGCGTGCCGTTCGTATGGGCGGTCTTGGCCTGGGTGAAGACGTCGTTCCACACCTTTTGCGACGCGGAGATCGCGGCGGTGACGATCTTGACCACCTTTTCGGAGGACGTCGTCAGCTTGGCGACGGCGGCGGTCAGGGATTGGATCACCGTCTCGCTGATCGCCCCCCCCTTGCCGGCGGCGATGGACATCGCCGTCACGGATTCGTTCAATGCCTTGGCCGTGGCGGAAATGGAACCGGCCGCGCCCAGGGCCTTCATCGGTGCGGTGACGACGCTGGCGAGTTGGGAGGCCTGGGTCTGGGTCAACCCCATCTTGGTATAGTTCGAGGCGCTGATAACGGCTTGCTGGAGCGCGTTGGACTGGTCGGCCGCCGCCTTTTCGATGTTCGCGGTATTGGTTTGGGCCAGTGAGATTGCCTTGGAAAGCGCCGTGAACCTGCTGATGGAATCGCTGTAGTCGGGGCCCTGATAGAGCGTGTACAAAGCCTCCACGTCGGCGGCGGTCAAGGCGAACTTCGGCTCGAGAATCGCCGAGATCTTCGCCAACGCAATATCCATGCGCGCGGTGAACGCGACCTGCTGTTCGGCGGCCTGGGCGACGGCCTCGTCCATCATCCGGGTGATGGCTTCCATCGAGGGCAGCTCGCCGTCCTGCTGCTGCTGGTCGGGATTCGGGCTGAACGGCGACGGCGGCAGGTTGTTGACCACGGCATTCATCGCCGGGTCGTTCATGATGTCCTCGACGGCGCGCATCGACGACTGCGGCGCGGCAAACGCGCTGGTCATGGTGGCGGTGGCGCCGGGCTGGCTGAGCGTCACGACGCCGCCCTGGTTGGAAATCACCACTTCGCCGACGATCGGGTTTCCGTTGGCGTCGAATTCCGGCAGCATCGAGAAGGACGATTCCTCCCCTTCCGCGGCGACCTTGCCGACGATCTTGGTGCCACGGATGCCGATGGTGGCCGTGGGCGTGTTCAGCGACATGGCGTCGGGCGCGGTCTTGGAGATGTTGCCGCTGACGAACGAGAACACGCCGTTCATCATGTTGGCCGAGAACTGGCCGGACTGGGTTTCCGGGTCATAGACCATTTCGTCGATGACGATGCGCCCGTCCCCGCCCAGCGAGAACACGGTGTCGTCGATGAAGGTGATGCCGATGGACCCGTCGGCGGACGTGAGGATTTCGTCGCCCTGATAGATGGGATCGCCGGCCTTCACCACGACGCGCGTGCCGTCGGCGCGCACGACCTCGGCCTTGCCGGTGGTGGTTTCGACGCGGCCGATGGGCTCGGTCACGGCGGCGTCGATGGCGGCGGTCTGGGTCTGCGCGGTCTGGCCCGGGGTGGAGCCGTGGACAAAGGATTCGACGAACGAGGGCGTGAGACGCGCCCCCGTCGGCGTCGCCAGCACGGGGGGATTGGCTTGCTGGAAATACCCTTGGATAAGAATCCGGGCGCCGTCTTCACCGACCAAGATCAGGTCGGCGCCGTCCCGCATGAACGTGGCGTGAAGCAGCCATGAGCCTTCGCCCACGACAAGGCTATCCGCGGCCGATGCGTCAAGCACCGCCGAGAAATCCGCCGCCAATGACTTATCGCCGTCTTGCGACCGCGGCGGCTGTCCGTTTTGGTATTTCACGAGCCCTCTCTCTCACGTCCTCCGAGTCTTAACCCCACGCCAAGCGCACACTTTTCGTATTATTTTTGATTAACCTTGGATTCTATAGATTTTTACGAGAAACATAAAGGTAATTTTAGGCTTTACAGTTTCCGCGCCCCCCAGGGAATCCGGCGAGGCACGGGACCATCGCGAAAATACGATAAAATGCAAGGCTTAAGCAACGCGGGGTCGTTCCGGAACGCGTCAGTACAACCCACCGGTGCCGGCCGAAGGCGCCTCTCCGGGCTCCGCCTCCTCGCCGCCGCCCCCCAACACCTGTGACAATGCCGTGGGGACCGTCCCTGGCTTGAACGATTCCAATATCACCGATTTGTCGTCGGTTTCGGCGGGCAGGCCGGTGGCGGCGTCGACGCGGACAAGGTGGATGCCGGGCGGAATTCGGAACGGAATCGGCGGTTGGTCGGCCAGGGCTTCCATCATGAAGTCGCGGAAGATGGGCGACGCGACCGACGCGCCTTGCTCGCGTTTGCCGAGCGAGCGCGGATCGTCGAATCCGGTGAACACCCCCACCGCCAGATCCGGGGAGAAGCCGACGAACCAGGCGTCGCGGGAATCGTTGGTGGTGCCGGTCTTGCCCGCCAGCGGCTTGCCGACCTCGCTCACCCGCTGTCCGGTGCCGCGCTGCACCACGCCTTCGAGCATGGACACCATCTGATAGGCGCTGGCCGGGTCGGTCAATTGGCGGCGTTGATCGGGGATCTCGGGCACGGACTGCTCCGTCCAGGCCACGGCCTCACACCCCGGACAAGGCCGCCGGTCGTGGCGGTAGACCGTGTGACCGTTGCGGTCCTGGATGCGGTCGATGAAGGTGGGGGTGATTTCCTTGCCGCCGTTCACCAGCATGGCGTAGGCCGACGTCAGGCGCAAAAGGGTCGTTTCCCCCGCGCCCAGCGCCATGGACAGTTGTTGCGGCAAGTTCGGGGTGATGCCGAAACGCGCCGCGTATTCGGAGATCTTTTCCATGCCCACGTTCTGGGCCAAGCGCACGGTCATGAGGTTGCGCGACTTCTCGATGCCGAGCCGCATCGTGGATGGGCCGTAGAATTTGTTGGTGTAGTTTTCCGGCCGCCATTTGGGCAACCCGGGCCCCTGGTCGATGACGAACGGCGCGTCGAGGATCAGCGTCGACGGCGTGAACCCGGCGTCCAACGCCGCCAGGTACACGAACGGCTTGAACGCCGAGCCCGGCTGACGGGTCGCCTGGGTGGCGCGGTTGAACACGCTGGCGCTGAAATCGTATCCGCCGGACATGGCGAACACCCGCCCCGTGTGCGGATCCAACGCCACGATGGCGCCCTGGATCTCCGGAATCTGGCGCAACGCGTAGGTGTTTTCGGGATACGCGACCGTTTCCCTGACGCCGCCCTTCCCGGATTTTTCATAGGAACTCACCGGCTCGACAGCCACCACGTCGCCAACGGCAAGCACGTCGGCGGGGGCGTGAACCACGGGCCCCAGGGTCTCCTCTTCCCGCCAGGGGCGCGCCCATTTCAATTCCATCAAGGGGATGGTTCCCGGGCCGATGCCCTGGACGATGACGCGCGCGTCGTCGCGCCCCAGTTCCGTCACCACCGCCAGCGCCCAATCCCTCAACCCCTCCGGCCTGGGGAAGGCTTCCAACCGGCGTAGGAAATCCTGGCCGTCCTCGATCCGGCCGATGGGGCCGCGCCATCCGTGGCGGCGGTCATAGTCGATCAGCCCGGCGCGCAAGGTGCGTTCGGCGATTTCCTGCAGGCGCGGATTCAACGTGGCGTGAACGCTGAGACCGCCGGTGTAGAGAGCGCCTTCGCCATACTGGTCGTAGAGCACGCGGCGGACTTCCTCGGCGAAATAGTCGGCGCTGACGAATTCGGTGTCGGCGCGGTTCGCAACCACCAAATCGTCGGCTTGCGCCATCTGCAACTCGGCGGGCGTGATGTAGCCATCCTCGGCCATGCGGGAGATGACCCAGTCGCGCCGCTCGAGCGCCGCGTCCTTCTTGCGCACGGGGTGGTAGTTGTTCGGCGCCTTGAGCAACGCGGCAAGGTACGCGCTTTCGGAAATGGTCAATTCATCCAACGACTTGTTGAAGTAATAGAGCGCCGCGGCCGCCACGCCGTAGGCCCCGCCGCCCAGGTAGACCTCGTTGAGATAAAGTTCCAGGATGCGGTCCTTGGTGAAGGCGCGCTCGATGCGGAACGACAGGATCGCTTCCTTGACCTTGCGAGCAATCGACACCTCGTTGGTGAGCAGGAAGTTCTTCGCCACCTGCTGGGTGATGGTCGACGCGCCCACGGGACGGCGCCCGGTGCCGTAATTGCGGATATTCACCAAAACCGCGCGCGCCAAGCCGATGGGATCGATGCCGGGATGGGAGTAGAAGTGCTTGTCCTCGGCCGCCAGAACGGCATGGATGATCCGCCGCGGCATGGCGCGAATGGGGACGAACACGCGCTTTTCGGTGGCGAATTCCGCCATCAGGCGCCCGTCGCCGGCGTGCACGCGGGTCATCACCGGCGGCTCGTACACCGCCAACTGCTTATAGTCGGGAAGACCCTTGCCGTAATGCCAAAAGGCATAGAGCCCCGCCCCGGCGGCCGCCAACGCGCCCGTCACGACGAGACCGGTCAAGACCAGCAGGAATTTGAGCGCTCGTTTCATCCGTCCCCGGCTACATCGTCGGCATACGACCCAATGCACTAGCGCAGCATTATGGCGGCCGTGTGACGGGGGGCAAGACGAATTCTGAAATTTTCCATTTAAGATCAACCGATCAACGGATACTGGCTTCCTCGATGCCGACGAAATGGCGTTCAACGCCGCGCACGATGGCCCCGGCCAACGCGGCCCGGTATTGGGACTTGTTGAGGTTGCGTTCGTCCTGACGGTTGGACAGGAACCCCAACTCGACCAGCACCGACGGAAGATCCGGCGCTTTCAGCACGGCGAAACCGGCGAAACGGTGAGAATTCGGCAACAAATGCACCTCCCGGCGCAACGTGCCCACCAGTTCCTGGGCAAACCGCGCCGACTGGTTCATGGTTTCGCGCTGCGCCAGATCGAGCAGGATATTCGAGACCTCGGCGCTTTCGGCGGACAAGTCGACGCCCGCGATCAGGTCGGCCTTGTTTTCCTTGGCGGCCAGCTTTTCGGCCTCTTTGTCCGAGGCGCGCTCGGACAGGGTGTAGACGGACAGCCCCCGAATCGTGGGGTTGCCCACGGAATCGGCATGAATGGAAATGAACAATTCCGCATCGGCTTCGCGCGCGACCTGCACGCGGTCGCGCAAGCGCAAGAAGATGTCGCGGTCGCGCGTCAGCACCACCTTATAGCGCCCGGTGCTTTCCAGCGCCTTTTTCAGTTCGCGGGCCATGGCGAGCGTTATGGTCTTTTCCCGCGTCCCGCCAACGCCGATGGTGCCGGGATCGACGCCGCCGTGCCCCGCATCGATGGCAATGACGTGTTTGCCCGGCGCGGACGGGCGGCGCGGCGGCAAAACCAAGGCCCCGCCCCGAATGGATACGGGTTCGGCGGCGATGGGCGCGGCGACCGGAACGTCCTGGGGTTCGAGCTTGGCGCGCGCCTCTTCGCGCTGACGCGCCAGATCCTCCAGAAATTCCGTTTCCGCGATGGCCGAAAGGTCGAGCACCAACCGCCACGCCCCTCCATCCGTGAGCGGCTTGAGAACAAAACTTTTGGAAACCCCGACCGGGGCGTTGACATCCAGAACCATGCGCGACGTCCCCGGCGTGAACAGCCCGAACCGCATGCGGTCCAGGACCCCCTTCCCCTCCGGCAAGTGGCCCTCGACCCGGTTCCAATCGACTTCGGGCAGGTTGACCACCACGCGATAGGGGTCCGGCAGGGTGAAAACCTCGAAGTCCACGGAGCGGTCCAATTCCAGCACGATGCGCGTGCGATCGCCATGTTCCCCCACGCGCACGTCGGCAACCTGCGCCATGTCGTCCGCCGCCATGGCGGCGGAGGCGGCCCACACAAGGGCGCAGAAGACCGGAAAAATGAATTTGACCAGACCCATACGCATGATCGCGCAACGAACTCCACATTCGGTTTCCCGGCACGCGCTTTGGGCCGGAAACACCCCTGTAACAAAAATCGGACGAATAAATCAATAAGACGATTGTGGATTCAAAACACTACCGTTATGTTAACTGTCATTCGGAAAATTAGGATTCCTTCCTAACTTTTTCGAAGTTATGGAATTATCCGCAGGCGCGGAGAGTGGAAGACCCGGCCATTGCGGCGCGACGACATCCCGGAACGGCGGCCGACATCCCGGCCCAACCCGCCCGGGAAGCCGCTCCCCGGCCGATCTTGCAGAGGTTCCCGAGCCGCCATGAGATTATACCAATCTCCAGGCAAAGGCTCCAGGAATACCCCGCTTGGCCCCGCTTGCGTGTGAATAAAGGTTTCAACCCCATGCTTGCCAGCAGCGCGCAAGCCCTAAACAACGCGAATCCCGCGGCCACGTCCATAGCGGCGGCGGGCCTTTTCGCGTGCGCGCCTGGCGGCTTTTCTCAAAGCGCGTTCCCCGACCCGTCGGCTTGCCCGTCGGCGTGGAAACGCCATTGGAGTTTCAATATCAATGACCAAACGCATGCTCATCGACGCCTCCCACCCGGAAGAAACCCGGGTTGCGGTGGTGGACGGAAATCTGCTTGAAGATTTCGACGTAGAGGTTTCTTCCCGCCGGCAACTCAAAGGCAACATCTATCTGGCCAAGGTGATCCGCGTGGAGCCGTCGCTCCAGGCGGCGTTCGTCGATTACGGCGGCAATCGCCACGGGTTCCTGGCGTTCAGCGAAATCCACCCCGATTACTATCAAATCCCCGTGGCTGACCGCAAGGAAGCCATGGCCGCCCTGGATGAGGATGAGGACGAGGACGAGACGATCGTCGAAACCATCCCGGCCGTGACCCAGGCCGTCGCCGAGAACGGGGAAGCCCCGTCCGACGACGACGACGAGGACGAGGACGACGACGAGACCGCCGACGCCCCCGTCGAAGTCATGGGTGGCGACGAGACCGACGAGGTCCAGGACACCCGCAAGCCCCGCTCCGCCAGCCATAAACAATACAAAATCCAGGAAGTCATCAAGCGCCGCCAGGTGATGCTGGTTCAGGTGGTGAAGGAAGAGCGCGGCAACAAGGGCGCGGCGCTCACCACCTACATCTCGCTGGCGGGCCGCTATTGCGTGCTGATGCCCAACACGTCGCGCGGCGGCGGCATTTCGCGCAAGATCACCAATTCCAACGACCGCAAGTCGCTGAAGGAAATCCTGTCCAGCCTGGAGGTGCCGCGCGGCATGGCCGTGATCCTGCGCACCGCCGGCATCGGGCGCACCAAGGCCGAAATCAAGCGCGACTTCGAATACCTCACTCGGTTGTGGACCAACGTTCGCGACCTGACGCTGCAATCCACCGCGCCGACCCTGGTGCACGAGGAAGGCGACATCGTGCGCCGTTCCATCCGCGATCTGTATGCCCGCGACATCGAGGAAATCCTCGTCGAAGGCGACGACGCCTACAAGGCGGCCAAGGAATTCATGAAGCTTCTGATCCCCAGCCACGCGCGCCGGGTCAAGCAATACAAAAGCGGTGACGCCCCCCTGTTCCGCAGCGCCGCGGGCGTGGAAAGTCAGCTTGACGCCATCCACACCCCCATCGCGCATCTGCCGTCCGGGGGCTATATCGTCATCAACCCGACCGAGGCGCTGGTCTCCATCGACGTCAACTCGGGCAAGGCCACCAAGGAACGCAACATCGAGGAAACGGCGCTCAAGACCAACCTTGAGGCGTCCGACGAAATCGCCCGCCAACTGCGCCTGCGCGACCTCGCGGGATTGATCGTCATCGACTACATCGACATGGACATCAGCCGCAACAACTCGACGGTCGAACGCCGCCTCAAGGAGGCCTTGAAAAACGACCGCGCCCGCATCCAGGTGGGGCGCATCAGCCCCTTCGGGCTGTTGGAAATGTCGCGCCAGCGTCTGCGTCCCAGCCTCATCGAAACAAGCTCGGAACCGTGCCCGCACTGTGACGGCACGGGCATCCGGCGTTCCACGGATTCCACGGCCCTGGTGGTGCTGCGCGCCATTGACGAGGAAGCGGCCAACCGCCGCGCGAAGGAGCTGACGGTCCACGTGCCGACGGCGGTGGCGTTGTACGTCCTCAACCACAAGCGCGACGCCTTGGGCGAATTGGAAAGCAAGTACGGCCTGCGCGTCGTCATGGCCAGCGACGATTCCCTGATCCCGCCCGACATGCGGATCGAACGCACCAAGAACCTGGACGGTGAAGTCATTTCGGAAATGGTCGCGGCCGTGCGCCCCGACGCCATGGACGAGAGCGGACGCAAGCGCCGCCGCCGCCGCCGGGGTGGACGGCGTCGCGATGGCGAGGGTGAGTCCGGGGACCTGATGGAGGCCGCCGACCAGGTCGCCGACGACATGGCCGACGAGGACGAGGCCACCGGCGAGGACGCCGGCGATGAGAAGAAATCGAAGCGCCGCCGCCGCTCGCGGCGCGGTGGCCGCCGCCGGCGCAAGGGCGCCGATGCCACGGCCGAGGGCGTGGAAACCTTCGAGGCCGGGGAAGCCGACGACCAAGCCGGGGACGCCGTGAGCGAACCCGAAACGGACGAAAGCGCCGAGACGGACGAACCCGAAACCGCCGAGGCGGCCTCGGAATCCGGAGAAGAAAAACCCAAGCGCCGCCGCACGCGCCGCCGCAAGAAACCCGCGACGGAGGCCGAGGAGAAAGCCGAAGACGCCGCCGAAGGCGACACCGACGCCGGCGAAGCCGTAAGCGAAGCGGAAGCCCCGAATGCCGAGGTCGAGGCGGAGGCGGATGCCAAGCCCAAGCGCCGCCGCACGCGCCGCAAGAAAGCCGACGGCGAAGACAAACCCGCCGAAGCCGAGGCGCCGGTTGAAGCCGAAGCGTTGGCCGAAGCGCCGGTTGAAGCCGAAGCACCCGTTGAGGCTGAAGCACCGGCTGAAGCCGAGGTTGAGGCTGAGGCTGAGGCTGAAGCACCGGCTGAAGCCGAGGTTGAGGCTGAGGCTGAGGCTGAAGCACCGGCTGAAGCCGAACCTGAAGCGAAAACCGAAGCGGAGGCCCCGGCTGCCGAGCCCGCGCCCGACCAACCCAAGAAGAAGGGCTGGTGGAGCCTCGGCGGCTAATCCCACCGCACGGCCGAAACGAAATGGAAAAGGCGGGACCCAGTCCCGCCTTTTCCATTTGCAATTATTAACTTTTCCAGACAACCCATTTATGAGAGACTTTAAACGTAAACATGCACCATAGATGAGTCATGCCTGCCCGCATATCGGTGCCCGCAATGAAAAGTGTAACGGATATGCAATCCGCACGCCTTTCATCAATAGTGATGGTGACGCTAGCTCGATAGCGAAATCCCCCCACTGTCTCAAAGACTGTTGTGAAAGGCTTTCAGACGGTCGATGGCGCGGACCATGTCTTCGGTCGAACCGGCGAAGGAGAAGCGCACCGAGCGATGCCCGCGTCCGGGGTCGAAATCGACGCCCGGCGTCAACGCCACGCCGGTTTCGGACAAAATGCGCCGACAGAACGCGTTGCTGTCGCCGGTCAGGTGCGACACGTCGGCGTAGATGTAGAACGCGCCCTGGGCGTGGCTCAGCCGGTCGAACCCCGCGCGGGGAAGGCCGTCCAGAAGCAAATCGCGGTTGACCTTGTAGCGCGCCACGTTGGCGTCCAGTTCGGCGCGGCTGTCAAACGCCGCCACCGCGGCGAACTGCGACAACGTGGGCGGCGAGATGAACAGGTTTTGCGCCAGACACTCGATAGGCCGCGCCAGACTGCGCGGAAACACCAACCATCCCAAACGCCACCCCGTCATGGAATAGTATTTGGAGAAACTGTTGACGACGAACGCCTCGTCGTCGAATTCTGCCATGGAATGCGCCGCCTCTTCATAGGTGATGCCGTGGTAGATTTCGTCCGACACCAGCCGCACGCCCCGCGCCCGGCAATACTCGGCCAACGCCTTCAACCCGTCCACCCCGATCATGGTGCCGGTGGGGTTGGAGGGGCTGGCGATGATCAATCCGTCCAGACGGCCGTCCACCGCGTCCAGCAGTTCGGGGGTCGGCTGGAAATCCGTTTCCGGGCCGGCTTCGAGGTTGACCACCTCGATGTCGAGCGCGGTGAGAATGTTGCGGTAGGCGGGATAGCCGGGGCTGACCAGCGCCACCCGGTCGCCCGCGTCGAACGCCGACAGGAACGCCAGCACGAAACCGCCGCTGGAGCCGGTGGTGACGGCGATGCGCGCGGGATCGACGGCCACGCCGTAGGCGTCGGCGTAATGGCGGTGAATGGCGGCCTTCAGACCCGACACGCCGAACGCGTCGGTGTAGCCCAACAGTTCGCGGTCCAACGCGCCGCGCGCCGCTTCCAAGACCTTGCGCGGGGCGGGCGTGGACGGCTGGCCGACCTCGAGATGGACGACGTCCTGGCCCGCCGCCTGGCGTTCGTTGGCGGCGCGCATCACGTCCATGACGATGAACGGTTGGATCGCGCCGCGCTTGGCCGCCTTGAGAACCATGCCCGGTCCTACTTCATGGACCCGGCCGCGAGGCCCGCGCCGCGCGGGTCGGATGTCATTTCACACGACGCCGGATCGGCCGGAAGCCCCTTGGGGCAGTACAGCACGTTGACCTGCCCCAGAACCGGGGTCGCCGCCAGACGGTGTCCGGCCGCGGACAGGTATTGCTGGGCGGACCCGTCCAGTTCAGGTTCGTGATAGGTCACGTCCGGATCGCCGCCATGGTGCGCGCGGGGCGCGGCCACGGCGACGTCGGCGGGCTCTTCCAGCTCGAGGAGGCGCATCACCACCGCGCTCAAGGCCGACGGCGCGGCCACCCCGCCGCTGGCGCCGGCCGCCATGCGGAATTCATGGGAGTTTTCGTTGATGATCAGCATCGGCGCGAGGTCGATGGGCCCGCGCCCGCCAATGCCCGGCGCGGCGGCCATCAGGATGCCGGTGCCCGGCGCGATGCGCCCCGTGCCGAACTTGGCGTTCATGGACACCGCGCACGACACCGCCACGCCGTCCGGATCCACGGCGGCGAAGGCCGTGGACGCACCGGGCTCATGACGGTTTTGCGCCATGGGGCGGAAACTTTGCGGATCGGCCTTGCGCTCGCGCGTCATGCCGCGCATCACGGTTTCGACATTTTCCTTGGACACCGCCGCGGCGAAATCCCCGACCCCCTGCCCGCCGGCCGTCAGCCAGGTTTCGCGAGCGGCGAAGGCGCGCAAGCCCGTTTCCGCGACAAGGTGGGCACGCAGCCCCTCCCCGTCGCCATCGAAACCGCCGTCCTTATTCAACATGGCGATCATCGATGCCGCGACCATGGATGCGGCGGCCGGCGGCGGGGCGAAGTGCGCCACGTCGTTGCCGACATCCACACGCACGGTGGGCCGCCATTGGGGGGTGTAATTGCGCAGTTCCTCGATGGAGAGCGAACCGCCCGCGCTGTTGACCGCGTCAACCAGCTGGCGAGCGAACAACCCGGTGTAGAACGGCCCGACGCCGCGCGCGCGCAGCAGGCTCATGGTCGCGGCCAGATCGACCTGATCGATCTTCGTGCCTTCGCGGGCGATCGTGGCCCCGCCGTTCTGACCGAACACGGCACGGGCCGACGGATCGGCCAACAGCGCCGGTCCGACTTCCGCCAGGTCGCGCGACAAGGCCCGCGAAACGGGGTGGCCGAAACGCGCCAGGCGTTCCCCCGGGGCCACCACCTGCTTCCACAACAAGCGGCCATAGCGCGCCTGCAACGCGAAGATGCCGCGCGGATTGGTGGGGATGGCGCTGGGCCGGTCCGCCGCTTGGGAAATGGCGGCGGGCGACGGGGCCGTGAAATCGAGCACCTCGGCGGTGGGGTTTTTGGGATCGTACACCACGCACATGCCGCCGCCGCCGATGCCGGCGCGCGCCGGCATCGTCACGGCCAGGGCGAAATACATCGCCGCCGCCGCGTCGGCCGCGGATCCGCCGGATGACAGGATATCCCGTCCGATCAGGGCGGCACGGGGTTCGTCGGCGGCAACCCCGCCCAGAAACCCTTCCACGTAGCCGATCGTTCCCTGGGTGGTCTTGGGCGCGCCGGAACCACACGCGGCGACGCCCAACAGCGCGGCCCCCATCGTCAGGATCCGCGCCCCGGCGCGGCCCCAATACCGCCCCAATTGACGGTTATCGTTGCGGATACTACCCTGATCGGAGCTTGCGCCCCGGGACGAAACGACGATGGATCTCACTGTGTTCAAACGGCTCTTCACGCCCACTCTCTCTGTTTGTGCCGAAAAATCCAAAACACGGCGCGCGCGCCCCTGCATCCGCGCCCTGGCTTCGGCCTTGGTTGTGACCTTCTCGACGCTCGGCATGCTCGCGCCTTGCGAGTCGTCGGCAGCAGGTCGCACTATAATCCGTGACGCGGAAATAGAAAACATCATCCGCGAATTCACCACCCCGATATTTCAGGCCGCCGACCTCAACCCCCAGGCCGTGCGCATCCGCCTGATCCAGGACAAGACCCTCAACGCCTTTGTCGCGGGGGGGCAGAACATCTTCATCCATACCGGACTGATCGTCCAAAGCCGCGATCCCGGCGCGCTGATCGGGGTCATCGCGCACGAAACGGGCCACATCGAAGGCGGACACCTCACCCGCACCCGCGACGCCATCGAGGACGCCAAGATGTTGCAGACCATCACCACCATCCTGGGCGCGGCCGTGGCGGTCGGCAGCGGGCGCGGCGACGCCGGTCAGGCCGTGATGATCGGCGGGCAAAGCGCCGGATTGCGAAGCTTCCTGCAATATTCCCAGACTCAGGAATCCGCCGCCGACCAGGCCGCCATGCGCCTGCTGGACGCCACCGAACGCTCCGCTTCCGGACTGGAAGGCTTCCTTTCGCAACTGGGCGACCAGGAGGTCCTCAGCGCCCGCTTTCAAGACCCTTACGCCCAGACCCACCCTCTATCGCGCGACCGACTGGACGCCCTGCGCGACCATATCCGACGGTCCCCCCATAGCGTCCGCGAGTCGACCCCGGCCGAGTTGGCGGCCCACCAGCGCATGGTGGCGAAGCTCTACGCCTACGGCGAGCCGTTCGCCCACGTGATGCGGAAGTATCCGGAAACCGACACCAGCTTCGCCGCGCGCTACGCCCGCGCCATCGCCCACTACCGCAAGCCCGATCTGGACGCCGCGCTGAACGCGCTCGCCCCCATGATCGCGGAAAATCCGAACGATCCCTATCTCTGGGAACTGAAGGGCCAGATGTTGTTCGAGCACGGCCGCGGGGTCGAGGCCCTGGAGGCTTACCGCAAGGCCAACAGCTACGCCCCCCGCGAGCCCCTGATCCTCTTGGAATTGGCGCGGGTGGAACTGGAAACCAACGACCCCGCCCTGTTGGACCACGCCATCGAACATCTCAACGCCTGCCACCGGATGGATGGCGGCAGCTCGTTCAGTTGGAATCAGTTGGGCATCGCCTATGGTCGCAAGGGCGACATTGGCATGAGCTCCCTGGCCATGGCCGAGTCGGAGTTTCGCGGCGGGAGCCTGTCCAACGCCACCTATCACGTCGGGCGTGCGGTGGAAACGCTGCCCGCCGGTTCCAGCGCCCAGCTCAAGGCGCAGGACCTCCAGGAAGTGATCAAATCCGAACGCGAACGGCGCGAACGCGAAAAGAACAAGTGATACATGTACCCGTCCGCCCGCATTTTTGACATATCCCTCCCCGGCGCG
>JADGBG010000066.1 GCA_015231605.1 Alphaproteobacteria bacterium | reverse complement strand
GAAAGGCGGGACCGTCCATGGCAACGGGTTGGATAGAGAGGATGCGCGGACCGTCGCCGAAGGCGTGGCCGAGGCCGCCAGCCAGTCCCTGGGCGCGAACGCGCCGGAACCGGGACGATTGCAGAAGCTGTTCTTCGAAGCGGCCGCGGCCGGGCGCACCGCCCAGCAAGCCAAACCCCAGCCCGGCGCCGTGAAATCCGGCGCGCCAGACGGCGCGGAACCCGCCGAATGGACGGGGTGGATGCACGGTGGAAAATCCACCGCGCCCGACGGCGGCTCGGCATAATCCCATTCCGTGAACCCAGAGGCATCCCAGAGCAGGCCCGATCATGACAAATCAGTTCAAAGACAAAACCTTCGCCACCTTCGTCGTGTTGCCGTCCGCAGCGTGGATCGCGGCGAGTTTCTATTACATCAACACGGAACTGGGGTGGGGCAATCTGATGTACCTGATGCCCCACGAAATCGCGGGCGTGATCATGGGCGTGCTGCTGCCGGTGCTGGTGTTCGCCGGCGTGTTCATCGTTCGCCAAAGCACGATCGAGGCCCGCAAGGCCCCTGAGCAGTTGACCAAACAGAGCGACCTGATCGACGAAATTTCCCGCAAGGTCGACAAGGTCCTGGAAAGCAACAAAAACCTGATCGGCGTGTCGGACGCGACGCAAAAACTGCTCAGTGATTCCGTGGCCGCCAACCGCGCCGCGCTGGAGAACTTCTCCGGGGTCATCCAGGGTCAGAATTCGGACATGCAGGCCATTTCCGACAAGCTGAGCGTGGCCTTACAGAGCGAGGAGGAACGCCTCCAGCACATCGACGACAAGAACATCAACCAGTTGACCGCGCTGGTGGGCCTGATCACGGTGGCGCTCACCGATCTCAGTGTCGCCGCCACCCAGGTCATCACCAAGGTGATGGAAGAGGAAGGCCGCGACAAGGACGAGGTCCGCGACTTCGTCAGTGGCATGGTCGACGTGTTTTCGGCGGGCGACAAGAACGTGTTCTTCCGCGCCCTGGCAAAGCTGCTGTCGGGCAGCGATTCCCACATGGCCGCCATGAAGCGTCTGGCGGAGGGGGAGGCGGACATGCGCCGCGACATTTCCAAGGTGCTGCGCGAAACCCGCCAAATCATCGCCCTGGTGGAACGCTGCGGCGAGGACAACCTGATCCGCATCGTGTTCGAAGGCGGCGATCTGTGGACGCTGCGCGAAGTGCTGCAGGGCGATTTCAACGACGACGGCACCGTAAAGGGCTGAACGTCATCCTTTCGCGTACGTGCCGATCAGTTCGGCTTTGTCCATGACCTTGCCATCCATGGCCGTGAGCACCGCCGCCTTGTCGGCGCGCGGCCCCAGATCGCCCAGCGGCGCGTTCAGGGCGTACAGCTTGAAAACATAGCGATGCCGCCCGATGGGCGGGCACGGTCCGCCGTATCCGGCGCGTTTCCAGTCGTTGAGACCGTCGCGCGCCCGGGGCGGCAGCCCGCCGACGGCCGCCCCCTGGTGCAGGCCCACGCATTGCGCCGGCAGGTCGTATAGCACCCAATGCACCCACGTCGTTTTCGGCGCCGCCGGGTCCGGGGCGTCGGGGTCGTCGACGATCAGAACCAGGCTTTGCGTCCCGTCCGGGACGCCGTCCCAGGCCAGCGGCGGCGACACGTCGTCGCCCTGGCACGTGTGGATCACGGGGATTGCCCCCATGTGGTCGAAAGCGGTTGAGGTGAGGATCAGGGTCATGACGGTGTCCTCCTTGGCGTTGATAGCGGGCTATAGGCCAAATCGATTCCAGTACAGGCGGTCTTCCACCGCGCCCACGATGCGTTCGGCCAGATCCGGGCGCGCGCCCAGCCCCAACAAACGGCGCACCAAGCCCCCGCCGCCCGCGTTGACGCGCTTGATCCGCACGGTTTTGCCGAAGCGCGCCCGCAGCACGTCGTGCAGGCCGCCCAGCCGATCCACCAGGCCGAGCTCCAACGCCTGGTTACCGGTCCAGAACGCGCCGCTGAACAGGTCCCGTTCGTCGCCCCTGAGCCGGTCGCCCCGCCGTTCGCGCACCCAGGCGCAGAATTCCCGGTGGATGTCGTCCTGGAGGGTCTTGAGGTGGCGCACGTCGTCGCGCTTTTCCGGCGCGAACGGGTCCAGCATCATCTTGCGGTTTCCGGCAGTGTGCACGCGACGTTCCACCCCCGCCTTTTCCAACAATCCCGTGAAGCCGAACCCACCGTAGATGACGCCGATGGAGCCCACGATGGACGCCGCGTCGGCGTGGATCTCGTCCCCCGCCAGCGCCAGCCAGTAGCCACCGGACGCGGCGACATCCTCGCAGAACGCCAGAACGGGAACGTTCTTTTCGTCGGCCAGGGCGCGGATGCGCCGCGCGATCAGGGCGGACTGGACGGGCGATCCGCCGGGCGAGTTGATGGCCAACGCCACCGCCGCCAGTTTGCCGGGCTTGAAGGCCTTTTCGATCGCCGCGTCCAGCCCGTCCAGGGTCAGGCCCTGGCGGCCCATTCCGGCGCGCCCGATCACCCCCGAAAGGCCCACGACCGTCACCAGCGGCCCCCGGCGGCACCGTTCGCGCATCCTCTCTATCCAACCCGTTGCCATGGACGGTCCCGCCTTTCGCCCTAAATCACCACCAAAACCGGACAATGGGCGTTGCCGATCACCCGTTCGGTCACGCTGCCCAACACGGCGCGACCGTATCCGGTGCGCCCAAACGCGCCCAGAACGATCAGGTCGGCGTCCTGCTCCTCGGCCGTCCTGACGATCACCCGGTCGGCTTCGCCCTCGGCGGTCAGGCCCGTCGCCTCCAGGCCGACGTCCCGCAAGGCGTTCACCGTCCTGTCCACGGCGTCGCGGCTTTCCTGGCGGCGCGCCTCGCTGTGCGCCGGCACCAGGGCGGACACCACGGCGACCGGTTTCCCGGAGGCTTTGGCCAGATTTGACGCCGCCACCGCCGCCTTGTCGCTGAATTGCGATCCATCGACGCCGACCAGAACCCGCTTGTCCCACATTTCCGCGTCCTTGGGCGCGACGATCACCGGGCACGGGGACTGGCCGATCACCTTGGCGGTGGCGTCGCCCACCATCAGCCGCGCCAATCCGCGCCGCCCCTGCTGTCCCACCACGATCACGTCGGCGCCCAGCGCGCGCGCCTGTTCGACGATCTCGTGGGACGGGTCCTCGCCGTTGATCACCAACAGCTCGTGCTCCACGCCCAACTCGTCGGCCCGCGCGCCCACGGATTTCAGGTGCCACCAGGCTTCCTGCTCGGCCTTGTGGACCACTTCCGGGGCCAGCGCCGCGTATTCCGGATTCACGTAGACCATGGTCATGGCGTAAAGCTTGGCCCCCGCCGCCTTGGCCGTGGCCAGCGCCACCCGCCGCGCCCCGGAGGTGAAGGCCGAACCGTCGCTCGCCAACAAGACCTTTCGCACATGCCCCATGGGGGAAAGTGTTTCAATCATCGCGCAACCCCTTCCTTTTTCCGGTTTTCAGTGTCCGGCCACCAAAATGCCGGATGCGCCAAGCGCCAGGACCAGCACCTGCATCGCCAGCATGGCGGCGAACAGGATATCCTTCTTCTTCAGGGGATAAATCAAAATCCGCCCATAGCATGCAATGGTCACGCCCGCCAAAAAGCAGATGCCGACCATGTTGACGTAATCCCCCGTGCCGACCAGAGTGAACCAGGACCATCCCGTTCCCACCCCGGTGGCGGCCAGATAGTCGCCCAGCGACAGCCCCCAGTATCGCGGCAGATCCGCCAACGGCACGTGGGGGTCCAGCACCCCGGACATATAGAGCGCGAACGTCACCAGCAACGTCCCCAGGCCGATCTTCATGCCCATGTCCAAGACCTTGGCGTAGACCAGCTGTTCGCGGGTCGCGTAGAACTTGCGGTGGAAGCGATGCTGCGTCATGCCTGTTTCCTCCTCGTCCTAGATCCCCAACCCCTTGAGCAAGGCGCGCACGCCCGCCAGGGTCAGGACCAGCAGGACCACCTTGCGGATCACCGTGGCGTTGGCGCGGGTCAGCAGCCGCACGCCGACCATGGACCCCAGCATGATGCCGATGATCGACGGCACCACCATCAGCGCCAGAACCGCGCCCTGGTTGATGTAGACCCAGGCCGCGGCGGTGTCCACGATGCCCAGCATGAACTTGCTGGTCGCCACCGAAACCTTGAGCGGCACCCCCATCAACAGGTTGAGGACCGGCACGTTGGCCCACCCCGCGCCCAGTCCGAACATGCCCGCCATGAGCCCGATCACCACGAACAGCGCCAGCGCCTGGGGGGTGCGGTGGACATGCCAGTTGATGTCTTTTTGCATGTGCGGCTCGTGATAGACGCCGCTGATCTTCAGCGCACTGGACAGCGCGTCGGCCTCGGGCACATCCGGATATTCGGATTTCTTGAAATACAGCATGATCCCGACGATGCCGAGGATGGTCAGCCCCAGCGCCACCTGCACCATGTGCTGGGGCAGCGCGAGGCCGATCTTGGCCCCGATGATGGCGGAAAAGGATGCGATCAGGCTCAATGGCACCGCAAGGCGGAGGTTCGCCATGCCACTGCGCAGCAGCCCCGGACCGGCGGCCAGCGCTCCGGCCAGCGCCACCAGCAGCCCCGCGCCGCGCACGAAATCGAAATGGAACGGGAAAAAGCCCGCGACGATGGGCACGAACAGCACGCCGCCGCCGACGCCGCCCAAAACCGCGATGATGCCCAGCACGAACGCCGTGACGAACAGCAGGATCGGCCATGCCCACCACGGCAGGCCGCCATCCGTCCCTTCGCCCCCGCCCACGGGCGGCGTCAAGGGCGCGGGATCCGCCAGGGGCGCGTCCACGGCCCACGCCACGTCCCCCCATCCGAGGCACGCCCCGAACGCGACGACGAACAGAAATTGGACCACGATCCGCACGTTCCCCCCATTTCGCGGGCCTTGCGCCCGCCGCTCTTCAGCGGACGATCAAAACCGAGTTGTACGCCTCTTCCATGACCTTGAAGGCCGTGCCGCCGATGAAGAACCGCGCCAAGCCCGAAGCGCTGGACGCCGACAGCACGATCAGGGAGTAATCCGGGCCGGCCTCGATGATTTCATGCACCGGCTCGCCGACGTCGGCAACGGTCCTGAGGACGGGTATGCCCATGCCTTCGATCACGGCCTTGGCTTGTTCCACGTGCGCCTTGGCGCGATGCAGGCCGTCCTCGTCCATGGCGACCGAGATCAGCGACACCGGGCATTTGCAGCGGCTCGCCAATTCCGCGTCCTTCCGGACCATTTCCAGGGCCTTTTCAGAGCCGTCGACGCAGATCAAGTGGCCGTGACCGATGGCCAGTTCGCGCGCGACCAACACGGAACAGGGCGCGTTCTTGGCCACCTTTTCCGCCACGGCGGGATCCCAAAAGGTCTTGATCACGGCCTTGCGCCACCGGTCCGACGCCCCCAGGATGACCAAGTCGATCTTGTGGGCGTCCACTTCGGCCAAGATGCCGTCGGCGATGTTGGCTGCGACGTCGTTGCGGAACGTGACGCGCGGCACGCCGTCCTGTTCGTAGACCGCCTTGTTGTTGCCGAGGGGATCGTCATCGCGGGCTTCGTGACCGAACCGGACATGCCAGTCGGCGCGCATGACGCCCAGTTCCTCCAACAGCTTGCGGGCGTTGTCCAGATAGATCACGCCGGGGGCCTTGCGTCCCCATTGGAACATGTCGGCCTCGGGGGACAGGTCCTCCAGCCCCTCGGGCAGCGTGGAATCGGGCGAGCGCAGGTGCAGGACGGTAACGTATGCCTCCACGCCGCCACTGAGCTTGGCGGCGTAACGCAAGCCGCGGTATCCCTCGTCCGAGCCGTCGAGACAGACCAAAATCCGATAGCGGCTCACCTTCCCCTGATCCCCCGGCATGACCATATCCCATCCTGATTTCAGCCACTTAATTATACGGAAGTCCGAAGCCGTCCGCCAGACAAAGCGCAACGGATAGGACCTGACGATTGAGCTTGGCCGGACGTTTCCTCCCGAGAACGGCGCATTCGCATGACGATTGAGGTATACTGAATGGGTTGAGGCGGCGTCCCCGTGCCGCCCGGCTATCAGAAGCATAGCCGCCCCGTTCGGGCGCCGAGCCCGAAGGCGACTGAACCCAGAAAGGAGTTCAAGCCATGACCATTTTGCCTTGCCCCGATTGTTTGACCGGGTGGCGTTACGCGGACGAATTGCCGCTAGCGCTTCGCAGCGACGTTCACAACCACGCGGGACTTGTCCCCTGCCCCACATGCCATGGACAGGGACGCCTGCTGGAACCCGACACGGGTGACCATCCCGCATGGCGGGCCGGGTCCGCGCACGGAGAAGGCCGCGTCGCGCATGTTCATTGAGTCCGGGTTTCGAAGCGCCGCCGTCCAGGCCGAGGTTGTCCCGGCCAGGGCAGGCGCGTAGACTGTAATCTGTAGCCCCTGACGCCGGACACCGTATCCGCATGCCCCGCTTCGCGTTCACCCGCCATGTCATCATGAAGCCCTGGGCCTGGGTCCTGGTCGTGGCGTTTTGGGCTGTCGTTGCGGTCGCGTCCTATTCGTGGAACGCCATGCGCATTTCGGTCATCGCCATGGACATGGCGGAATTGCGTGGAAAGCTGGTGTTCGACATGGTGCAGATCACCCGGTCCTGGAACGCGCGGCACGGCGGCGTGTACGCCCCGGTGTCCACGAACACCCCCCCCAATCCCTACCTGGAGATCCCGGAAAAGGTCATATCGACGCCGAGCGGACGGGAGCTGACCCTCGTCAACCCCGCCTATATGACCCGCCAGATCGCCGATCTTCTGAAGCGTGGCGAGGTCCACATCCACCTCACCAGCCTGAAGCCCCTCAATCCCGGAAATGTGCCGGATTCCTGGGAGCGCGACGCCCTGGAGGCTTTCGAACGGGGCGAGACGAAGCGGGTATCGATCAGCGAACCCGCCGAAACCCCGGCCGTGCTGCGCTACATGGCTCCGCTCAGGGTGGAAAAAGCGTGCCTCGCCTGTCACTTGAAACAAGGCTACAAGGAAGGGGACATCCGCGGCGGGCTCAGCGTCACCTTTCCCGCCGAGACCATCCTGACCTTTCGCGGCGAACGCCTGCAGGCCTATCGGATGGTGCACCTTGCCGGCTTCGCCGCCTTGTCCCTGATGACCGTGCTGGCCATGGCGTCGGTGCGCCGTCAAATCCTGAAACTGGAGACCGAACGCGACGAGCGCGAAACCATCGTCCGCGAACGCACGGAGGAGTTGGTCAGGGAAATCGCCATCCGCAAACGGTCCGAAGCCGAAGTGGCGGAACGGGAAACCATGCTGCGCTCGATCCTGGAGACGGCGGGCGAAGGGATTTACGAAATCGCTCCCGACGGCACCTGCATGATGTGCAACCCGGCGGCTTTGCGGCTGTTGGGCTATGACGACCCAGACGAGCTCATCGGCAAGAACATCCACGACTTGGTTCACCACAGCACCCTGGATGGCCAGCCCTATTCCATCGACGACTGTCCCATGCACCAGGTCACGGAAAACGGCAAGGAGGTCCATGTCACCGACGAAACCTTCTGGCGCAAGAACGGAACCCCGTTCCCAGTGGAATGCTATTCCCACCCCGTGATCCAAAACGGCGAGGTGGTGGCCGCCGTGGTCAGCTTCTTCGACATCACCAAGCAGAAGAAGCTGGAACAGGAATTGCGCGACCAGGCGCTGCGCGATCCGTTGACGCACGTCTACAACCGGCGCTACTTCACCACCCGCCTGGAAGAGGAAGCGGAACGGGCCGAACGCTATATGCTGCCGCTATCCCTGGCGATGCTGGATCTGGACCATTTCAAGGCCGTCAACGACGACCATGGCCACGCCACGGGCGATCTGGTCTTGAAGCTGTTCGCCAAGCGGACCGAGGAACAGCTCCGCCGCACGGACACGCTGTGCCGCATCGGCGGCGAGGAATTCGCCCTTTTGATGCCGAACACCGATCACGGCCAAGCCCGCATCCTGGCCGAGCGCATCCGTCACGCCATCGCGGGCATGGTGGCTCCCGGCGACAAGGGGCTGGTGCGCATCACCGTGAGCATTGGCCTTTCCGCCGTCAACGGACGCCATGGCGTCAAGGCGGAGGGCTTGACGCACGAAGCCGACGAAGCGCTGTACGCCGCCAAGGCGGGAGGACGCAATCAGGTCCGCCTCTCCGCCGCCGTCGAGGTCGGCACGGAAAACGCCTGACCCCGCAAGAACCAAGCCAAGCCCCACATGGGAATATTCGATTCCCGGCTTGGCGCGGGTGATTTTGGGGGCGGGAACGGCAAAAATCGGGCATGCCGTCGAAACATCACATAATTCCGTAACCCAAGGAAATGGAAAAACAATTCTCGGTCTTGCGGATCCCGGCAAGTCGAGGGGCAGTTATACCCCCATTTTTTTAATTGTTTTTTTCAGAATTTGGTGTCTTATCGTGCGGCTCTTGACGATGATCTAGGGGTTAACGCCCATGAAAAACAAATCCAGGGAATACGCCATTCGTTCCCGCATTGACGTTATTTTGCTGTCCCTTCTGGGGCTGGTCGTCATTGCCGGGATGATGATGTAATTCCGCCCTCCGCCGTCACGCCGACGCGGATAGCCCACTCCGGTTAAGCCTTTCCAACGCCTCCAGGATGTCGGCTTCGATGTCCGCATAATCCTCCAGGCCAACGGAAATGCGGATCAGTCCGTCCGTGAAGCCGTGCCGCGCGCGCTCTTCGGGCGCATAGGTGGAATGCGTCATGCTGGCCGGATGCTGGACCAGGGTTTCCGCGTCACCCAGGCTCACCGCCGTCGTCACGAGCTTCAACGCATCCATGAAACGCCGCCCGGACTCGAAGCCGCCCTTGAGTTCCAGGGCCACCATGCCGCCGAACGCGGCCATCTGGCGTTTCGCCAGATCGTGCTGGGGGAAATCCTCCAGACCCGGATAATAAACGGCCTCCACGGTGTCGTGACCGGCCAGAACCCGCGCCAAGCGCGACGCGGACTGAGAATGGCGATCCATGCGCAGGCTCAAGGTCTTCATGCCGCGCATCAAAAGGTACGCGTCGAAGCTGGAGATCACCGCGCCGTTCATCTCCTTGACGCCGACGAAGCGCACCTTGTCGATGATCTCGCGGCTGGCGACCACGGCCCCAGCCAACAGGTCGCCATGCCCCGACAGGTACTTGGTCGCCGAATGGACGACGATGTCGGCGCCCAATTCCAGGGGGCGTTGCAGGTACGGGGTGCAATAGGTGTTGTCCACCACGAACGTCGCGCCGTGCGCCGTGCACACGTCCGACAACCCGGCGATGTCGCAAATCCGCATGTTCGGGTTCGCCGGCGTTTCACAGTAAACGATCTTGGTGCTGGGTCCGATCGCCTCGGCCAGTTTCGCCGGATCGGTCATGTCGACGAACCGGGCCTTGATTCCGAACCGTTCGGCGTGGTGGCGCAGCAGGGAAAAGGTGCAGCCGTACAGCGTCTTGTCGGCGATAATCTCGTCGCCCTGGCCCAGCATCGTCCACAGCACCGCCGTGATCGCCCCCATGCCGGAACTGGTGAGCAGACCGGCCTCCCCCCCTTCCAGATGCGCGAGACGCCGCTCCACGATGTCCACGCCGGGATTGCCGACGCGATGGTAGATGAAGCCCCGATCTTCCCCGGCGAAGCGCTGGCCGCCCTGCTCCGCGCTGGGAAACGCGAAGGTCGAGGACAAGAACACCGGCGGATTCAGCGCGCCGTGATAGTCCTGGGGATCGTAGCCGTCGTGAATGGCGCGGGTGGAAAACCCGAACGTCCTGGCGTCGTTGGTGGATTTGCCCATGATTCGTCTCCTTTGAGACGATTATAGGCCATTCGTCAGGTCAAACTCGCCCATATCGCTTATCAAAGTCCACGGATATAGTGATATTCACCAAAACAATGCCAACTTGCGGTGAAAATTGATGGACTACGACGACCTCGATCTGAAGATCATCGACCAATTGCAGGAGGATGCACGTCAGACCAACCTGGCGCTGGCGGAAAAGGTCGGACTGTCCCCCACCCCTTGCGCGCGACGGGTGCGCAACCTGGAAGACCAGGGCGTCATCAAGGGCTATCGCGCCGTCGTGGACTTGCACAAGCTGGGGGTGGATCTCACCATCTTCGTCGGCGTGAAGGTTGAGCGCCACCAGGACGACGAGGCCGCGTCCTTCGTCGACGCCGTCACCGGTTGGCCCGAGGTTCTGTCCTGCCATCTGGTGTCGGGGGACATCGACTTCCTCTTGGAAGTGGTCGCGGCGAACATGGAAGATTACGAACGCTTCGTCCTGCAACGCCTGCTGAAAATCCGGAGCGTCAAGGACGTGCGGTCCAACTTCGCCATGCGCACGTACAAATCCGGCGGCCCGGCGCCGGTTCGGAGGCTGTGCGGAAAATAGCGCGTTTTGGCCGGCGTCAGGCCTTGGTGATGCTCTTGATCTTGGCGCGCCGGCGGTTGGAGCGCATGGCGATGTCGTTATCCTGGTCCTGGATCGCCGTGCGCGCCAGGTCGAGGAGGTCGTCGCCCATGGACAGATCGAGCAGATCATTCGACACCCGGCGGTTCGAGGTGATCGAACCATCCTCGTAGGTGACGTTGAACATGGTGAATTCGGGGGCTTTCGCCTTGCTGGACTTGCGGGCCATCGTTTTTATCCGTTCAAACCGGGGTAACCTCACGCCACCTGTACGGTGGCGGCCTTGCCGTAACGGCCGTTGATCAGGTCCATCGCGTGGCGGACCATCTTGTCGCTCTGCAAGGCGCGGATGGTGAAGATCAACCGCCCTTCGTTCGTGGCGCAAGACACGAAATTCTGAAGGCCGTAGACGATAAGAAAATTGGATTCGCTGTTCATTGTGTTCCTTGGAATGTTGCTTCAGCGGCGCGCGCATCCCGGTCATGCGGGGCGCGTCGGCGCGTGATGTTGGGTTGTCCGAGAAGCCGGAACGGCATTGCCGTATGGCTCAGTCCTCGCGGACGAAGGCGCACCATGCGCCCTCACTCGGTGAAACAGGTATGGTGTGATGGAAAAGGCTGCCGATACCTTCAGCCGGTCGCCGACGGGTTTCGCCGGGACGACGGGTGCGGGGCTAGCCTCTTGCTTCCTTGTCAACGGCTTCCTTGGCCAAGCGCTGGGCGCGTTGCTGCGCCCTCTTCTCGGCTTTTTGCCGCAACTCCTCTTTCTTTTCCTCCTCAGCTCGGGCCAGACGCCGTTGAGACTGAGCGAACTGTTCTTCGGACTTCGACTTTCCGTACGTGAACATGGAAGAGGAGCTTTTCATAAGGAGCACGCCCCGCCCCCGGCCAAAGCCAGGGGCGGAAAGCGAAGGAGTTAGTCGCCAACCTTCAGGTTGTCGGCGGACGTCTTTCCATTCTTGCCGGTGGTCAGCTCGTAGGAAACCTGCTGCCCTTCGTTCAACGAGCCGAGTCCGGCGCGCTCAACGGCGGAAATGTGCACGAACACATCCTTGGAGCCGTCCTGCGGCTGAATGAAACCATAACCCTTGGTGGAGTTGAACCACTTAACGGTGCCTGTAGCCATTGTCTTGTCCTCTAACGGAAGTAAGATTTAGCCCCTCATACACATGACGGGCGACTTGAAGAACGCTTACATTGTCAAAGGATAAATGTCTTGGCCGGCACGCCGGCAATTCACGTAACGCAAAGCATGCAAATCGTCTGCGGGTGTCTATACCCCCATTTGACGCAAATGTCAATCGCGCTGCCGCGAAGCCCAAAAAAAAGGGATGGCGACCCCGGCAGGATTCGAACCTGCGACCATCGGCTTAGAAGGCCGGTGCTCTATCCAGCTGAGCTACGGGGCCATAGGGGGCGCGAGCCGCGCCCCGGGCGCGCTCACCGCACGCGGTTGTATGCGAACCGTTCGGCGTAATCGCGCTTGATCAGGTGGGGTTCGTTGGGTTCGATCACCACGGCGTCCAGCCCCGCGCGCTGGGCGTAGCCGACGGCTTCCTCGCGCGTATCGAAGGTCATGCGCACCTGCCCCCGGGTGTCGCCGGAACCGGTCCATCCCATGAGCGGATCGACGGTCTTGGCCTCGCCCGGCTCGAACTCCAGGATCCAGGTCAGCATCCGCGCCTTGCCGGATTGCATGATGTTGTTGGCCGGACGGTAAATGCGCGCATTCGCCATGATCTCGCTCCCCGCTCAAACGCCCCCATGCGGAGGCCGGTGTCAAATATTGGTCGGGGAGACAGGATTCGAACCTGCGACCCTCTGGTCCCAAACCAGATGCGCTACCAGACTGCGCCACTCCCCGTGCGTTGGTTTTCTTAGGGTTTTGGGATGTTTTTGGCAACCCCTGAAAAGGTCAAAACCGGAACATTTTGGAAGAATATGGACGTATAGTCCCCACAAAAGTCCCCACAGCGTTTTGAGCTTTACGTTTCATCCCGAATCAACCGCGTGTAAAGTAGCGAACCATGATTAGGTGCGCCACAACAATCGCCGCCGTTCTCGTCACCCTGCCCGCCTGGGCCGGGGACTTTGTCGGGCCCGCCGCGTTCAAGGATGCGGATTCGCCGTGGATGGATGGCCGGGAGTTGCGCATCGCCAACGGGCTGGACGCGATCGAGTTGACCCAGGTCTGCACCAAGGACGGCGCGCCGTGGTTCGCCGGGCAGGACGCGGCCGCCGCCGTGCGCGCGATGTTCGCGGGCAAGACGATGATCTGCGCGGACACCGGGGACCGCAGCTATGGACGCCCGCTGGTCACCTGCACGGTCGACGGCCAGGACGTCGCCGCAGCGATCATCCGCGCCGGTTGGGGGATGGATTGGGAAAAGTATTCCGCCGGATCGCTGCGCGAAGCCCAGGCCGAAGCCAAGGCCGCCGGACGCGGGATCTGGGCGGGCGAGTGCTTGGAGCCGTGGGTGTGGAGAAAGGCGGCATGGGGGAAGTGAAATGGCGCCGCGCAGCTCGACAATAAAAAAAATCGCAGAATCCCTTGCGTTTTCCGCAACACGCTGTCACATTATACGACAGTACATGATCGCACCGCAGTTACCGTGGGGACGATCAGGCATTGCGCCAACGGAATGAAGCTTATGCTGAAGAGTGAAAAACCGACTTGACGGTGAACGGGCGCGATGCTAGGCATTCGCGCGTTTTTTTATTGGGAGGCCTGTCGCGATGAGCGAGCACAACAAGAACATCACGAAGATTTTGAAGTCGGCGGGAAACGAGGTTACCCTCGACGCGAAGGCCTTCGTTGATCCGCGCCTGTCCGAAACGAGCATCTCTGATACCAAAATCGCGACCGAATTTGCCAACGCCACGACCGCCCGTGTCAATGGCGAACTGACCGCCTCCAGCGCGTCGCCGGAGCGCGTCAAGTTTGTATCGGTTGGCGAGGTTTTTCCTGGCCTTTAAACGACTAGCCAATACCACCAACGAAGGGGAGCAATGCTCCCCTTTTTTCCGCCAAGGAAAGCAACGCATGTTATTTGACAGGATCGAACCTATCGTCAAGGTTTCTCACAATGGGAAGTTGCCGATCGCCATCGACAATGTGATAACGGGCGCGATAGATGCGGCGAACAAGCGCACCAACACGGCACGGACTATACATCGCGTTGAGCTTGATAGCGTGCCTTGGTTTGAGCAAATGCTCGGCGGCTATCAAGCCGTGGCGAAAAAGCCTGATAATTTCGATGCATACGACCACAAAACCGACGAAATCGTACACCATGTGTACTTTCGAGAAGGCGAATCGTATTGCTGGGAACGCTTCATCAAATGCAAAGAACTATGCCAGATCGCGTTGGCGGAAAAACAAAACGATGCGATGAAGTTTCGGACTTTAAAGGAGTTACTGACGAACATCGCCGCGCCTTATACCGCCGTGCATGGCGTTCAAGACCAAGAAACGGAGGTCGCGACCATTCTCGACAAACTCGGCATCTGGGCCGCAATCGAGGTTCTCTTTCCTTTGGAGCACCGCCTGTTTATTCAAAAGCATGACGACAAAGAACTAACAGCGATGATCCCCCATCTGAAAACGATGGTCGAAAAGCAGGAGCGCGTTGATGTCGGGAACGTAAACCCTCCAATGCAGGACCCGCCCAACGGAGACGACACCAACCCCCTCGCATGGATCGCAATGGTTTACAGAATCCCATACCACTACGTTGCCCATGCGCTGGACAAGACGACGAATCAACGGTTGCTGGAAATGGCCCGCAACGATGTGTTGGACCGATATGGCCCCATTAGCGCCTAACCCCCCAGCAACCGCCACCCCGTAGGAAGTCGATCCCCTACCCCACCCGCCCCGTCAGCGCGGCGAGGATTCCCGGTTGCGGTGGGTGGCCGGCCGACACGGCCTTGTCCCGTGAGCGTTGCGTGATGTTGACGCCCAGCATCGCCGCCTCGGACGCGATGATGACGGTCATCGAGCCGATCAGCGTGCCGAGCCCCGACAGGATGGCCGTGGACTGCTCCGCGTCGGCGGCGAAGATCGCGCCGATCACCCCGGCGAACACCGCCAGCCCCAACAGCCCGAATTGGAACGCCACGACGTATCCGATGGTCGGACGCCAGCGCCGCACGTAGCCGTCGTCGGCCGCCGCCTCGGCGCGCATCGACGCGTTGACCTCGGCCTGTTGGCGGGCCTCGTTCTCGATCAGCAGGCGTTGAAGTTCGGTTTTGTGGTCCAGCTCGATTTGGCGCAGTTTCACCGCCGCATCCGGGTCGGCCTGGATCGCGGCGGTCACCGCGTCCGGTTCGGCGACCGCGCCGAATTCCGACGCCACCAGTTTGAGCGCCGCCGCCCCCGCCCCCACCGGGCCGCCCGCCAAGAATCCGCCCAAGATCGGCGCCGCCTTGGATACGATGTCCGCCAGATCCATGGGTCAATCCTCCATCATCGCCACGACGCGGCGCGCGCGTTCGGGGGTGTCGTGCTTGGCCCACTTGCTGTCAAGCGCGTGGTTGCGCGCGGACGCGCCATCGCCGTCCTTGAGCGCCGCGAACATGTTGCGAAAGCCCGACAACGCGGGCCAGCCCATTTGGAAAGACATCGCCGTCAACGCAAAGCGCTGCCCGGGCTTGAGGTCCCGCCACCACGGCGCGCCCCGGTCCAGGTCCGCCATGGCCTGGGCGATGTCGTAATCCAGCAGCACGTCGATGATCGCGTCCGGCAGCCCGCCGCCCTTGCGTTCGTCCACCATGTGGCCGACGCCGATGGTGAGATATCCCAGATGGTCGCGGTACGCATGCCTCTCGCGGCCCTCTTCGCGCTCGATGTGTTCTTTCAAGTCGTCAATGTCCATGTGTCTCTCCTATTCCCCCGCGGGCGCACGGCCGAACCCGTTCAGGGACCGCGTCAGGTCCTTGATGTCGGCGCGCAGGCCCTTGATCTCGTCCACCAGGCGGCTCTCGACATCCTGGAGGTGTCCGACCGACGCGAACTGGCGCTCGGCATAGAGCTTGTAATCGGCCAGCGCCTGGCCAACATCGTTCAGGCGCTTGAACAACCACATCGTCACCGGCACGACCACGCCCGCGATTAGCCATCCCAGATCGAACGTGACTTGCGCGTTATCCATAAAGTTTTCCAATCCCATGTTGCAGGCCCCCTACAGGACGCCCCCCAGTTTCAAACCCACGGCCACGGCCCCCGCCCGTGGCGCCGATCTCGTCACAAGACAGGACCCGCAACAATGGCCTGCACCTCGGCGATCGTCGCGGCGGCCTTGATCCCCTC
>JADGBG010000065.1:9249-15975 GCA_015231605.1 Alphaproteobacteria bacterium | reverse complement strand
AGCTCGTTTCCCGAACCCCAGTCCGTCGCGACGAACCGGGTTTTATGACGGGGCGCGGATGAAGTCAAACCCTTTTTTGAACTTTTTTTCGAACGAAACAAACTTTTAAGAAAATGACGGATACTCTTGATTATGAACGACGTTTGGGGCAAAACATGGGTCGGAACGGGATTTCGGGCTTCCGAATGCGCATGCGGGCCATGCGTCTGGCGCATACCCTGTTCCTTAATAAGGGCAACGCCCGATGACCATGCTCTTTTTGGGAGAGAGTGTTTATCATGATGTTGAGGGGAATGGCCGTCGCAGGCGCTTTGGTCGCGGTCGCGGTGCTCAATATGGAGATGACCGGCGGGGAAGCCGCCGTGCCCACGGACGGAGCGGCCAAGCCGGGCGTACTCGCGCCGCGTTCCCTCACCGACGCCGTTCCCGGCGCGGACGGCAGCATCGCTTTGGCGCCGCTCTCCATCGGCAATCCCACGGCGGCGGCGGCCATCGACCGGCTCGACGCGGACCGTCCCTCCGCCATCGCGTTGACGTCTCCCGAAGGCGCGAACGTGGCGCGATCCCTGGCCGCCCTGGCCAAGGGGGAACCCGAAACGTACAAAAAGATCATGATCGTCAAGTCCGGCGACACGCTGGGCAACATGTTGCGCCGCGTCGGCGTGGAGGCGGCCGACGCTGAACAATCCATCGACGCGCTGCGCGCGATTTACGATCCGCGCCGGCTGCGTCCCGGCAACAAGGTCTCCGTCTCCTTCGTGCGCGACGGCTCGGACGTGGGCGTGGACAGCTTTACCGGCTTCGAGATTCCCCTCAACTACGCCAGCCGCGTGCATGTCTCGCCTTCGCCCAAGGGCGGATTCGACGCCGAGGAAATCCAGATCGATCTGACCACCCGCATGGTGCGCGCCGAGGGCGCCATCGACGCCAGCCTGTTCCAGGCCGGCGCGGACGCGGGCGTGCCCGCCTCGGTGATGGCGGAATTGGTGCGGGCCTTTTCCTGGGACGTGGACTTCCAACGCGACATCCGCAAGGACGACCGGTTCGAGTTGATGTACGAGCGCTCCTTCGACCCCAAGGGCAAACCCGTGCACAACGGGAAAATCGTCTTCGCGGCGCTGACTCTTTCCGGGCAACACACGCCCATCTTCCTGCACACCACCGCCGACGGACGCGTCGGATTCTTCAACGACAAGGGCCAGGGCGCGAAGAAGGCCCTGTTGCGCACGCCCATCGACGGCGCGCGCCTGTCGTCCCATTTCGGCATGCGCAAACACCCGATTCTCGGCTACACCAAGGCGCACACCGGCACCGACTTCGCGGCCCCCCCGGGCACGCCGATCTACGCCGCCGGCGACGGGGTGATCGATTTCTCCGGATGGAAGGGCGGCTACGGCAAATACATCCGCATCCGCCACAATTCCGAATACTCCACGGCCTACGCCCACATGAAGGGCTTCGCCCGCTCCATGAGTCAGGGCAAACGCGTGCATCAGGGCCAGGTGATCGGCTACGTCGGCACCACCGGGCGGTCCACCGGGCCGCACCTGCATTTCGAAATCCTGCGCGCGGGCAAGCATGTCAATCCGATGAAGGTGAAAATGCCGTCGGGCGAGAAGCTCGCGGGCAAGGAATTGGCCCGTTTCGAACGCACGCGCGACGCCTTGAAACAGCAGTGGGCGTCCCTCGCCCCGCCGCAACGGGTGGCGCAACGCTGACGTCGGCGCGAACGTACGCGAAAAAGCCCCCACGACGGGGGCTTTTTCATTCCCCCCACGTCCCGTGCCGTCACATCGCGGATAGCGGCGGGTTCGATGTGCAGATGGACTGGAGCGCCCGCCACTCCCCATCCGTCAACACCGCGCGGCCGGACTGCGGCGCCTGCCGGGCGCGTTCCGCGCGTGCCTCGCTGGCGGGGTGCGTGGACAGAAAGTCCGGCAGTCCGAAATACGCGTCGCGTTCCTTATCCGACAGACGTTCGAAGAACCGCGCCATCCCGCCCGCGCCGATGCCCGCCGTTTCCAGCTTGGCGATGGCGCCTTCGTCGGCATGGGATTCCGACGCGCGGCTGTACGACGTCGCCATCAGGACGGTGGACAGATTCCCCATCGCCGCGTCGCCCATCAGGACATCGGCCAGCACCGACAGGCTCATGCCGCGCACCAGGCTTTGCAGGGGATGGCGCGCGTCCACGTGGGCCATTTCGTGGGCCAGAACGCCGGCCAGCTCCGATTCGTCCCCGGCCTTTTCCACCAGGCCCCGAAACAGGAAGATTCGCCCTCCGGGCAGCGCCAGGGCGTTGACGCGGGGCGTGTCGAGCACCTCGACGACGTAGGGAAAGCGGGGCGCGGCGTCGGACGAAAGGCGCGCCACCAACTTATCCAGCGCCGCGCCGCCCGCCTCCGCATGGCACGACGCCCGCCCCTTGGGTCCGGCGAAAAAGGCCGCCACGTCGGCGGCCGCCATGGTTCCCAGGTCGCGTTCGTAGTCCAGCGGCGTCAGCGCCACCACCAAACTGGCGAACCACGGCATGGCGGCGTAGACCCCCGCCACCGTGGCGACGCTGGCCAGCACCGTCGCCCACAGGGCGCGCCGGGCGCGGCGCTCGCGCCCCCGCACGTCGGGCAGTTGAGCCAGGACGCGCCCATATGCGCCGGGCGCGGTGAACACCGCGCGCGCTTCGTTCCCGGCTCGGGCCAGGGTGACGCTTGTCCCATCGCGCCCGGTCAAGATCAACTCCGCCCCCGGCCAGCGCGCCAGGATATCGCCGCCTTCGAGGATCGATACCGCATCCGCGTCGAAACGGACGACAACGTCGCGCCGCCGCGCGCTGAGGCCGTCATAAAACGTTGCCGGTTCAAATGGCGCCGACATCGAAGGCATCCGCCAATCCCTCTCCGCGGGTGGGTTTGTCGATGGGATTTTGCAGCAAGGCGTCGAAGTTCCCTTCGCCCACCAGGCCCACCCGCGTCTCGACGAAGCGCAGATAGCGCCGGTAGACCAGCGGCGCGGCCAGCCCCAGGGTGAAGGTGGCGAGCAGCCAGTTGCCGATGGTCAACCCGGCGAAACCCAGCCCGGTGATGGCGCTGGTCGCCTGATGACCCATGAAGCGCGTGCTGGACACATAGTGGTGATAGGCCCGCCCGCGATACCAGTAAAACAGCGCCGACAGCGGCAACAGCGACAGATAAAAGCCGAGGATGTACAAAACCAGCTCATCCACGGTGTCGGCGTGAAGGTCCGGCACGTCCACGGCGGTGATGCCCAGGGCGACGCTGAAACCGAGACCGACGGCGGAGAAATACACCACCCCGATGACCCAGGCGATCAGGAACGGTGCGTAGATTTTGGACAGTTTCGGCGTGAATTCGGGACGTTGACCGCCGATCCAGGTGTGGGTCATTTCGTAGCGTTTCAGCCACACCGCGCACGCCGGCCACAACAATCCCACCGACAGACCCGCGAGCACGTAGCTCGCCACCACCATCAGGCCGTAGCGCAGCGACGATCCGGTCTGGTTGGCGTATATGCCCCGCCACGACGTGCGCGTGAGGCGGTAGCGCCGGGCGCGAAACATCGCCACCCCGATCAGGAACACGATCACCAGACCTTGGGACGCCTCCTTGGCCGCGCGCGCCTCGTCGCTGGCGTGGATCAGCATGACGTCGGCCATCCCCACCGCCACGAACAGGGGCAGCAGCAGCAAAAACACGATGACCAGCGCGCCCTTGAACAGCTCCGCCCCGGTGCCGGTGTATTCCAGGCGTTCGCCCATCAATTCGACATGGCCCCATAGGTACCGGCGCACCCGGGTCTTGCCCCAGAACCGGTAGATCCCCAAGGTCAGGATGGTGAGCGCGAGGTTGACCAGCACGATCTTGAACAGCGCGCCGGGCGCCACGTGCTGGCGGATCAGGGCGTGGGTCCGCGGGACGGGGCTGTGAATGGCGGTCGCGTCGTCGCTCATGGGAACGCAGTGTAGTGATTTTCCCAGCCGCCGCCAAGCCGGCCTTGCGTTTTGGCCGCGCGGGCGATACCTCAACGCAATGACGGTGGAACTCGCATATCAGGAAATGGGCCGGGGCGAACCGGTGGTGATCCTGCACGGGCTGTTCGGCTCCAAGCGCAACTGGGGCGCGGTGGCCAAGGCGCTGGCCGGACGCTTTCGCGTCTTCGCCCTGGACCTGCGCAATCACGGGGATTCGCCCTGGGTGGACGGCATGAGCTACGCCGAACTGGCCGGCGACGTGGAGGCATTCCTGCGCGCCCATGCCATCACGCCCGCCACGGTGATCGGCCATTCCATGGGCGGCAAGACCGCCATGACCCTGGCGCTGACCCGGCCCGAGCTGATCAAGCGTCTGGTGGTGGTGGACATCGCCCCCGCGCCGACGCGAAAGGGCCTGGGCCCCCTGGTGGACGCCATGGCCGAGGTTCCGTTGATCGAATGCGACACGCGCCAGGACGTGGACGCGCACCTGGCCGCCGCCGTGCCGGACGCCCGCGTGCGCCAGTTTTTGATGCAGAACCTGACGCGCGAGAACGGCCAATACCGCTGGCGCATCAACCTGGCCGCGCTGGACGCGGGCATGGCGGACATCGTCGACTTCCCCGCCGCCCACCAGCCGCCGGTGTGCTGCTACCCGGGACCCGCGCGCTTCATCGCCGGCGGCGCGTCGGATTACGTCCAGCCCAGGCACACCGCTGAAATCCAGCGTCTGTTCCCCAAGGCCCGACTCACGCACGTCCCCGGCGCGGGCCACTGGCTGCACGCCGAGGCCGAAGGCGCGTTCCTGCGGGAAGTGCGCGGGTTTTTGGAAGAAACCTGACCGGCTTAGAACAACTGTTCGCCCTTGCCCTTGCGGCAATGGCCTTCGAACAGGGGCATGGTGCCGTTGGCGACGGCGAACATCTTGCCGGTGTAGCGGTTGACCACGAACTGCACCGAACCCACGCCCGAACCGCCCACGGCGGCCCCGACGAACGACAACAGGTATTCCACGTCGGAGATGTACAGCACCCCGTTGCTCTTGGGGAACGAGGTCAGGTTGCGCGCCACCCCGCTGTCGGGGCTGAGCAGGAAAATCATCGGCGGCGTCTGCCCGGTGGTGCAGCGCAGCATGAAATCCTCCCCCGCCCAGGCGGGCCGGACGGCGGCGAGCGCGATTCCCAACACGGCGATCAGACGCAGAAACAAATCAATCCCTCCAAGACGTTGAACGAATTTAGCACAAGCGGACGGGAATGGAAATCCGCCGCGGCCCACATCCCCCATTGCGGTCACCGTGCGCCTTCCATAGGATGATGCAACCTTGACGGAGGATCGCGCATGCCCGACACCCCGGAAACCGACATCTGGCTGGATGAGCCCGTCATCACCGCGCTGTCCGACGCGCCGGTGGCGGAAAAGACGTTCGACCTGGACGCCTTCGACCTGGCGCGGACCATGGGGCCGGTCTACGACATTCTGCGCCACGCCCAGACCCAGACCCCGCTGTCCATCGGCGTCTACGGCGATTGGGGATCGGGCAAGTCCACCGCCATGCACTGGCTGGAAGACCGCCTGACCCTGTGGACCGAGGACGCCAAAACCAACAAACGCAAGGGCCGGGTGAAGGTCTACACCACCTGGTTCTATCCGTGGAAATACGACAAGAAAGAAGAGGTGTGGCGCGGCCTGATCGCGGAAATCATGCTGGCGTGCCTGACCCGGATCGAAGGCACCGGCAGCGGAACCTGGACCAAGATGGCCAAGGATTTGGGCGGATTTTTGGGCAAAAGCTTCGTGCACGCCCTGTCGTCGGTGAAACTGAAAGGCGCGGGCGCGGAAGTTTCGTTCAAGGACCTGATGAACGTGGTGGACGACGCCGCCGACTATTTCGATCCCACGCGCGCCTATCTCAACGAATTCGAATCCGTGCTGACGCAAACCCTCAAGGACACGTTGGGCAATTACGACCGCAACGGCAAACGCAAGGATCCGCCCGAACGCCGCCTGGTGGTGTTCATCGACGACCTCGACCGCTGCCTGCCCGAGGTCGCGTTGCAGGTTCTGGAAGCGCTGAAGCTGTACCTCAACATTCCCGACCTGGTGTTCGTGCTGGGGGTGGACGACGAGGTCGTCACCCAACTGGTGGTCAAGCATTACGACAAGCACGGCCTGCCCGAACACAAAAGCAAGAGCTACCTGGGCAAGATGTTTCAGGTCGAAGTCCCCGTGCAACCGCTGGAACAAAAGCTCAAAGACTTCCTCGCCGGACAAATTCGTGACAACGTTTCGTGGAAGGGTCTGGGCCTGGATGCGCAAGACACCGAGGTGTTCAGCGACGTCATTTTGCGCATGTCCGGCGGCACGCCACGCGAAATCAAACGCCTGATGAACTACTGCCTGATGGCCGGACGCGGCGAACAGATGGCCAGCGACGCCACCATCACCCCCGCCCAGGCCATGCAAATCCGCCTGCTGCAAAAGCGCCTGGAAACCCACGGCAAGCGCACCATGCTGAACACCGTGGCGGGACAGACAGTGTTTTTCGAGCTGTCCCAGGCCATGGCGTCCCAAGACGGCGCAACCGCCAAGGATGTCGCCGATACATTGGACGTGGAGATGGATGGCGCAGTCATCGCGATCACGGACCCGTCGCATCGCAAAACCCTCGACAGCCTGACCGACAACAAGGGCGACGACATCCTCAAGGACCCCGTCATCAAACGCCTGCTGGAACG
>JADGBG010000065.1:5177-9149 GCA_015231605.1 Alphaproteobacteria bacterium | reverse complement strand
GCCTCCTCTTCCCCTCAGCCCACCCACAGATTTTCCTCCACCCACGCCGCCAGGGCCGGTTCAGTCAGGGTGCCGTCGGCCAGAGCCGTCATGGTGTCGAGGCAGGATGCGTCGTTAGCTCTCAATTCATGGCCGTTCAGCGCCAGGAACAGTTCCAGGCACACCAGCGCCACGCGCTTGTTGCCGTCGAGGAAGGGGTGGTTGCGCGCGATGCCGTAGGCGTAGGCGGCGGCCAGGGCGGCAATGGCGGTTTTGCCGTGGTGCGCCTTGTTCACCGGGCGATTGAGGGCGGAGTCCAGCAACCCCATGTCCCGGATGCCGGGCTGGCCGCCGTGTTCAGCGATCTGCTCTTCATGAATGGCGCGCACGACACCCGCGTTGAGCCACGCCCACGCCTTCATTTCGCCAGTTCGCGCAGGACGCCCCGGCGCTTTTTCATGATCTGGCGCGCGGCGTCCATCTGGCGTTCGAATTCGGGGTCGTAGGGCGTCAGTTCGATGCCGTCAGGGGTTTCCACCACGTACAGGCTGTCGCCCTGCTCCACCTTCAACTTGGCGAGGATTTCCTTGGGCAGGATCACCCCGGTGGAATTTCCGACGGCTTTCAGTTTCAAGGCGGTCATGGCGGCCCTCCGCGTTTGCTCCCGCAAAGTATTACATTTGTAATAACATCTAGCAAGCCCCGCGGAAGCTTACCCCGCCCAGTCCGACACGTCCGCGCCGTTGAGCGTCAGGCCGTTGCCGTTCGCCGACGCGGTCACCGTTTCGCCGTCCTTGATCTTGCCTTCGAGGATCAGGCTGGCCAGCGGGTTTTGCAGGGCGCGTTGGATGACGCGTTTGAGCGGCCGCGCGCCGTAGACCGGGTCGTAGCCCTTGTCCGCCAGCCACGCCTTGGCCGCGTCGTCGAGGTTCAACGCGATGTCGCGGTCCTCCAGCAGCGCATAAAGCCGCGCCAGTTGGATCTCGACGATGCCGTCCATGTGTTCGCGGAACAGCCGGTGGAACAGAATCACTTCGTCGAGCCGGTTCAAGAATTCCGGGCGGAACGCGGCGCGCACCACCTCCATCACCTGGCCGCGCACCTCGCCGCTGTCGTGGCCTTCGTCCTGGTGCGCGAGGATGTCGCCGCCGAGGTTCGACGTCAGCACGATCAAGGTGTTGCGGAAATCCACCGTGCGGCCCTGGCCGTCGGTGAGCCGCCCGTCGTCGAGCACCTGCAAAAGCACGTTGAAGACGTCGGGGTGGGCCTTTTCCACCTCGTCGAACAGGATCACCTGATAGGGGCGGCGCCGCACGGCCTCGGTCAACGCGCCGCCCTCGTCATAGCCGACGTAGCCCGGCGGTGCGCCGATGAGCCGCGAAACCGAATGCTTTTCCATGTATTCCGACATGTCGATGCGCAACAGCGCGCTTTCGTCGTCGAACAGGAACCCGGCCAGGGCCTTGGTCAGTTCGGTCTTGCCGACGCCGGTCGGGCCCAGGAACAGGAACGAACCGATGGGCCGGTTCTGGTCCTGCAACCCGGCGCGCGCCCGGCGCACCGCGTTGGCGACGGCGGTCAGCGCCTCTTCCTGGCCGATCACGCGGGCGCGCAGGCCGTCTTCCATGTGCACCAGCTTTTCGCGCTCAGACTCCAGCATGCGGTCCACCGGGATGCCGGTCCAGCGCGACACCACGCCCGCGATGTGCGCGTCGGTCACGGCTTCTTCCAGCATGCGGTGGGATTCCGCGTTCTCGGCCTCGGCCAGTTTCTGTTCCAACTGCGGAATGCGCTGGTACTGCAATTCGCCCACGTCCTGGTAGCGGCCTTCGCGCATGGCCTTGTCGAGTTCGATGCGCGCGTGTTCCAATTCTTCCTTGAGACGCGTCGCCCCGGCCAGCTGCTGTTTCTCGCCCTCCCACTCGGCGGTGAGCGCGGCGGACTTAATCTCCAGATCGGATAGCTCGCTTTCTATCTTGCCCAGACGGTCGCGGCTGGCGGCGTCGTCTTCCTTTTTCAAGGCTTCGCGCTCGATCTTCAACTGCACGATCTTGCGGTCCAACTCGTCCAGCTCCTCGGGCTTGGAATCGACCTGCATGCGCACGCGGGACGCGGCCTCGTCCATCAGGTCGATGGCCTTGTCCGGCAAAAACCGATCGGTGATGTAGCGGTTCGACAGCACGGCGGCCGACACCAGCGCCGCGTCGTGGATCTTCACCCCGTGGTGCAGTTCGTACTTGTCCTTGATGCCGCGCAGAATCGAAATGGTGTCCTCGACCGTGGGTTCGGACACGAACACGGTTTGGAAGCGCCGGGCCAGCGCCGCGTCCTTTTCCACGTGCTTTCGGTATTCGTCCAGCGTGGTCGCGCCGACGCAGTGCAGCTCGCCCCGCGCCAACGCGGGCTTGATGAGGTTGGAGGCGTCCATCGATCCTTCCGCCGCGCCCGCGCCGACCAGGGTGTGCATTTCGTCGATGAACAGGATGATCTGACCGGCGGCGGCCTCGACCTCCTTGAGCACGGCCTTGAGACGTTCCTCGAACTCGCCCCGGAACTTGGCCCCGGCCACCAGCGCGCCGAGATCCAGGACCATCAGCTTCTTGGTCTTGAGGTTTTCCGGCACGTCGCCCGCGACGATGCGGTTGGCGAGGCCTTCGACGATGGCGGTCTTGCCCACGCCCGGCTCGCCGATCAGCACCGGATTGTTCTTGGTGCGGCGGCTCAGCACCTGGATGGTGCGGCGGATTTCCTCGTCGCGCCCGATCACCGGGTCGATCTTGCCGTCGGCGGCGGCGGCGGTGAGGTCGCGGGCGTATTTCTTGAGCGCGTCGAACTGGTCTTCGGCGTTGGGGCTGTCGGCGGTGCGGCCCTTGCGCACGGCGTTGACGGCGGCGTTGAGCCCCTGGGCCGTGGCCCCGGCGGCGGCCAGGATCTTGTGCGCGTCGGTCCCCGGCGTCATGGCCAGCGCCATCAGCACGCGTTCCACCGTGACGTATGTGTCGCCCGCCTTTTCGGCCAGTTCCTCGGACTGCGCCAGCACCCGGCCCAGATCCTGGTTGACGAACACCTGGCCGCCGCCGGACACCTTGGGCTGTTTGTCCAGCGCGGCCTCGACGGCCTTCTTGGCGGCCGGGGCGTCGCCGCCGCTGGCGGTGATGAGGTTGGCGCACAGCCCTTCCTTGTCGGCCAGCAGAACCGCCAGCATGTGCAAAGGCGTCAGTTGCTGGTGCGAACGGCGCATGGCCAGCGACTGCATTTCCTGCAAAAAGCCCTGGACGCGCTGCGAATATTTTTCAAAATCCATGTCTTACATCCCTGGTTGACGGCGATTTGGCCCGGCCCCAAACTTGCGGCGGCCGGACACGGCCTCGTGGAGTGCAATGTCACGAAAGATATGTCCGGATTCCCCCTGAGCGCAAGGATGCCCAGCCATGAAGATCACCCGCATTCTCCGCTATCCCGTAAAAAGCCTGTCGGTCGAGGAACTGGGCGAAACCACCCTCACCCCCGGCCAGGGCCTGCCGTACGACCGCCATTGGGCGCTGGCCAAGCCCGACGGCGACGCCGACGACGCTGGAACGTGGTGCAAGAAGTTGAACTTCGTGGTGCTGGTCAAGCAGTTCGCCCTGGCGACGCTGGATTTCCGCCTGGGCCGTGGCGCGGCCTTCACCCTCAAGGGCGCGGGCGTCGACGTCGCGGGCGATCTCGACACGGCGGACGGCCGCGCCGCGCTGGCCGACGCCGTAACGCGGCACCTCGATCTGCCGCCCGAGGCCGCGCCCCGCGTGGTCGAAGCCGGGGATTTCGGCTATTTCGACAGTTCACGCGGCGCGGTGGCGCTGCTCAACATGGACAGCCACCGCGACCTGGAGCGCGTCATGGGGCGCGGGCTGGACCCCGTGCGTTTTCGCATGAACCTGCTGTTCGACGGCGCGGACGCCTGGTCGGAGCTGCACTGGGTCGGCAAGGAAGTGCGCGTCGGCGAGGCGGTCC
>JADGBG010000065.1:0-5140 GCA_015231605.1 Alphaproteobacteria bacterium | reverse complement strand
CTGCCCCGCCACCCACGTCGATCCCAAGACCGGCCAGGCCGACGCCGACATCCTCGACGCGCTGCGGGGCTGCCAGGGCCACACCCAAATGGGCGTCTACGCCGACGTCAAACAGGGTGGCGCGGTGCGCGTGGGGGACGAGGTGGAGGTGTTGTGAGCATCCCCAAACACGACGATCGAACCCACCGATCCCTTTGACCGAAAAAAAGAAAGGGGCCCGGCGTACCGGGCCCCCCGGAATTTTGTGACAAACCGTCTTGTTAACGGGCTGTCACCCATATCCGTATGGTCTAAGCCCTGGAAATATACCCTCAAGACGAACATAATGCAACACCTAACAATCATAAAAGGAGGTGGACATGCATTGGCGCTTGGGGATCGATCTGGGCACGAACTCGCTGGGGTGGTGGGCGTTCCGTGTGTCGCGGGATGGAACGGGCACGTCGGCGCGCTGGAAGCCGGTGGCCTCCCTGGACGGCGGCGTCTACATTTTCCCCGAGGCGCGCGAACCGTCCAAGGGCGGAAGGGTCGGCGACAGCACTGCCGTCCGGCGCCGCCTGGCGCGGGGCATGCGCCGCAACCGCGACCACGGCAAGAATCGCATCCGTCATTTCGTGCGCGACCTGATTGCCCTGGGCCTTCTGCCCGAAGACGAGGACGAGCGCGCGAAGCTGTTCCAAACGCCCCGGAAAACCACGGCGGAAACGGACCGTTTCAATCCCTACCGCCTCCGGGCCGAAGCCTTGGGCCGCCCCCTCACCGCCTATGAGCTGGGCCGGGCGCTGCTGCACTTGGGGCTTCGCCGTGGTTATAAATCCAACCGCAAGGAAGCCTCCGACGAGGACGGCGGCAAGCTCAAGGAGCGGATCGACGCGTTGCATGGCCGGCTCGGCGGGCGCACCTTGGGCCAATACCTCTGGGATGTTTACCGCGAAGAGTCCGTGCGCGAGCGGGCGGGCGGACGGCGCAGGGGGCTGCGTTTCCGCGCCGAGGATGAGTTTTATCCCGACCGCGCCTTATACGCCGATGAATTCGCCGCCATCCGCCACGTCCAGCGACCGCACCATGTCCTCACGGACGCGGACTGGGACCGCCTGCGGGACGGGTACATCCTGTTCCAGTGGCCTTTGAAGCCGGTGGAGCGTGGGTGGTGTGAATTCTTCACCGGCCAACCCCGCCATTGGAAGGACACCCCCATCGCCCACGACTTCCGGATCCACCAGGAGCTCAACGCCCTGCAATGGATCGATGCGGATTATATCCAGCACCCCCTGAACGCCGAACAACGTGCGGGCGTTCTTGCCAAGCTGATGAGCCAAAAATCACCGGTTACGTTCGCCAGCCTGCGCAAGCTCAAGGGGAGCGATGGTGCGCCGCTGTTCCCCCGCGGCTCCCGCTTCAACCTGGAAAGCGACAAACGCAAGGAGCTGAAGCCACACGCCGTCGCGGCGCATTTCGTCAAGGACGACGACCTGCGGCCTTTGTGGGAACGCCGGGAAGAACGCGAGGATGGCGAACTGGATGACATGTTCGAGGTTCTGCATCAGGCCGAAGACGACGCGTCGGCGCAGGCGTCTCTCATGGAACGCTTCGGCATCGATGAAACGGTTGCGCGCAAACTCACCACCCTGAAACTCGCGTCGGGCACGGCCAATGTGTCGCGCCGCTTCATGGAACAGATCGTTCCCGTCCTTGCCGACCAGGGCCTGGTCTATTCGGACGCGGTGCGTGAACTGACCGACGACAAAGGCGAGCAACTGCACCACAGCATGCGCGACGACGGTTCACGTTGGGATGAATTGCCCTATTACGGCGCGGTGCTGAGCGGCTCCATGCTGGGTGCGGACCCGTCCGCCAACCCGCAAACGGCGCCGGAAAAACATTTCGGCAAGATCAACAACCCCACCGTTCACGTCGCCCTCAACAGCCTGCGCCGCGTCGTCAACACCCTGACCGAACGCTTCGGCGCGGCTCCGCTGGAAGTCCATGTCGAACTGACCCGCGACCTCAAATTGCCGCGCAAGCGCCGCGATGAAATCAATATGGAACAGGGCAAGCGCCAACGCGAGAACGAGCGCATCGTCAAGTTCTGCGCGGATCTCGGCGTTCACGACCCATCGGCGCGCGACATCAAGAAGGTCAAGTTGTGGGAGGAACTGGGCAAGGATCAATTGTCGCGGCGTTGCGTGTTTTCCGGTGGGGCCATTTCCGCCCAGCACCTGTTCAACGGCGAGGCGGAGATCGAACACATCCTGCCGTTCTCCCGCACCCTGGACGATTCCATGACCAATCTCACCGTGTCCTTGCGCTGGGCCAACCGGCTCAAGGGCAACAACACCCCGCACGAGGCGTTTTCCAGCGATCGCCACGCGGACAAGGGCATCGTGTGGGAGGAGATCCTGCAACGCGCCGACATCCTGCCCAAGCCCAAACGCGACCGTTTCGGCCCCCAAGCCATGGAACGGTTCGAGGCGCAAGGCGGCTTCATCGCCCGTCAACTCACCGACACCGCCTACATGACGCGCGCGGCCACGCGCTACATCAAGGCGCTGAACGGGGTGGAGCATATCCTCGCCAATCCCGGCAAACTGACGGCGATGGTGCGCCGCAAGTGGGGCCTGAACGGCCTGCTCGGCGACGACAATCTCAAGACCCGCGAGGATCACCGCCACCACGCCATCGACGCCGCCGTGGTGGCCCTGATTGACCGTTCCGTTCTGGCGGAAGTGAGCCGCCTGACCGCGCGCGGCGCGGACGACCTCGTTCACATCGCCCTGCCCGAACTGGACGAGAGCCTGCGCGCGGCGATTCGCGCCCGGGTGCCGGAAATCGTCACCGTCTTCAAGCCTGATCACGGCCTGCAAGGGCGGATGTTCAACGAGACGGCCTACGGTTTCATCGGCCAGGCGGTCCGCGACCCCGATTTGCCGGAACACAATCTGGTCACGCGCAAGGCGCTGGCCGGTCTGACGCCCAAGGAATGCGAGGCCGTCCGCGACCCGCATCTGCGCGCGCAACTTCGGGATTGTCTGCACAATGCCAAGGCGGAAGGAGTCAAACACGAAACCGCCCTTGGCGAATTCGCCAAGGAAACCGGTATCAAGCGGGTGCGGGTGTTGATCAAGAACCAAACCGTCGCCCCCGCGCCGTCCACGCCCTACAAGGGCTATGCCCCTGACTCTTACGTTTGTTGCGACGTGTGGCGCATTCCCCCCGCACGCAAGGGCGGCAAGCCGAAATGGCAGGGCGCGTTTTGGTCATATGCGGAAACGGTGAGAGGCGAAACGCCCAACAAGGCGGAGAAAAAACCGCATCCGGCGGCCCGGTTCGTCACCCGTTTGTTCAAGGACGACGTCATCGCCTATGAAGACGGCGGGCGAACTCAAGTGATGCGCGTCGGCGGTTTCAGCACCACCAACAACAAGCTCGACGTGCGCCTTCACTCTGCGGCGCTTGCGGATCAGAACTATGTCAGCATCAACGTCCTGGGTGAAAAGGGGCTGCGAAAGCTCTACGTCACCCCGGACGGCCGCATCCAGGAAAGCAAACGAAAGGGCGCGTCATGATCGGCGGCATCGTCGAGGTGGCGGAGCCGGACCGTTATGTCTCCGTTCATCGCGGGTTTCTGAAGGTCTCGAACGGCGACGGCGAATTGGGCCGGGTGCCGCTGGACGACATCACGGCGTTGATCCTGTCCGCGCCGCAGGTGACGATCAGCAAGACCCTGATGGTCGAACTGGCCGAACGCAAGGCCGTGATCGTCACGTGTGGGCGCAATTGGCATCCGCTGTCCCTCACCTTGCCGTTCGCCGCCCATTATCAGGCGGCGGGGGTCCTGCACGACCAGATCGGCGCCAGCGAACCGTTGAAAAAGCGCCTGTGGCAAAAAATCGTCAAGGCCAAGATCGCCCACCAGGGCGCGGTGTTGGCGCGCCATGAACCTTTTCACCCCAAGCTTTCGGAACTGGGGATTCTGGAACGCCGGGTGAAGTCCGGCGATCCTGAGAACATGGAGGCCCAGGCCGCGCGCCATTACTGGACCGCCCTGATGGGGGACGCGTTCCGCCGCGACCGCAACGCGGACGACGCCAACATGTATTTGAATTACGGGTACACCGTTCTGCGCGCGGCGACGGCGCGGGCGGTTTCGGCGGCGGGCTTGCATCCCGCCCTGGGGCTGCATCACGGGACGCGGCACAACGCCTTCGCCCTGGTGGACGACCTTATGGAACCGTTCCGTCCCCTGATCGATTCCATCTCCCGTGAAATGAACGACGAGGCCGCCGCCATCGCCCTGACACCCGAAACCAAACGCCGTTTGGCGGCGGTTCTGCAAGAAGACCTGCTTACGGATAAAGGCGCGTCGCCGCTGATCAACGTCTTGGGGCGCGCGGCGCAGTCCTTGGCGGAAAGTCTAGCGGCGAAAAAAGACGCGCTTGAAATCGGCGCAATCCATTCCGCCAGGCATTTGCTCTGACGCCCCCATGATACCGGACCGAAAAACCTGGATCAGTGGATACCGAACCTTGTGGATGCTGGTGATGTTTGATTTGCCCGTCACCGAGCGGGAAGACCGGAAAGCGGCCACGCAATTCCGCAACTTTCTGCTGGATGAAGGCTTCGCCATGGCGCAGTTTTCCGTGTATTATCGTCTGCTGTCGGGCAAGGACGCCGCCGAGGCGATGGAACGCCGAATCCAGGCGAACGTGCCCGAGGACGGCTCGATCAACGTGCTGACCATCACCGACAAGCAGTACGAAACCATGCGGGTCTATCAGGGGAAACGCCGTGGAACGCCGGAAAAACCGCACCAGCTTACGCTGTTCTAACCACGTGGCGCACCGTTTCAAACCTGGAAACGGCCCCAAATCCTTTATATTCAAAGGACTTGAGGCCGATCCAGCTTACACCATCCGGATATGGGCGCAACCCGCAACTAGCCCTCGGCCATGCCGCGCGCCACGGCCAGCTTAGACCATCCGGATATGGGCGCAACCCGCAACACCTGGCGGCCCAGCCTTCGGGGACGTCGAAGCTTAGACCATCCGGATATGGGCGCAACCCGCAACTCCAAAGATAGTATAGCACCGGGCAAGGGTAGCTTAGACCATCCGGATATGGGCGCAACCCGCAACATACC
>JADGBG010000208.1 GCA_015231605.1 Alphaproteobacteria bacterium | reverse complement strand
GCTCGGCCAAGGGCGGCGCGGGCGTGACGGTGGACTTCGACGCCCGTCACGACCTCGCCGCCGGCGCGGGGGACGGCGCGGCGCGCCTCAGTCCCGTCGCCTTCGCGGCCAAGGGAAAAAGCCTCAAGGCCGTCTTCCCGGCGCTGGCGTCGCGGATCGACACCGCCGAGGGCAACCTGATGGCCGTGTTGACGGGAACCTGGTCGGCGGAGCGCCAATGCGCCCGGCTCGAAGCCCTGGCGCGCGGGGTGAAGCTGGCCGGCGGCTGGGGCGCGACGGTCAAGGGCGGACAGGTGGCGGCCGACGCCACGCTCTGCCGCGCGGGTGAGGGCGTGGAGCAAAAAGCCTCGGTTCTGCTGGAAAACATCGATGTGGACGCGGGTGCGCTGGCGCTCAAGCGTCTCAACGCCGTGGTGGCTCTGGAGCGCCTGTGGCCGCCCGTGACGCGGGGCGAACAGGAGGTCGCGGTGGCCGTGCTCGACGCCGGGCTGCCCATGACCGACGGGCTCGCGCGGTTCGAGGTGACGGCGGACCGGATGCTGAAAATCGCCAAGCTCGACTTCGGCTGGGCCGGGGGGACGGTGGGCGTCGCCCCGTTCGAGACGCCGCTCCTGCAAACGCCGGACGGTTTCGACGTGCGGCTGGACGGCATCGATCTGGACGCGCTCCTGGCCATGCTCCAGGTGGGCGGGCTGAAGGGCGAGGGGATCCTGGCGGGCCGTTTGCCGGTCCGCCGGGTGGACGGCGAGTACCGCATCCAGGGCGGGCGTCTGGCGGCGGTGGGGCCGGGGACGCTGGTCTACCGGCCCGCCGGCCCCGTCGCCCAAGGCGCCAAGATCGCGATCGAGGCGCTGTCGAACTTCCACTATTCGACCCTTGCCATGACCGTCGAAGGCGGCGCCCGGTCCGAGGCGCGGGTGGGCTTGACGCTGGAAGGCGCGAACCCCGATTTCCACGACGGTTTCCCGGTGGTGTTTGAATTGAACGCAACGGGCGAAATTGGGCGTATGATGAATGATGGACTCGCCGTCTACAAAGTGCCGGACCAGATCCGGGACCGCATGAACCGGTTTGGAGAATGACCATGAAAACCGTAAAGCTCCTTACGGCCATCCTCGCGGCGGGCGGGATCCTGTCGGTCGCGGGGGGCTGCGCGCCGACCATCAAGGTGGAAGCCCCGGACAAGCCGATCCACCTCAAGGTCGACGTCAACATCAAGCAGGAAATCCTGCTCAAGGTCGAAGAGGACGTGGCGGGCGTCTCCGTCACGCCCGCGATTCCCATGGCCAAGCGCGCGGGGTGGATCGGGGAACGGTTGGACGGCTACCTCGGCGTGGTCGCCACCGAGCCGCCCGCCGACATTCGCGACATCGTGCTCAAGGCCAACGAGGAACGCCGCGACCAATACGCCGCCATCGCCGCCAAGCACAAGACCCGGGTCGAATTGATCGAAACCGTCGCCGGAAAACGCTTCATCGAAAAGAGCGCCCCGGGCGAATACGTGCAAACGGCCGACGGCGCCTGGACCCGAAAGTAAGCGTTACGCATTTCTCGAATACGTCCGCGCCGCCCGCCGCCCCACCCGTCGCTCCCGCGCAGGCGGGAGCCCGGGGACGTGAGACGCATGCCGGGAACACGACCGATTTTCCAAAGGAAACATCAGACCATGTCCCCGCGTATGCGCCCGAAGTGGGTGTGGCGGAGCAAGTCACCAAACCGCCAACAGGCAAGCGTTAATTCGTATTGTGTCCCCATTTTACCACCTACCAATTCGTATTGTGTCCCCATTTTACCTCCTTACCACCTACCAATTCGTATTGTGTCCCCATTTTACCTCCCAATTCGTATTGTGTCCCCATTTACCTTCAAACGGCCTTCATCTTGGAACCATAAATTGCGTTTCCACTTAAAAGGCGCTTTTTTAGCCGCCGAGGCGCGGTCGAGTTGCGTTTGTCGCTGAGTTTCGGCCATTTTCGCATAATCCAGGCACACTTAGCCCTCCGTCATCTCATGTTTCCTTCGTTCAGGCCGTCGCCGGGGTCGGTCGTCGCAGTCTGTCGATCCGTTCCAGGATGTCTCTGAGCAGAGCGTGGGGTACGGCGACCTCCGCCATCTGGAACGTGACGTACCGGCCATGAGCGACGACCTTGGCCCCGATCTTGACCAGCTTCTCGCGGATCGTGGTCAACGACCAATGTTCGATCTCTTTCGGCAACGCCAGCGTCCGCATGAAGTTGGCGAGGTTGTAGGCCAGGGCGTGAAGCTGGAGCCGAACCTCGTTGTTGCGGAACTTGCGGCACGACAGCCGGGGCTAAATTCTCATTCCAAGTGCAACACCGCTATGCTGCGGAGTTGCGATGGGCA
>JADGBG010000064.1 GCA_015231605.1 Alphaproteobacteria bacterium | reverse complement strand
GGGCTGTTCCGAGCGACGCCGCCACGGACGCGCCACGGGACGCCCGGACCTTGACCGAGGTTCTCGATCATTTCGCCCTTCGCCATCCCGACCACCCGCATATCCGTCTTTACGCCGACGCGGACGGGGGCGAGGTGCTGACCCACGCCCTGCTCAGGGACGCCGCGCGCGCCATGGCCGGGGCGCTGGCCGGACTGGGCGTGGGGGCTGGGGACGCGGTGGCGCTGATGTTGCCCACGGGGCGGGATTATTTCGTCAGCTTCTTCGCGATTCTGTACGCGGGCGGGATCCCCGCGCCGCTCTATCCGCCCGCGCGGCTGAGCCAGATCGGCGACCACATCCAGCGCCAGGTGAAGACGCTCGACAACTGCCGGGCCAAGATTCTCATCGCCATGGCCGAGGCCGCGCCGGTCGCGGGGCTGCTCAAGGGCAGCGTGACGAGCCTCGACCACGTCGTCACCCCGGCGGAGCTGGAAAGCGACGCCCCGCCACCGCCGCTCCCGCGTCTCAAGGGATGCGACGTGGCGTTCCTGCAATACACGTCCGGCAGCACCGGCCAACCCAAGGGCGTGACGTTGAGCCACGCCAACCTTCTGGCCAACATCCGCGCGCTGGGCCGGGCCATGTCGGTGGGGCCGGGGGACGTGTTCGTCAGCTGGCTGCCGCTGTACCACGACATGGGCCTGATCGGCGGGTGGCTGGGCAGTTTGTACCACGGCGTGCCGCTGGTGATCCTGACGCCGTTGCAGTTCCTGGCCCGGCCGCAAAGATGGCTCGACGCCATGACGCGGTTCGGCGGCACGGTCACCGCGGCGCCCAACTTCGCCTACGACCTGTGCGTCAAGCGCGTCCCGGACGAGGCGCTGGCGGACCTCGATCTCGCCAAGGTGCGCTATGCCTTGAACGGAGCCGAGCCGGTGATCCCCGCGACGCTGGAGCGCTTCGCCCGGCGTTTCGCCGCGTGCGGGTTCCGGGCCGAGGCGCTGAAGCCGGCCTACGGTCTCGCCGAATGTTCGGTGGGGCTGGCGCTGACCCCCGTGGATCGCGGCCCCCGCGTCGATCGGGTCGTTCGCGCCGTTTTCTCCGCGACGGGCGAGGCCCGCCCCGCGCCGGCGGACGACGCCATGGCGCTGGTCTTCGCGTCGTCGGGACGCGCGCTGCCCGGCCACGACATCCGCGTGGTGGACGGGGCCGGACACGTCTTGCCCGAACGCGTCGAGGGCGACGTGCAGTTCCGGGGCCCCTCGGCCACGTCCGGCTATTGGCGCAACGAGCCCGAGACCCGCAAGCTGATCCGCGCCGACGGGTGGCTCGTCTCGGGGGACCGGGGCTATATGGCGGACGGCGAGATCTTCATCACCGGGCGCGCCAAGGACATGGTGATCCGCGCCGGACGCAACATCTATCCGGCCGAGCTGGAGGACGCGGTCGGCGAACTGGACGGCATCCGCAAGGGCGCGGTCGCGGTGTTCGCCGCCACGGATGCGGACGGCGGCGCGGAAAGGCTGGTGGTGATGGCGGAAACCCGCAAGGCCGGGGAAGAAGCCCGCCGGCGCCTCACCCGCGCCATCGAGGATTTGTGCCTCGATCTCACCGCAACGCCGCCGGACGAGGTGGTCCTGGTCCCGCCCAACACGGTGCCCAAGACATCGAGCGGCAAGATTCGCCGCGCCGCCTGCCGCGAGATCCTGGAAGGCGGACACGCCGGCGAGCCCCGCCCCGCGCCCTGGTTGCAAATCGCGCGTCTGGCGCTGGGAACGGCGCGGCCCACGTTGACGCGGGCAATGCGGGTGGCGTCCTCCACCCTTTACGCCGCCTGGGCTTGGGGCGTCGCCGCCATCGCCGTGGCCATGCTGACGATCCTGTTCCCTCTGGCCCCCGGCATGCGCGCGCGCTGGGCCCTGGTGCGCGGGGTCGTGCGCGCGGGCATGGCCGCCACGGCCATGCCCGTCACGACGACGGGGCGGGAAAACCTTGGACCGGAAGAACGCGACATCATTTACATAGCGAACCATCAAAGCTATCTGGACGGCTTCGTCGCGGCCATGGCGCTGGGCCGTCCGGTGCGCTTCGTCGCCAAGGGCGAGCTGCGGGACAGCGCCCTATTGCACTATGTGCTGACGCGCCTCGGCGTGGAATTCGTCGAACGTTTCGACGCGGGCGCCAGCATCGGGGACGCCCTGCGTCTGGCCGAAGGGACGGCGGGGCGTGCGCCGCTGTTCTACTTTCCCGAGGGCACGTTCATCGACCGTCCGGGCCTGTTGGCGTTTCGCATGGGCGCGTTCGCCGCCGCCGCCGCGGGGGTTTGCGTGCAGCCCCTCGTCATCCGGGGGACCCGGCGGATCCTGCCCGGCGACGCGCGCTTTCCCCGCCGGGGTCGCATCACCGTGGAGATCGGCCCCGCGTTCGCGCCCGGCGCGGACCTGGACGACGATTGGGCCCGCGCGGTGGATTTGCGCGACCGCACGCGGGCGTGGGTGCTGGAGCGCTGCGGCGAGCCGGACATGGCGCATGAACAAGCCGCGATTTTTTCCAAGACGGACGGTCCGCCATGAGCACCTTCCTCGCCGCCGTGCTGATCGGCGTGGTGCTGATGGTGCTGGGCGCGGCGCTGGCGCGCAGGGCGCGCCTGGACGGCGCCCAGCCCCCTCCGCCCGCGATCAGCGACGCTCCCCGTCCGCCCCACCCCCGCACCCCCGAACAGGCCCGCGACTTGGCCGAACACCGCCCATCGCTGGAGATCGAAGGCGAATTGGACGCCAAGCCGAACGGGCTCGGCGCCAGGATCCACCGTCTGGTCAACGGTCATCCCGGCAAGGCCGTGGGCGTGCTGCGCCGATGGATGCGTGGAAATTCGCAGTGAGTTGGTGTTAGGATTGCGCCCATGAGGATCCGATTCGCACTTTTGGCCCTGTTGCCTCTCGTCACGCCCTTCGCGGTCACGGCGCAAACCCTGCCGCCCGGCACCCAGGCCCAGGGCGAGCTGGCCGGCCCCGGCAAGGCCGAGGTGTTCGCCATCCGGACGGCCGACGAATGGTCCCGCTTCCTGGCCGCCCAACGGCTGAACTGGAACGTCCAGGTCAACTGGACCCGCGACATGGTGGTCGGGGTGTTTCTCGGCGTGCGCAACACCGGGGGCTACAAGGTCGAGATCACCGACGTGCAGAACAACGGCCTGGTCAATCACGTCACCTACACCGAAATCCCGCCCGGCGCGGGAGCCATGGTGACCCAGGCCATGACCAACCCCTACGTTCTGCGGGTGATCGAGGCCAGCGCCCAGCCGGTGGTGTTCAGCCACCGCCACTTTTCCACCGCGCAGGTTCCCTACGGCGAATACGTGCGCATGATCAAGGGCATGAGCGAAACGCAGTACTCCCTCACGGGCGAGCGGCGCAAGAACGACCGGGCCCAACAGCGCATCGAGGAACTGGAAACCATGCTGCGCCAGACCTCCCCGGCCGGCGCGGTCCCGCGCTAGAGCGGCGGGCATTGAGCGAGCGGCCAAGCCGCCGGAGGCGGCGCTCGGCGAGGGCAAACAAAACTCTTCCTTCCCCTACACCCGGACGCGATCCGGGCGCGAAACGGTGGATTACCTCGCGGGCAGCCGCACGGTGAAGGTCGCGCCGAGCGGATCGCCCCGGTCGTCCAGCCGCGTCTCGACGGTGATGGTTCCGCCGTGGGCTTCGACGATTTGTTTGGAAATCGACAGGCCCAGCCCCGAATGACGACCGAAGTGTTCGGACGGCGGGCGTTCGGTGTAGAAGCGTTCGAAGATGTCCGCTTCCTTGCCGGGCGGAATGCCGGGACCGTCGTCCTCGACGCGCACCGTCACCCACCGGCCGTCGCGCACCGCCGTGATGCGCAGCTCGCCGCCCGGATCGCTGAACGACACCGCGTTGGAAATCAGGTTGCGAATCACCTGCACCAACCGGTCTTCCATGCCTTCCACCAGCAACCCGTCCTCGGCATAGACTTCCAGGTACGGGGTTTCTTCGCGTTTGGTATGGCCATAGATGTCGGCCAGCGTACCCAGCATGCGCCCCACGTCCACGACCCCGGTTTCGGCGCGCGACAGCTCGGCATCCAGGCGCGACGCGTCGGAAATGTCGCTGATCAGGCGGTCGAGGCGCTCGACGTCCTCCTGGATCACCTCCATCAACATGCGTTGGCGTTCCGGGTCCTTGAGGCGCATGGCGGTTTCCACCGCGCTTTTGAGGCTGGTGAGCGGGTTTTTGATTTCGTGGCTGACGTCGGCGGCGAAGGCCTCGATGGCGTCCATGCGCGCCCACAGCGCCTCGGTCATGTCGTTGAGCGCGTCCGCCAGTTCGCCGATTTCGTCGTCGCGGTCGCTGAGCGCGGGTATGGTGTGCTGGCGATGCCGCCCGCCGCGCACCCGGTCCGCCGCGCGGGCCAGCACGCGCACCGGATGGACGATGGTGCCCGCCAGATAGAGCGACATCAACACCGTCACCACCAAAACGAACCCGAACAGCTTGACGATGTCGAGGCGCACCTCGTAGAGCGCGTCGTCGATTTCGGCGGTGGTCTTGGACAGCATCAGCACGCCCAGCGTCTGCTTGTAGCGCGTCACTGGCATGGCCACCGACAGCACCAGCGAGCCGTCGCGCATGGAGCGGCGCGCCACCCACACCTCGCCCTTGAGCGCGCCCACGGCCTCGCGGTAGTCGGTGATGTGCTGCTGGGTCTTTTCATGATACGGGGGAAACGTCTCCACCCCCGGCATCCAGCGGTACAGCGCGTCGAGGAAGCCGAACAGCTTGCCGAAAAATCCTTGCTGTTCGTCCTGGGGAGCGGGGGGCGGCAGGTCCACCGACTGCACCTCCCCGCCGGGTTCCAGAAGCACCCGGGAATCCGCCACCAGTTCGCCGTCGAAGGCGAACAGCCGGGCGCGGGTTTCGGCGGTGAAGGCCAACCGACGCACGATCTGGCTGGCGAGATCGGGGAGCAACTGCTGCCCCGCCTCCGACACCGCCGTCTCCCCCAGCGCCACGGCGAAAATTTCCGCGTGCGCGCGCAACGCGTTGAGTTCCGTGTCGATCAGGCTGCGCCGGTATTCGCCCAGATAGAACATCCCGCCCACGAACAGCGCGGGTGCAAGGATGTTCACCGCCAGCACCCGAAGCGTCAGCGGTGAAAACCGGCGGTCCGCGTTGTGGCGACGGGACGGGGAGAGATGGGCGTCGTCGGTCATGGGAAGAGGTTAACTCATTCCCCGGAATAACGGTAGCCGACGCCGTAAAGCGTTTCGATCGCGGTGAATGCGTCGTCCACCTGGCGGAACTTGCGCCTGAGCCGCTTGATGTGGCTGTCGATGGTGCGGTCGTCGACATAGATGTGCTCGCCATAGGCCGCGTCGATCAACTGGTCGCGGCTTTTGACGTGGCCGGGGTTGCGCGCCAGGGCCTGCAACAACAGGAATTCCGTCACCGTGAGGGCCACGTGCTGGCCTTTCCACACGCACAGATGGCGGCTGTTGTCCAGGACCAGGTCGCCGCGCTGAATGATGTCCGGCGCCGTCTCCTGGGGCTCGCGCCGACGCAGCACGGCGCGGATGCGTTCGATCAACAGGCGCTGGGAGAACGGCTTCTTGATATAGTCGTCGGCCCCCATGCGAAGCCCCATGGCCTCGTCCACCTCGTCATCCTTGGAGGTGAGAAAGATCACCGGCAGATCGGTGCGCTTGCGCAGCTCGTTCAACAGCTCCATTCCGTCCATGCGCGGCATCTTGATGTCCAGCACGGCCAGATCGGGTGGGTGGCGGGTGATCTCGCGAAGAGCCTCTTCGCCGTCCTTGTAGGTGCGGACCTCGAAACCCTCTTCCTCCAGCACCATGGAAACGGAGGTGAGAATGTTGCGGTCGTCGTCGACCAGAGCAATGCGCTGCGCCATGGCGTCTTCATCCTTCGTTCATGTGTCGGCGCGACAATGACGCCCGCGGGATTCTCTCGATCCCCAATTGACCTGTCGTTTATGGCGAAATTATAGTCGAAATCGGGCGAATACAACGCTTTCAACGCTGCTGACATCGGGCCGGGACGTGAATGAACTGATCAAGTTTTTCAGGAATCTGAGCGCGCTGCTGATCGACGCCAGCCGCGACCTTCTGCCCATTGTCCTGGTCATCGCCTTTTTCCAGATCGTCGTCATCCGCCAGCCCTTCCCCAACCTGGCCGACATCCTGATCGGCACGGCGATGGTGATCCTGGGCCTGGCGTTCTTCGTGCGCGGTCTGGAACTGGGCCTGTTTCCGTTGGGCGAGGCCATGGCCCAGGCGTTCGCGCGCAAGGGCAGCGTGCTGTGGCTGATGGGGTTCGCCTTCGCGCTGGGCTTCGGCACCACGGTGGCGGAACCGGCGCTGATCGCGGTCACGGCCGAAGCCGCCATCACCGCCGCCGACGCCGGACACATCCCCCACGTGGACGCCGCGCTGGAATCCTACGCCGACGGCCTGCGCATCACCGTCGCCCTGTCGGTGGGCGTGGCGATCATGGTCGGCGTGCTGCGCATCATCAAGGGCTGGCCGATTCAGTACCTGATCATCGGCGGCTACATCGGGGTGGTGTGCCTCACCTTTTACGCGCCGCCGGAAATCGTCGGCATCGCCTATGATTCGGGCGGCGTCACGACATCGACCATCACCGTGCCGCTGGTCACCGCGCTGGGCGTCGGCCTGGCGACGTCGATCCGCGGGCGCAACCCCATGACCGACGGTTTCGGCCTGATCGCCTTCGCCAGCCTCACGCCCATGATGTTCGTCATGGTCTACGGCATGATTTTCTAGGGGGGGCGATGAACGATCTTTTCCATCACATCCTCCTTACCGGCTGGGCCACCGTTTTCGACGTGCTGCCCATCGCCGTCATCTTGGTGTTCTTCCAGGCCGTGGCCATCCGTGCCATTCCGCCCAACCCCAAACGCATCCTCGGGGGCTTCGCCTACGTTTTGGTGGGGCTCACCTTGTTCCTGGTGGGTCTGGAAACGGCGTTGTTCCCCTTGGGCGAGACCATGGCGAAGCAATTGACGGATCCCGCCTTTCTGGGCATCGCGAAGGCGCTCGAAGAGGCCGTGTGGAGCGATTATCTCTGGGTCTACGTCTTCGCCGCCGCCATCGGCTTCGCCACCACGATCGCGGAACCGTCGCTCATCGCGGTGGCGTTCAAGGCGGAACAGATTTCGGGCGGCGCCATCAACGCCTGGGGACTGCGCATCGCGGTCGCCATCGGCGTCGCCGTCGGCGTGTCGCTGGGGGCGTATCGCATCGTCACCGGCACGCCGCTGCATTGGTACATCATCGTCGGCTATGTGGTCGTCATCATCCAAACCATATGGGCTTCGAAATTCATCATCGCGTTGGCCTACGATTCCGGCGGCGTCACCACGTCCACGGTGACGGTGCCGGTGGTCACCGCATTGGGGCTGGGGCTGGCGTCCACCATACCCGGACGCAGCCCGCTTTTGGACGGCTTCGGCCTGATCGCGTTCGCGAGCCTGTTTCCCATCATGGCGGTGTTGGCCTACGCCAACCTCGCCAGCTGGTTCCTGGCCCGTTACCGCCAAAAGGACCGCAAGGCCGCGGAGGAGGATAAAACATGAACTTGAAATTGATTATCGCCTTGGTGAAGGACGACATCACGCAAACCGTCATCGACGCGGCGCGCGACGCCGGGGCCACGGGCGCGTCGATCATCACCAGCGTCCAGGGCGAGGGGTTGATCAAGGAAAAGACCTTTCTGGGGCTGGACCTTGCGGCGCAACGCGACATGGTCCTGTTCCTAGTAGCCCAGCCCAAGGCGCGGGAAATCCTGGAAACCATTGGCAAGGCCGGCTGCTTCGACGAAGATCCGGGCGCGGGAATCGCGTTCCAGATCGGCTTGGAAGACGCTGTCGGCCTCACCACCCAATTGCCCAAACTGATCCAAGAAGTCGAGAAAGAGCTATGAGCGAACAGTCATACGTCACGGTGGCCGACGTCATGTCCACCAACATCGCGACCATCGATCCCACCGCCACCGTTCTCGAGGCCGTCGTCACCATGCGCGACGCCGGGGTAAGCTCGCTGGTGTGCAACCGGCGCGACCCGTCCGACGAATTCGGCCTGGTGGTCGTGTCCGACATCGCCCGGCACGTGGTGGCGGAAAACCGCGCCCCCGAACGGGTCAACGTCTACGAGGTGATGAGCAAGCCTGTGCTGACCGTGGCCGCCGACATGAACATCCGCTATGCGGTGCGGCTGCTGGCGCGCTTCGGACTGTCCCGCGCCCTGGTGCTGGACGACAACCGCGTGCCGGCGGGCATCGTGACGCTGCGCGACATGGTTTTGCGGCACATCAATGTCGAGGATTAAGAAGGACGCCCCCGACGAGGCCGCCCGGTTCGCCCGCCTGATCGCGCGCGCCGCGTCCAAAGGCGCGCTGGCCACCAACCGTCACGGCGCGAACCGGCCCGACGCCCCGCGCCTGCCCTACGTGTCCAAGGTCGCGGTGGCGCTGGACGAAGCCGGACGACCGGTGTTCCTGCTGTCCACCATCGCCACCCACACCCAGGACCTGATGGCCGACGGCCACGCGGCGCTGCTGGTGGAAACGCCACCCGCCGCCGCCAACCCCATGCAGGATGCCCGCGCCACGGTGATGGGCAGCGTGACGCGGCTGTCCGACGGCGAGGCCGAAACGGCCCGCGCGCGGTTCCTGACGCGTCACCCCCAGGCGGCGCTGTACGCCGGATTCGGGGATTTCGGCCTGTGGCGCATGGCGGTCGAGCGCGTCCACTACGTGGGCGGCTTCGGGCGCTCCAAATGGGCCAAGGGAGCGGACTACCGCCTGGACGCCGAGGCGTTCGCGGGCGCCGCCCCGCGCCTGATGGATGAATTGGGCGCCAAGTTGGCCGACGATCTGAGCGCCGCGATCACGGCGGCCTGGAACCGTTCGCCGCGGGGATGGAAACCCTTGGCGGTGGATCCGGACGGCCTGGACCTCTCCGGGCCCAAGGGGACCTTGGGACGGATCGACTTTCCCTCTCCAGCCCTGGACGCGCGCGCATGGCGGACGCGCCTGCGGGCGCTGACGCGCAAGGCGGGATGACCTTGCACGCGATTCTGAAAATGTGAATCTTTGCCGCCTTCACGTCGAAGCGCTTTTTTGATTCAATTGTAGGACCGATTCGCCATGCCGATTCGGCCGCATGCGCAAACAATCCCTGTTTTTTTCAAGACTGCCGGGGACTTTCATGTCGATTTCGATCATCATATCCGTCTTGGCCTTTGGCGTCGCCATGGTGACCCTGTGGCTGGCCAGCGACATCTCTAAGAAGATTGAACAACAGAACGAACGGTTCCTGCGCACCCACATCAAAACCCTGCGCGAGGATGTCGCCGCCATCCAAAATGCCGTGCGCGACACCGTGCGCGTCGTCAAGGAACGCTCGGAAAACCATGCCGGCGTCGAACGCCTGGCCAAGGACAACGCCGCTCAGATGGAATCCGTTCGCGCCAAGCTGGCCGAACTGGACACGAGGCTCAGCGAATTGGACGCGTCGATCCCCAAGCGCTATCGCGCCGCCCGGCCTCAAGGCAGCCAACCCAATCCGGGCGCGCCCAGCATTCAATAATTCCCGCATACCCGAGAATTGCTTTGACGCGGTTGCCCTGGTGTTTAACCATGTGCCGCAACATTGATGGACCGTCACGGAGGGGCCTATGACCGAACAGCCGACCAACCACGAGGCATTGAACGCCTGGGTCGCGAACATCGCCGCGCTGACCAAGCCGGACAGGATTTACTGGTGCGACGGATCCAGGGATGAATACGACCGGCTCTGCGCCGAACTGGTGGACGCGGGGACCTTCGTCAAGCTCAACGCGCAAAAGCGGCCGAACAGCTACCTCGCCCATTCCCATCCGTCCGACGTGGCGCGGGTCGAGGACCGCACCTACATCTGCTCCCACGACGCCGAAGACGCCGGGCCGACCAACAACTGGATGGATCCGTCCGAAATGCGCGGCATCCTGGACGGCCTGTTCGACGGTTGCATGCGTGGGCGCACCATGTACGTGATCCCGTTCTCCATGGGACCGCTGGGCTCCGACATCGCGCACATCGGGGTGGAGATTTCCGACAGCGCCTACGTCGCCGTCAACATGCGCACCATGACCCGCATGGGCTCCAAGGTTCTGGACGTGCTGGGCGCGGACGGGGACTTCGTGCCCTGCGTCCATTCCGTGGGTGCCCCGCTGGAACCGGGTCAGGCGGACGTATCGTGGCCGTGCAACGACACCAAATACATCGTCCATTTCCCGGAAGACCGGGAAATTTGGTCGTTCGGGTCGGGCTACGGCGGCAACGCGCTGTTGGGCAAGAAGTGTTTCGCGCTGCGCATCGCGTCCGCCATGGCGCACGACGAAGGGTGGCTGGCCGAACACATGCTGATCGTCGGCCTGGAAAGCCCGACACACGAACGCACGTACATCGCCGCCGCCTTCCCGTCGGCGTGCGGCAAGACCAACCTGGCGATGCTGATCCCGCCAGAAGGGCTCAAGGACTGGAAGGTGTGGACGGTGGGCGACGACATCGCCTGGATCAAGCCGGGTTCCGACGGGCGGCTTTACGCCATCAATCCCGAGGCCGGGTTCTTCGGCGTCGCGCCGGGCACGTCGGAAAAGACCAACTATTCCGCCATGCACACGCTCGACGCGGACTGCATCTTCACCAACGTCGCGCTGACCGACGACGGCGACGTGTGGTGGGAAGGCATGACCAAGACCCCGCCCGCCCACGCCATCGACTGGAAGGGCAACGACTGGACCCCGGACATGGGCCACCCCGCCGCGCATCCCAACGCACGCTTCACCGCGCCTGCGTCGGAATGCCCGTGCATCGACCCCGCCTGGGAAGACCCCCGGGGCGTACCCATTTCGGCCTTCGTGTTCGGCGGCCGGCTTTCGCACACCTATCCGCTGGTCTACCAGGCGTTCGATTGGAACCATGGGGTCTACATGGCGGCGACCATGGGCTCGGAGGCCACGGCGGCGGCCATCGGCCAGGCGGCGATCCGCCGCGACCCGTTCGCCATGCTGCCGTTTTGCGGCTACAACATGGCGGACTACTGGAGACACTGGCTGGACTTCGGCCACAAGCTGACAAACCCGCCCGCCATCTTCCGCGTCAATTGGTTCCGCAAGGACGAAAGCGGCCACTTCATGTGGCCGGGCTTCGGCGAGAACATGCGCGTCCTGAAATGGATCGTCGAACGCGTCCAGGGCAGGGCTCGCGCCGTGGAAAGTCCGCTGGGCCATATGCCGCAACACGCCGACCTCACCTGGAAGGGGCTGGACTATGACGACGAGCATTTCCACCACCTGATGGAAGTCGACCGCGCAGGCGCCATGGCCGACGCCGAGGATCAGGCCGAACTGTTCGGCCGCTTCAAGGACCACCTGCCCAGCGCCCTGGAAACCCAGCGCCAGGCGCAGATCGAACGGCTCAACACCGCGCCGGAATTGTGGGAATTGCCCTGGCGCGACGCCGACTAAAGCATCGTGCGTCATATTTGACGCACGATGCTCTAATCCAGCAAAAACCGATTGCCCGACGCCGCGCCCCAGGCTTCCAGGAACGCGCCCAAGTGCGGGCGGGCGGTCTGTTCGGCTTCGATGAAGCTGATGATGTCGGCCACCGCGCGGTTGTAGCCGTCGCGCGAAATCTTGGCCCGCGTCAGTTGGTAACGCAGATACACCAGGTAGGTGTTCAGCACGTCGGTTTCGCAGTAGTCGCGGATTTCCCCCACCCGGCCTTCATCGAACATCGGCGCGACCTGCGAGCCGTCCACCCCGAACTTGCCGGGGAAGCCCAGCACGGCGCAGACTTCGTTGAGCTTCAGCCCCCTGGACGCGGCGCCGAAATCGGTCAGCGCCTCCAACAGGTCGCAATGGAGGTCCTGGGCATAGCGGGACGTGTAGTTGTCCCATTTGTTGGAGGTGTCGTGGTAGGCATGCGCGGTGACGCCGTGCACCATGGCGCGGTGGCGCAGCACCGGCAGATCGAACCCGCGCCCGTTGTAGCTCACCAGCCGGGGGTGTTTCTTGTCCACCCACTGATAGAACCCGGCCACCAGGTCGCGTTCGGACGATTTGACGTCGCCGCCGGAACGCAGATCCTTGAGGAAATAGGTTTCGAACACCCCGTCCTGTTCGATTTCCGCGACCAGATAGCTGATCGCCACCACCCGGTGGAATGGCTGGCGGGGAAACGCGTTCTGGCCGTTCGTCGCGTCCAGGTGATAGGCCTCCAGGGCCTCGCGGCGCTGTTCCACGCTGCCGCCCACCTCGCCCACCAGGTTGGGCACGGCGTCGGTGTCCGGCACGGTTTCGATATCGAAGACGAACAGGCTTTGGCGTTGCATGTCCGCAATGCTATACACTCCGGAACCCGGACGCCAGTCACCAGGCGTCCCGAACTGTGGATAACGGAGTGACGATGAAGAACCTCGGCCAAATGATGAAGCAGGCCCAGCAGATGCAGGCCCGCATGACCGAAATGCAAGATGAGATGGAAGCCCACGAAGTCGAAGGTGCGTCCGGCGGCGGCATGGTGAAGGTGCGCGTCAGCGGCAAGTTCGATCTGCGCAAGGTCACCATCGACCCGACCATCGTGGACCCCGAAGACCCGGAAATGCTCGAAGACCTGGTCGCCGCCGCGTTCAACGACGCCAAGGGCAAGATCGACGCCTACAAGCAGGAAAAAATGGCGGAACTGACCGGCGGTCTGCCGTTGCCGCCGGGCTTCAAGCTGCCGTTCTGATCGGAAACGGAGTGCGCGCACCATGGTGGGACCGGGCGGCATCGACGCGCTGATCCAGCTTCTGGCCAAGCTGCCGGGGCTGGGGCCGCGCTCGGCCCGGCGTGCCGCGCTGCACCTGTTGAAGCGGCGCGAATCGCTGATGGAGCCCTTGGCCCGCGCGCTGCGCGACACCGCCGACAGCGTCAAGACGTGCTCGGTCTGCCACAACATTGACACGGTTGATCCGTGTTCCATCTGCACCGATCCCAAGCGCGACCGCAGCCAGATCTGCGTGGTCGAGGACATCGGCGATCTGTGGGCCATGGAACGCGTCGCCGGATTTCGCGGCCTCTACCACGTGTTGGGCGGCACGCTGTCGGCGCTCGACGGGGTGGGGCCGGAAGACCTGCACGTCGGCGGCCTTGTGGAACGCGCCCGCCATCCCGACGTGAAGGAAGTGGTGCTCGCCACCAACGCCACCGTGGACGGCCAGACCACCGCGCACTACATCGCCGAACGCCTAGCCGGGACGGACGTCACCGTGTCGGGCCTGGCCCACGGCGTGCCGGTGGGGGGCGAGCTGGACTACCTCGACGAAGGCACCATCACCGCCGCGCTCAAGGCGCGCAAGCCGGTTTGATCCACGCGGACCGCGCGAATCCTTCTTTTGAAACGACACGAAGTACGCTATTGTAAGTTGCGCGGCGGACGTCCTCGCATCTCTGCCGTCCGCCGCCGTCCGTGGGTCTGGGCGGTTTCGTGACTGTGCCCGCCGCCACGGACGTTCGGAACGGCGACCATGTCCCACCCTCAAGCCGCCGTTTCGCTCCCAACCGCGTCGGTCCGATGTCGGGCCGACGCGGTCCTTTTCAGCGCCGACACCCGGAAGGCAAGCCCCCTTTAACAATTTATGATTCCGCCCTGGTGTAAGACTGGGTTTGCGTTGCGATATGCCCCATGGAGTGTTACATTGACCCAATATGGAGCGCCGGAATGATCGTTGGATTTCGGGATGACTGGCTGCGGGCCTTTTTCGTGGACGACATCCGGTCCCGCAATATTCCGTCCGATCTTGAAAGCCGCTTGTTCCGCAAGCTCCAGATAATCGATGACGCGACGACCGATCAGGACTTGCGCGTTCCACCCAGCAACCACTTTGAAAAGCTGCGTGGAAATCTCGAAGGCTTCCATTCCATCCGCGTCAACAAGCCGTGGCGGCTGGTATTCCGTTGGGAGGGCCGCAAAGGCGAGGCGTCGGACCTCTATCTCGACGACCACGGTTACAAGTGAGGTGACGCCATGTTGATGACCAAACGCAAGCCAGCCACTGTCGGCGAGATCCTAGTGGAGGAGTTCATGCGGCCCTTGGGCTTGACCCAGGGTGCGCTGGCCGAGGCCATGGGGGTTCCGCGCAAGCACGTCAACGAACTGTGCAACAACCGCCGGACCGTCACCGCGCCAACCGCGCTGATCCTCGCCCGCGTGTTCGGCAACAGCCCGGATTTCTGGCTCAACGTGCAGCGCCGCACGGATTTGTGGGAAGCGACGCACTCGCCCAAAGAGATGGCGCGGATCGAACGGGCCAAACCATTGTCGAGCGCGGCGTAAACCGGCACCGATATTTCATTTGGCGCAGGACCCATGCCTGCGCATCAGCTTTTTGAATGAAGGATCGCGTGACCGGGGCGGACCCAACACGCCGTATTTGCACCTGCCATTTGCCGTTGCGTTTGCGGATAGAAGCCATAATTGAACCTCACTGTGACCAGATTGTGACCAGCGTGGTTTTCAGGCTTACGGAATGAGGCTTTGAAAAGACGAAACCCCAAGGTTTCCCTTGGGGTTTCGATGGTGGAGCTGAGGGGATTCGAAGCCCTGACCTCTACAATGCCATCACGAATTTCGCGGCGAAATCGAGCGTTTATTCTCAGAAAATGGCCGAAAATGAGGTGATTTTTATGTAGCATTTCACTTCAGTTTCACCTCAGAAGACAATGCCCGCAAACAAAGGTAGAGCGGAAGTAAAAAGGCCTTTTCAAACATGGGGAAAGATGACCCTTTTCGGGCATCTACGTTGCGTTCACATCACCAAAAGGTAACTGCAAGGCGAACGTATGCCTGCTTCCCGACTTTGAAACTCGCGTGAACGTCTCCAGAGCTTACGTCAAAATCTCCCGCGTTTGATATGTTATCAGTCAGGCGGGCGTGCTATTCGGCCTTTGCCTGCACGTTTGGCGACATACATGGCGTTATCCGCCGCGGAAAGAATGGCATCCATGTCTGCACCGTTATCCGGCCAAATAGCGGTGCCTATGCTTCCGCCAGTCTGAATGACAAAGTCCGGCCCTTCGACGGGAATGCTCACGGCCTCCAAAATACGGTTGGCCATGCGTTCTAGGGCATCCCACCCTTCACCAGGTTCCAACCAAGTCAAAACGGAGAATTCATCCCCGCCCAAGCGCAATGCCACATCTCGAGATCTAATTGCCTCGCGCAATCCATCGGCAACATCACACAGAAGGCGGTCCCCTGCGTCATGGCCCAAACGGTCATTGACGGGCTTAAAATTATCCAAATCGATGTACGCCATGCCAATCTTGGCGCCTTGGTCGCGAGCCCGTTCCATCATATCCGGGAGGACCTTATTGAGAAGGGCTCGATTTCCGAGGTCGGTTAGGGGGTCGTGCAGTGCTTGATGCTCAATTATTCTCTTACTTTCCTCCACACGTTGCTTTTCAAGATGGAGGCTTTCCGCCAAACTCACCATTTCGGAAGCTTGCTCTTCCAAGCCGACCCTAGCGAAGTCCTGTGACGCGATGTATTTTTGAAGTTCAGCCTGGGTTCTCGCCAGTTGGAGATGAGTACCGATACGTGCCAAAACGATTCTGCTGTTGAAGGGCTTGGTGATGAAATCGACCCCACCCACCTCAAACCCCTTCAACTGATCATCAACATTTTCAGTAGCGCTGATGAATAAAACAGGAACGGACAAGGTCCTGGGGTCTTGTTTTAAAACGCGGCAAAGCTCGAAGCCATTCAGGACCGGCATATTGACGTCCAACAAACAGAGCTCGGGCTGCTGCGCCTGCGCAGAAGCCAAAGCTTCTTTTGGGTTTGAAAACGGACGAACGGAATACCCTGCCCTCTGCAAAATAGTTGTCAGGAGAAGCAAGATTTCCTGAGAATCATCTACCACAAGGATATCGTCACCGATATGGTCGTTGGCATTCATCGTTGCCGCTCTTAAAGTTTACGATAGCATTTATTTATACGATGTACCTCGCGAGCAAGTGTCCGTCGTCAAAATGTTTGGGCCACTTGAGCGCTTGATCTCACGGAGGCTCTGGCTCATCTGGTTACAGTTTTTAGCTGCCTTTTTTTGATGGTTCAAGCGGCGGTTCTGGATGGTCTGTCGTTTGATTTTGCTTGTGTCCCAGCCCGTGGTGTACGAAGCGCCGGTCGGGGGCATGGTCGTAGGG
>JADGBG010000063.1:439-16412 GCA_015231605.1 Alphaproteobacteria bacterium | reverse complement strand
CGAGCCCAAAAAGCCCGCGCCTCCGGTCACCAGGATGCGCTTGCGGTCAAACATGGTCATGCGAAATCCTCCGGCGCGGAAGATAGCATCCCCGATTCAAAGAGGAAAGAACGCATCCGCTTGAATCCGCGCGCCCGTCTACGTCGTCAGAAAGCGCCGCCCGGCCCCTTCCAGGACCAGACAGGTCAGCGTCCCGCTGAGCCAGGCGCGGGTGTCGATGGCGATGCGGTTGGCGTGGATTTCCGCCCGCTCGACCGGGCTGTGGCCATGCACCACCAGCGCGCCGAAATCCTCGGCGCTGTCCAGAAAGCGGGCGCGGATCCACAACAGGTCGTCGGCGTGCTGGCGGTCCAGGGGGCGATGGGGCCGCACGCCGGCATGGACGAAGGCATAGTCCCCTTCGCGGTGCATGGTTTTCAGCCCGTCCAGAAACTTCCGGTGCGCGTCCGGGATGCGCCGCAGCAATTCCGCCCGCGCCCCGGCCGGGGAAAGACCGCCCGGAACGCCGTAGCTTTCCACGGTCTCCTTGCCGCCGTTCAACAGCCACACGAAGCCCTGCCCCTCGCCGGCCAGAAAGCGCAGCATCATGTCTTCGTGGTTGCCCATCAGCATGTGGCGTTCGAAGCGGGCGAAGTCCGGGTCGTCGCCCAGGCGCGACAGGCGCTCCAGCACCTGGGCGCTGGCGGGCCCCCGATCCACCATGTCGCCCAGCACCACCAGCACGCGGCGTCCGCCGAACGGTTCCGCGTCCCGCGCGACCCGGTCCAGCAGCCGCTCCAGAAGATCGAATCGGCCATGCACGTCGCCGATGGCGTACACGCGCACGCCGGGCGGCACGGATGATGGCGGGAATGAAGCGTCGCGATTCATGGCGCCAGGGTAACATGAAACCTGTTTTCCGGGGGAGGCCCATGCAATCGGTCATTGCCTATTCGGCGCGAAATTGTACGATGGAGGAATCCGAAAGGCAGGAGATCCGGTCGCTTATGGCTGACCCGCAAACCATGTATACCGGCCAGACGGCCCAGGGCGGCATACGCAGCCAGGAAAAGCGTTTCCTGGACCTGCTGGACCGCATGCGCAACAACACCGCGGGCGTGTACTGCGTGCATCTGCACCTGTCCGAATTGCGGCCCAGCCACCGCCAGCCCCATTTCATGCGGATGGTGGGCCGCTCGCTGGACACGCTGGCCAATCAGCAGGACGTCAAGGTCTTCAACTTCGCCAATTCCGACGTGGTGCTGCTGTGCCGCAACACCCCCGTGGACGATGTCGACGACGCGGTGTTCCGCGTGCGCGCGCTGTTCAACGAGGATCCGTTGGCGCAGACCGAGGACGGCTCGGCCGAGGACAAGTTCTCCTCCTGGTACGATTTCAGCCAGCCAAACGATTTCCACGACCTGGAAGTCGCCATTAAGACCATCCTGGAGGCGCGCGAGGACCTGCGCGCCCAGCAAATCTACAGTCAGTCCAGCGGCCGCGCGTCCCAGATCATGACGGGCGAGCCTTTGACCCCGGACCTGCTCAACCCCATTCAGAAAAAGCTGATGGAGGTGCGCGTCGGCGATCTGGTGCACCGCCAGCCCGCCGTGACCATCACCGGCGGCAAAAAGCAGGATTTGGCGTTTCGCGAGCATTTCATCGCCATGAACGAGCTGCGCGAACGGGTGTGTCCGGACGTCAACCTGTTTTCCGGCCATTGGCTGTTCCAGTACCTGTCGGAAACCATCGACGCCCGCGTGCTCGAGGTTCTGAGCCGCTTCGACTTCATGACCATGGAACACGCCATCAGCGTCAACCTGAACCTGTCCACCGTGATGGCCCGGCCGTTCCAGAACTTCCACGCCGTGGTCAACGACAACAGCGACAAGGTCATCGTCGAGATCCAGATCATCGACATCTTCGCCGACATGGACAATTACGAATACACCCGCGACTGGTTGCACGATCATGGCTACCGGGTGTTGATCGACGGCCTTAATCCGTTGACCCTGGAATTTTTCGATCCCACGCCGCTCAAGGCCGACTTCATCAAGATGTCGTGGGGGCCGGATCTCCGCGGCGGCGTGCGCAAGGAACAAAGCCAGGCGATCCGCCAGGTGGTCGCCAAGATGAAGCGCGGCGCCGCGATCCTGGCGCGCGTCGACAACGAAGAGGCCGTCAGTTGGGGGCTCGGCCTCGGCATTCTCTCCTTCCAGGGGCACTTCATCGACAAGGTCGTTCACAAGATGGCGGAAAGGGGATTGATCGCATGACGGCGTCGCGTTCCGTTCAGGCCTTCACGAAAGGAGACCGGCGATGGTGACGCGGTCCTCGTCCGGCCCCACGCACCTGCAACGCCGCACCCAGGAGCAGTTGTTGCAGGAATACCTGCGCCGTCTGGAGAACCGGCGCACGGGGCGGCGCGCCGTGCGCATCAACATTTCCGCCCTGATGCCCGCGAACCGGCGCGACCATCACCTGCGCGCCGCCACCAGCAGTTTCGAAACCCTGGTCAGCGACCTCATGGGGCAGCTGTTCCAGTTCAAGAACCTGGACGTGTTCTTCGTCTACAAGGAAGAGGTCCACGCCCGGGTCGAGGACACGGTGCAGAAGGTCAAGTTCCTGTTCTCGGACGATCCGCTGTTCGACAACAAGGACGCCGGCGACAAGGCGTTCGTCACCTGGTACGACATCAACAGCCAGTACGAACAGCTGGTCCAAATGGTCCATGACATGAACGAGGACGGCGGCGAGGAAAAGCGCGCGCCGACGCGCTCCAACGTGCGCGCCGCGCTGAAAATCCGCCAGGAACACGGCGAGCCGCTCACCCCCGAGGTTCTGGGCCGCGCCTCCAAGGCGCTGCAACGCACCGACCTGACCAGTCTGGTGCGCCGCCAGTTCGTGTGCGGCGTCAGCAAGAAGCTGGTGCCCGAGCCGATCTTCTCGGAAATCTACATCTCCATCATGGATCTGCGAGAAACCATGATGCCGGGCATCAACATCACGTCGAACCGCTGGCTGTTCCAGTACCTGACCGAAAGCCTCGACCGGCGCGTGCTGTCGATGCTGTCCAAGTCCGACCGGTTCTCGATCAGCGGCGACATCAGCTTCAACGTCAACGTGTCCACCCTGACCAGCCCGGAATTCCTGGCCTTCGACGAAGGCATTTCGGCGTCGCGCCGGGGCTCCATGGTTCTGGAATTGCAAAAGATCGACATCTTCGCCGATCTGGGCTCGTTCCTGTTCGTGCGCGAATTCTGCCAGGAAAAGGGCTATCGCATCTGCCTGGACGGATTGACGTACAAGAACCTCACCATGATCAACCGCGAACGGCTGGGCGTCGACTACTTCAAGCTGATGTGGAACACCGAACTGGCCGACGGCGGCGAAAAGGTCAAGACGCACCTCAAAGACATGATCGAGGAAACGGGCAAGACCCGCGTCATCCTGGCGCGTTGCGACAACCGCGAGGCCGTGGACTTCGGCCGCTCGGTCGGCATTTCCATGTTCCAGGGGCACTACGTCGAACACCTCATCGCCGAGGACGAGCGACGCCGCCAGTTGTTGAAACTGAAGCACCGCATCGAGCGGGGCTAGGATCGAAAATTAAACCGCCATGCACGCCGCCGTGATCGGCGTCTCCGCCCTGCTGCTGGGGGCGGGGGCGATCAATTTGGGATTGGGGCTTCAGGCCTCGCTGCTGGGCCTGCGCGCGGTGCACGAAGGCTTCGACGTGGTGACCACCGGCCTGATCATGTCCAGTTACTACCTGGGCTTCATCGGCGGCTCCCTGGTGGCGCCGTCGATCGTCAACCGGGCCGGACACATCCGCACGTTCTCCGCCTTCGCCTCGCTGGCCTCGGCCGCCGCGCTGTGCCACGCGGTGGTGGTCGAACCCCTGTCCTGGATGGTCTTCCGCGCACTCACGGGCGTCTGTTTCGCGGTGCTGTGTCTGGTCGCGGAAAGCTGGCTCAACGAACGGTCCACCAACATGGATCGGGGACGGCTGCTGGCGGTCTATTTCACCGTCAACCTGGCCGCGACGTCGGCGGGGCAGATGCTGCTGACCCTGGCCCCGGTCACGGGGTACGATCTGTTCGTGCTGGTGTCGGTGGTGATCTCTTTGGCGTTGGTGCCGGTGGCGCTGACCTCGACGCCCACCCCGGCGCAGATTTCCCTGGAACGCGTCCATCCCAAGCGGCTGTTCGACATTTCCCCGGTTGGCTTCGCCGGGTGTTTGGGCGCGGGGTTCATTGCCGGGGCCTTGTGGTCGCTGGCGGCGGTGTACGGGCGCGAATCGGGTCTCGACAAGGACGACACGGCGCTGTTCGTCGCGGTGATGATCCTGGGCGGCCTGGTCACGCAGTGGCCGCTGGGCCGGCTTTCGGACAAGCTCGACCGTCGCTACGTCATCGCCGCCGTGTCGTTCGGCATCGCCGCGCTGGGCGCGCTGGTGGCCACCGGCGTGGCGAGCGGGGGAAACCTGATCTTCGCCGCCGGGGCGCTGACCGGGGGCATGGTGCTGCCGCTGTACGGACTGTCCATCGCGCACACCAACGACCACATCGAGGCCAAGGATTTCGTCTCCGCAAGCTCGTCCCTGCTGCTGGTCTACGGCGTCGGCGCGGTGATCGGGCCGTTCGCCGCCACGCTGGCCATGCGTGCGTTCGGGCCCGGCGGATTGTTCGGCCATGTCGGCGTCATCGGCGTGGCGGTGGGTGTGTTCGCGCTCTATCGCATCACCCAGCGCGCGCCGGTCCCCCTGGACCAGACCGAACCGTTCGTGGTCGCGCCCCGCACCTCGCCCATGGCCTTCGAACTCGACCCCCGTTCCGAGACCGGCGCACCGGATTGAAAATTCCGCGCCAACCTCATCCGGGATATGGTCCATCGCACGTCACTTGATGTATAAGATTCGCATGCGAACCCTCTATCACCTGTGGCTTTCTCCGTCGTCGCGCAAGGTGCGCATCGTGTTGAGCGAAAAGAAGCTGGACGCCGAGCTCGTCGTCGAAAAGACGTGGGAGCGGCGCGAGGGGTTCCTGCGTCTCAATCCCGCCGGCGAGACGCCGGTGTTGGTGGAATCCGACGGTATGGCCATTTCGGGCGGACAGGTGATCTGCGAATACCTGGACGAACGGGTGAAGGAGCCGCCGCTGCTCGGCAAGCACCCCATCGAACGCGCCGAGGTGCGCCGCCTGTGCCAGTGGTTCGACGAAAAGTTCAACGCCGAAGTCACCCGCAACTTGGTCGAAGAAAAGGTGATGAAGCGCTTCCTGGGGCTGGGCTCGCCCGATTCCGCCGCGATTCGCGCCGGCAAGGCCAACATTGGCATGCATCTGGATTACGTCGGCTATCTGGTGGACCGGCGCTCCTGGCTGGCGGGGGAGCAGTTCACCCTGGCCGACATCACGGCGGCCGCGCATCTGTCGTGCGTGGACTATCTGGGCGACGTGCCGTGGGCCGCATATCCGTCCGCCAAGGACTGGTACGCCCGCATCAAGTCGCGCCCCAGCTTCCGCGCCCTGCTGCATGACCTGATCCCCGGCGTGCCACCGCCGCCGCATTATCACGACCTGGATTTCTGACGCCAATTCAACCTGTTGTCCGCGTTCACGCAATCGTCATGACCGCGGATTTGACATTCGCGCCGCGATCCCTATCCTTGGGGCGTGATGTTTGATCAGCAAACCACCTTCGATTCGGCCGCGCAGGACGCCCCTGGCTCGCCAACGCCCGACAAACGGGAACGCCGCCGCGAATCGCTTTGCTCCAACCGCCCCGACGCACAAGCCCTGCCCATGGGCTGGATTTTCGTCGGCGCGCGCGCCATGCCGCGCTCCGAGCACCTGATTCCCTTCCTGATCTGAGATCCCGCGTCAGCCGTTCATTCGGCATGACGGGGCGTGCGCGCATCGGCGCACGCCAACCTTTTCGCGTAACCGATGCACACTTCCCCATGATGAGTTTTATGACCGATATCGACATCTCCACCCATGACCACACCCGTTCCCCCTTTCTCCATCCGGCGCGCTCCGGCCTGGTGTCCGTTCTCGCCATGAAGGACGGAGAAGCCGTATTGGATGGCCGCGGCGGCGCCGTCCGTCCGGTTCATCCTGGCGATGGCGCGCTGTTGTGGGAGCTGGCCCGCGACGCGGGCGGGATCGATCTCAATGCGCCTTACGCCTACATGATGACGGCGCGCAACTTCGCCGCGACCTGCGTCATCGCCGAGGTTTACGGCAAGCCCGCCGGGTTCGCTACCGCGCACCGCCTGCCGTCGCGCCCTGACACCCTGTTCGTGTGGCAGGTGGCGGTCCTGCCCGAATTTCGCGGCCTGGGGCTGGGACGGCGCTTGCTGGACGGCCTCGTCGCCCTGCGCGGCTGCGCCGGGGTGCGGGTCGTGGAAGCCACCGTCACCCCCGGCAATGCCGCCTCCGAGGCGCTGTTCACCGGGTTCGCCAAGGCGCGCGGCGCGCGGCTCGACATCCGCGCGGGGTTCACGGAAGACGACTTCCCCGATGACGCCCGCCATGCGGCCGAGCGCCTGTTCGTCATCCACCCGATCCATTCCTTCGACCAATAGCCGACCATGACCATGAATGAGAGTAAGACCATGAAGACTTTCGAGACCCACGAATCCAACGTGCGCGGCTACATCCGCGACTTCCCGGTGGTGTTCGCCAAGGCCAAGGACGCCGAACTGACGGACGAGGACGGCAACGCCTACATCGACTTTTTCGCCGGCGCGGGGGTGCTGAATTATGGCCACAACAACGCCAAGCTCAAGCGCGCGGTGATGGACTATCTGGACGGCGACGGCATCGTTCACGCGCTCGACATGGGGACCGAGGCCAAGCGCGCGTTCCTCGACACCTTCCACGAGGTGATCCTCAAGCCACGCGGGCTGGACTATAAAATCCAGTTCCCCGGACCGACCGGCACCAACGCCGTTGAAAGCGCGCTGAAGCTGGCGCGCAAGGTCACGGGCCGCGCCGGCGTGGTGTCGTTTACCAACGGCTTTCACGGCATGACGCTGGGCTCGCTGTCGGTGACCGGCAACGGCGCCAAGCGCGCGGGCGGTGGCGTGCCTCTCACATACGCGACGGCGATGCCGTTCGACGGGTACCTGGGTCGGGACGCCGACACGCTGGCCTATTTCGAGGCGTTTTTGCGCGACGCAGGTTCGGGCCTCGACACACCCGCCGCCGTGATCGTCGAAACCGTCCAGGGCGAGGGCGGCATCAACGTCGCCAGCTGGACATGGCTGCGTCGGCTGGAGGCGTTGTGCCGCCGCCACGACATCTTGATGATCGTCGACGACATCCAGATGGGCTGCGGGCGCACGGGGCCGTTCTTCAGCTTCGAGCCCGCCGGCATCAAGCCCGACATGGTGTGCCTGTCCAAGGCCATCGGGGGCATCGGCCTGCCCATGGCGCTGGTGTTGATTCGCCCCGATCTCGACGAATGGAAGCCGGGCGAACACAACGGCACGTTCCGGGGCAACAATTTGGCCTTCGTCGCGGCGGCCGAGGCGCTGGATTACTGGCGCGACACGGACCTGACGCAAGCCATCCAACGCAAGGGCCGCACGGTGCGCGAACGCCTCGACGGCTTGGCCGAACGCTTTCCCGAGGCCGAATTGACGGCGCGCGGGCGCGGTCTGATCCAGGGGCTGGCCTCCGACCTCGACGGCTTCGCCGAGGAGGTCTGCCGCGAAGCCTTCGGCCGCGGCCTGGTGATGGAAACGGCGGGCGTGCGCTCCCAGGTCGCCAAGGTGATGCCGCCGCTGACCATCGCCGACGGCGCGCTGGCGCGGGGCCTCGACATCCTTGGCGACGCCGTGGCCCATGTGGCGCGGCGTCGATTTCCCGAATCCGCCAAACGTCACGTCGCCTGACGCCACGCCGAAAGGAACCTCGCACATGATCGTCAAAACCCTGGACGACGTCCTCGGCACCGAGCACGAGGTGAAGGGCGGCAACTGGACCAGCCGCCGCCTCATCCTGCGCGACGCCAAGATGGGCTTTTCCCTGCACGACACCCTCATCCACGAAGGCACGGAAACCCTGATCTGGTACAAGAACCACCTGGAAGCCGTGTATTGCATCGAAGGCCAAGGCGAGATCGAGGTGCTGCCCGACGGCCCCACCCATCCCATCCGCGCCGGAACCCTTTACGCGCTGGACGGCCACGAAAAACACCTGCTCAGGGCCTTCAAGGAAATGCGCATGGTCTGCGTCTTCAACCCGCCACTGACCGGCCGGGAAGTCCACGACGAACACGGCGTATATCCGGCCATGCTCGAAGACGCCTGAGCGGAGCCGCATATAATGGGGCGTCCATTTCATTCGTATCCTCACCTTATATCCGCCTGCGCAACACTCGACGCACGCCTAAAAGTGCGCTATATTCGCATCATATAAGATGTTTTAAGGATGACGGCGCCATGGACATCACCAAGGACATTCGCCCCCTGACCGAGTTCAAACGCGACACCAGTCGGTTCGTATCCCGCTTGAAGGAAACGGGGCGTCCCTCGATCCTAACGGTAAACGGCAAGCCGTCGCTGGTCGTCATGGATGCTCAGGCTTGGCAAGATATCCAGGATCAGATCGAGTACGCCAACACCGTTTCCGCCATTCACAAGGGCCTAAAACAGGTCCGTGCCGGACAGGGAGTGGACGCCGAGGCTTTCTTCGATGAACTGGGCGCGAACGCCAAATGAAGCGCTACAGGGTCATCGTTTCTCCCTTCGCCGCCGACAACATCCGCCAAGCCTTGTATGGACGCGGAACGCCATGGCGCATTTTCTTCACCGTCGATGGTGACACCGTACAGGTGCTTCACGTTCGCCACGGCAACCGCGACTATTGGCTACCGTAAGGGCACCCGAAAGAGGAGAAGCGATGCAATGATCAGTGACGGAGAATTCCGAAATTCCTTTTTCAGGACGTAGAACGACAAGTTCCATAAGTGCCTGGATCCGACGCTGACCTGCACCGGGAAACTTCGCCATCGCACCGGAGTGGTTCGATAGCTGGAGCGACGGCAAGAAAAAGGCTGTCCAGAATGCCCTTGTCTCCACCCTGTTTGACTCGACCGTCCTCAACGAACACGAAGAACTTATGCTCTTCAACTGAGCCCCGCAAAGGCAGCCCCACGACGCATTAGACGACAACGCTTTTCGCTAATCCCGTCGATCGGTCGGGGTTCAGCCCATCGCCTCAAGTTCCTTGATCACGGCGTCGCCCATGCCGGACGTGGTGACCAGGGTCATGCCGTCGGACATGATGTCGGCGGTGCGCAGGCCGTGGGCCAGGACGTTTTGCACGGCCTGGTCCAGTTTGTCGGCGGCGTCCGTCATGTCGAAGCTGTAGCGCAGCATCATCGAGTACGACAGCACGGTGGCCAGCGGGTTGGCCTTGTTCTGCCCGGCGATGTCGGGGGCGGAGCCGTGCACCGGTTCGTACATGGCCGGGATCTTTCCCGTTTCCGGATCGCGCGCGCCGAGGCTGGCGGACGGAAGCATGCCCAGCGAGCCGGTCAGCATCGCCGCGCAGTCCGACAAGATGTCGCCGAACAGGTTGTCGGTGACGATGACGTCGAACTGGGCGGGCCAGCGCACCAGCTGCATCGAGCAGTTGTCGGCGTACATGTGGCCGAGCTCCACGTCGGCGAACTCGTCGGCGTGCAACTTGGTCACCACTTCGCGCCAGAAGATGCCGGATTCCATGACGTTGGACTTTTCCACGCTGGTCACCTTGTTGCCGCGCTTCTTGGCCAGGTCGAAGGCCACGCGCGCCACGCGCTGAATTTCCGGTTCGGAATAGATCTGATTGTCGAAGCCGTAACGCACCCCGTCGCGGGTTTCGATGCCGCGCGGCTGGCCGAAGTACACGCCCGCCGTCAGTTCGCGCACGATCATGATGTCGAGGCCGCGCACGATTTCCGGCTTCAGCGTGGACGCATCGATCAGCGCGTCGAACACCAGCGCCGGACGCAGATTGGCGAACAGGTCCAAATCCTTGCGCAGACGCAGCAGACCCGCTTCGGGGCGGTGCTGACGCGCCACGGCGTCCCACCTCGGACCGCCCACCGCGCCCAGCAGCACCGCGTCGGCGGCCTGGGCCTTGGCCACGGTTTCATCGGTCACCGCGCAGCCGTGGGCGTCGTAGCACGCGCCGCCGACCAGGTCTTCCTCGACCGCGAAACCGGTGTCCATCTTGTCGTTCATCCAGTCGATGACGCGCTTGACCTCGCCCATGACCTCGGGGCCGATGCCGTCGCCCGGCAGCATAAGAATGTTATTGGTGTTGGACACTTGCGTTTCCCTCTCTCTTTCCATCGTCACCCCCGCGCAGGCGGGGGTCCAGGCAACGTTTCCGACAGCCTCAAGCGGCGGCTGGATTCCCGCCTTCGCGGGAATGACGGACGATAAAAAATCTTATAGCCACGGCTGGCCGGCTTTTTGCTTTTCCTCGAAGGCGTCGATCTTGGCGGATTTCTGCAACGTCAGGCCGATGTCGTCGAGACCTTCCAGCAGGCAGTGCTTGCGGAACGGGTCGATCTCGAACGCCACGGTCTGGCCGTTCGGACGGGTGATGGTCTGGGCCCGCAGGTCCACGGTGAAGGTGGCGTTGGCGCCGTTTTCGGCGTCCGCCATCAAAGCCCCCAGCGTCGCTTCGTCCACGCGGATCGGCAGCATGCCGTTCTTGAAGCTGTTGTTGAAGAAGATGTCGGCGAAGCTGGTGGAAACGATCACCTTGATGCCGAAATCGTTCAACGCCCACGGCGCGTGTTCGCGCGACGAACCACAGCCGAAGTTGTCGCCCGCGACGATAATCTGCGCGGACCGGTAGGCGGGCTTGTTGAGCACGAAATCCGGGTTTTCCGAACCGTCGTCCCGGTAGCGCATTTCGTCGAACAGGTGGATCCCTAAGCCTTCGCGCTTGATGGTCTTCAAGAACTGCTTGGGAATGATCATGTCCGTGTCGATGTTGCGGATCGGCATCGGAGCGGCCACGCCGGTGAAGGTTTCGAACTTTTTCATGTCCCGTCTCCTCAATCCAGCTTGCGCACGTCGGCGATGCAGCCCTTGATGGCGGCGGCGGCGGCCATGGCGGGGCTCATCAGGTGGGTGCGCGAGCCCTTGCCCTGGCGGCCTTCGAAGTTGCGGTTGGACGTGGACGCGCAGCGCTGCCCGGGCTTCAAGCGGTCGTCGTTCATCGCTAGGCACATGGAACAGCCCGGTTCGCGCCATTCGAAGCCCGCTTCGATCAGGATCTTGTCCAGGCCCTCGTCCTCGGCTTGTTCCTTGACCAGGCCGGAACCCGGGACCGCCAGCGCCTGCACGCCCGCCGCCACCTTGCGGCCCTGGGCGATGCGCGCGGCTTCGCGGAAGTCCTCGGTGCGGCCGTTGGTGCAGGACCCGATGAACACGGTGTCGATCTTCACGCCCTCGATCGCCTGACCGGCCTTGAGGTCGACGTAGTTCAGAGCGCGTTCCAGGGCGGCTTTCTTCTCGGCGTTGCCCTCGCCCGCCGGATCGGGGACCCGGCCGTCGATCGACATGACGTTTTCCGGGCTGGTGCCCCAGGTGACCTGGGGGGCCAAGTCGGTGACGTCCAGTTCCACCACGGTGTCGTAGTGCGCGCCCGCGTCGGCCTTGAGTGTTTTCCAGTACGCCACGGCCTGTTCCCACGCCGCGCCCTTGGGCGCCATGGGACGGCCCTTGAGATATGCGAAGGTCTTTTCGTCGGGAGCGACCAGACCGGCGCGCGCGCCCGCCTCGATGGTCATGTTGCAGACCGTCATGCGGCCTTCCATGGACAGCGCCTCGATCGCCTCGCCCGCGTATTCGACCACGTGGCCGGTGCCGCCGGCGGTGCCGATCTTACCGATGATGGCGAGCACGATGTCCTTCGGGCCGCACGCGTCCGGCAGCTGGCCCGTGACGCGGATCAGCATGTTCTTGGCGGGCTTTTGCAACAGCGTCTGGGTGGCCAGCACGTGTTCGACTTCCGAGGTGCCGATGCCGAACGCCAGCGCGCCGAACGCGCCGTGGGTGGCGGTGTGACTGTCGCCGCAGACGATGGTCGCCCCCGGCAGGGTGAAGCCCTGTTCAGGCCCCACGATGTGCACCACGCCCTGGCGCAGGTCGTCCATGGCGAAGTACGGCACGCCGAAGTCCGCGACGTTCTTTTCCAGGGTTTCCACCTGGATGCGGGATTCTGCGTTGCGGATGCCCTTGGAGCGGTCGGTGGTGGGCACGTTGTGGTCGGCCACCGCCAGCGTCGCATTGGCGCGGTGCACGCCTCGGCCCGCGACGCGCAGTCCCTCGAACGCCTGGGGACTGGTCACTTCGTGGACCAGATGGCGGTCAATGTAGATCAGGCACGTGCCGTCGTCCTGCACGTCCACCAAGTGCGCGTCCCAGATTTTGTCGAAAAGGGTCTTGGCTCCGGACATTCCGTCCCCCCTGCATCAGCTAGTTTGAGCAAACAATACCGGCTCGCACGACGCCATATTCACGGCGCGGGGCCGCCCGGTCCAAATGACCAGGCGGCCCGCCCGAACGATGCCTGTGGAAAGACGAGGGCTTATTCGCCCTTGTCTTCGGCCGCGGCTTCCTTGCTGGCCTTGGCGGTGGCGTCGCGCGCGGCCTTGGCTTCGGCGGCGGTGGCGCGATCGACGGCGTTCAGCTTCGCCTTGTGGCCGTCGGTCTGTTCCGCGATGCGGGCGGCCTTGCCGGTGCGGCCCCGCAGGTAGTACAGCTTCGCGCGGCGCACGTCGCCGCGGCGCACCACCTCGATGGCGGCGACGGTCGGGCCGTACAGCGGGAACACGCGTTCCACGCCTTCGCCGGACGCGATCTTGCGCACGGTGAACGCGGAGTTCAGGCCCGCGTTCTTGCGCCCGATGCACACGCCTTCGAACGCCTGCAGACGTTCGCGCGTGCCTTCGACCACCTTCACCTGCACACGCACGGTGTCGCCCGGACCGAATTCCGGAATGGCCTTTTCGGCGGTCAGCTTGCCGACCTGCTCTTGTTCGAGCTGTTCGATGATGTTCATGGCACTCGTCCTTCTTTTTTCCAAATCCTCTGCCGGAAGCTCCGGCGAAACGTGTCAAAACCTAATTTCCGTCCCCTCCGCCCTTGTCGTCGCGGGCTTCGAGGTGTCTCGTCCACAGGTCGGGGCGTCTTTCGCGGGTCGCCGCCTCGGCCTGTTCGCGCCGCCAGGCGCGGATGTTTCCATGGTGCCCGGACAGCAGAACCTCCGGGACCGTGCGCCCCTCCCAATCCTGGGGGCGCGTGTAGTGCGGGTATTCCAACAAACCCGCTTCGAAACTCTCTTCCGCGTGCGACTCGCTTCCCCCCATCACGCCGGGGATCAGGCGCACGCACGCATCCATCATCACCAGCGCCGCCACCTCGCCGCCCGACAACACGAAGTCGCCGACCGAGATTTCCTCGGCGCCGTGGGCGTCCAACACCCGCTGGTCCACCCCTTCGTAACGGCCGCACAGCACCATCACGCCGGGCCCCGCCGCCAAGTCCCGCACCCGGTCCTGGGTCAGCGGGCGGCCCCTCGGGGTCATGTAGACCAGCGGCAGTCCGCCGCCGGTTCGAGCCTTCGCGTCCCGGACCGCGCGGTCCACGACGTCCGGGCGCATCACCATGCCCGCGCCCCCGCCGAAGGGGGTGTCGTCCACGGTGCGGTGTTTATCGCGCGCGAATGCGCGGATGTCCACCGTTTCCAGCGTCCACAGGCCGCCTTCCAGCGCCTGTCCCGCCAGGGATTGACCCAGGCTCCCCGGAAACATGTCCGGAAACAGGGTCAACGCCACCGCCCGCCAAGGCCCCCGTCCCTCTTGGGCGGATCCCTCTTGGGTGGGTTCGGGGGCGCTCATCACGCCTCCTCCTCGGGCTCGCCGGGCTCCAGGAGCCCTTGCGGGGGATCGATCACCACCCGTCCGCCGGCGATGTCCACCGCCGGCACGCAAGCCTTGGTGAACGGCACCAGCACCCGGCCATGGCCTGGACTGGCGATTTCGAGGAACGGCCCGCCGCCGTAGTCCTCGGCCTGCGCCACCGTGCCGAACGGCGTGCCGTCCGTCAGTTCCGCGTGCAGACCCATGAGGTCGGAGAAGTAAAACTCGTCCTCCTCCGTCTCGGGCAGCCGGTCGCGCGGGACGAACAGCTTTTGGCCGTTCAAGGCCTCGGCCCCGGTGCGGTCGTCGACCCCGCGCACGCGGACCAGCACCTGGTCCTTGTGCCGGCCGGTGACCTTCAGCTCGAAGGTCCTGCGCCCGGTTTCGTCGGTCAACGCGCCGTAGGCGGCGATGTCCTCCGCGTTGGCCGTGTAGCTCTTGACGCGGAGCTCGCCCTTGAGGCCGCGCGCCGAGCCCAGCACGCCGACGCAGATGAGGTCCGCCGTCATCACGCCTTGGCCGCCAGCCGGAGGGCTTAGCCCTCGGCGGCTTCCTCGGCCGGAGCCTCTTCGGCCGGAGCGGCGGCTTCGGCGGCAGCGGCGGCGGCGGCTTCAGCGGCCTCGCGGGCCTTCTCTTCCTTCTCGGCCAGACGTTCCAGGGCCTTCGCCTTGGGCTTGTTCTTCTTGGTCTGCTCCGGAACCGCCGGCTTATCGGCGAGACCGGCGCCAGCCAGGAAACGGGCCACGCGATCGGACGCCTTCGCGCCCTGGGCGATCCAGTGCTTGGCGCGTTCCGCGTCAATCACCACGCGGGCTTCGGCGTCCTTCGCCAGCATCGGGTTGTAGCTGCCGATGCGTTCGATGAAACGGCCGTCGCGCGGGCTGCGGCTGTCCGCCACCACGATGCGGTAGTACGGGCGCTTCTTCGCGCCGCCACGGGAAAGTCGAATGCGCAGAGACATGTTCTCGCTATCCTTTTCTGCTTCGATGTTCAGTCGTTCGTTGATCCAAAAAACTCTTTAATTCTTCGCACGCGCCGCGTTCATTTGAACGGCGACTTCATGCCGGGCGGAAGCTGCGGCATGCCGCCCCCGCCCAATCCGGGAAGCCCGGGAAACTTGCCTGTTTTGCCCAGGCCCATCTTTCCGGCCTTCTTCATCATCTTGCTCATCATCTCGAACTGCTTGAGAAGACGGTTGACCTCGCTCACCTGCACGCCCGCGCCGGCGGCGATGCGCTTGCGCCGCGAGCCGTTGAGGAGCTTGGGATTGCGCCGTTCCTTGAGAGTCATGGACTGGATAATGGCCTGCTGACGCGCGATCTTCTTGTCGTCGAAGTCGGCGTCGGCGATTTGCTGTTTCATCTTGCCGAGGCCGGGGATCATGCCCAACAGCCCCTTGAGGTCGCCCATCTTGCGCAACTGGGCGATCTGACGCTCCATGTCTTCCAGGGTGAACTGGCCCTTAAGCATCTTTTCGGCGGTCTTTTCCGCCTCTTCCTGCTCGATGACCTGGGCGGCGCGCTCCACCAGGCCGACCACGTCGCCCTGCCCCAGGATGGACCCCGCCACGCGCTTGGCGTCGAAGGCGTCCAGCTGGTCGATCTTTTCGCCCACGCCCAGGAATTTGATGGGCGTGTTGGTGACGGCCTTCATGCTCAACGCCGCGCCGCCGCGCGCGTCGCCGTCGACGCGGGTCAGCACGATGCCGGTGATGCCCACCTTGTCGTGGAATTCGCGCGCCACGTTGACCGCATCCTGGCCGGCCATGGCGTCGGTGACCAACAGCGTTTCACCCGGGGACACGGCGTCGCGGACCTGTTGGACCTCGTTCATCAGGGTCTGGTCGATGTGCAGACGCCCGGCGGTGTCCAGCATGACCACGTCGTAGCCCTCGGCGCGGCCCGTCTGCATGGCGCGCCTGGCGATGGCGACGGGCTGTTCGCCGAACACGATCGGCAGGGTGGCGATGGCGTTCTGTTCGCCCAGTTGCTTGAGCTGCTGCTGGGCGGCCGGACGATAGATGTCCAGCGACGCCATCAGCACGCGCTTCTTTTCC
>JADGBG010000063.1:0-424 GCA_015231605.1 Alphaproteobacteria bacterium | reverse complement strand
GATCTTGGCGGTGGTGGTGGTTTTGCCGGACCCCTGCAAGCCGACCATGAGGACGGCGTTGGGCGGCTCGCCATACACGCGCAGCGGCTCGGGCTCCGCGCCCAGCATCTCCACCAGGTGATCGTGAACGATCTTCACCACCATCTGGCCCGGCGTGACGGAACGCAGCACGTCTTCGCCGACCGCGGCTTGCTTGACGGAGGCGATGAAGTCCTTCACCACCGGCAGCGCGACGTCGGCCTCGAGCAGCGCCACGCGGACTTCGCGCATGGCTTCGGAGACGTCGGCCTCCTTCAGCGCGCCGCGTTTTCTCAGCTTGTCGAAAATGCCGCCAAGCTTATCGCTCAATCCGTCGAACATCGTGCTCACACCATTGTGATGACGAAACCGGGGCCGAAACCCCACATAAACCTTGTCCACGTTT
>JADGBG010000207.1:485-2400 GCA_015231605.1 Alphaproteobacteria bacterium | reverse complement strand
ATCACCGGCGCGTCCGGGGCCATCGGTACGTCGGAAAAGGGCGTCGCGCCGTTCATCGAATGCAAGGTCTACCTGGACGCAGGCCAGACCGCGGCGGCGGTCAAGGCGGTGGGGACCGATCCGGTCATCCTGACGCTCAAGGACCGGGTTGTGACCCTGTCCGACGCGTTCTTCGTCGGACGCGCGGAACCGGGGTCCGACAACGGCCTGACGGTGCGCTACGAGGCCCGCTCGGGCCGCGACGTGCTGATCTGAGGAGGGGCGCATGGATATCCAAAAGCTGCTTGAAGACCCGGACGCGCCGGCGCGCCTTGAAGATTTCGTAGAGGACCGCGACGGCGGGCGCGCGGCCCTGCGTCTCGAATACCCGTTCGAGATGACCGATAAGCGCACCGGCGGCGGCGACGGCGCGCGCCTGGTCGCGGTCCTGGAATTCCGCCGCCCGGTGGCGGGCGATCTCGACATCCTCGGGCACGCGAACGCTGACCCGCTCAAAGCCGCGCGCGCCTTCGTCGCCGCCCTGGTGGACCTCCCCGAACCTCTGCTGGCCAAGCGCCTGGACGCCGCCGACATGACCCGCGCCCAGGCGGTGGCGTTCGGTTTTTTGCCCACGTCCAGCCGCCCGAAGGGGGGTGGGGCAACTGGCGGGCCGTCTTTGGCTGGTTGATCGGCCGGCACGGCTGGACGCCGGACCAACTCAAGGCCATGGACCTGGACGATCTGGTCTGGTCTTCAGACGCGACGGCCGCCCATGACCGGGCGGCCGTTTTATTTTCTCAATAACGGGGCCTGTGACAGGGCCTCCCTTTGATTTGCACCCGATAGCGGAGCGACCTTCATGTCAAACACCTACGCCGTGCGCATGGTTCTGCGCGCCCAGGACCAGGCCTCGCGGCCGATCCGGGCCGTGCAAAAGAACATAGACGCGCTGCGCCGGCGCATGGCGGTGCAGATGCGTCTGGTCGGCGCGCACCGCGTCGCTGAACAGGCGCGGCGAATGTCGGCGTCAATCGGCGGCGCGGCGAACAGCCTGCGCGCCTGGGCCGCGCCCAAGGTGGCGCTGGGTCTGACGGCGGCGGCGGGCGGCCTGCTGGCGATGGTCAATTCCGTGGGGCGGCTGGGCGACGGCGCGGCGAAGATGGCGGCGCGGCTCGGCATCGGGGTCGAGCGGCTGCAGGAACTTCACTACGTCGCCGAACGCGGCGGCGCGTCGACGGACGACATGAACAACGCGCTGCGCGGGCTGTCCAAGAACATCGGCGCAGCCGTCAACGGCGTCGGCGCGGCCGGTCCCGTGTTCGAGCAGTTGGGCATTCCGCTGGTCGACGCGGCGGGCAATGTGCGCGCCGTCGACGCCGTGATGCTGGACCTGGCCGACCACATGGCCACAATGCCCGAGGGCGCGGAACGCGTCGCGCTGGCGCAGAAACTGATGGAGGAATCCGGCACCCGCATCATCCCGGTGCTGGCGCAGGGGTCGGATGAGATCCTCCGCCAGCAACGCCGGGCGCGGGAACTGGGCCTGATTTCCCAAAAGGCGGCCAAGCTGTCGGAGGTCTGGGCCGATTCCACGCTGGACGCGCGCATGGCGCTGACCGGCATGGGCGCGGCCATCACCGAAAAGATCCTGCCCGTCCTCAACCCGTTGATCGGTGCGTTCTCCGAATGGGTGGCCGCCAACCGCGAATGGGTCGCGGCGAAGGCCGAGACAGCCGTTCAGGCCTTCGGCGCGCGGCTCAAGGAACTGCCGATCCAGTCCATCGTCGACGGGGTGCGCGCGTTCGGGCGCGGGATCGTGCGCGTGGCCGACTTCCTCGGCGGCTGGGACCGGGCGCTGGTGGCGCTGGTCCTGCTGCTCAAGGCCGACCTGGTGGCGGGATTGATCTCCGCCACGGCGCAAACGGTGCGTCTGGGC
>JADGBG010000207.1:0-450 GCA_015231605.1 Alphaproteobacteria bacterium | reverse complement strand
CAGACGGTGCGTCTGGGCGCGGCAGTTGTGCAAACGGCGGCCAGCGTGGGCGTTTTGATCGCGGCGCATCAGGCGCAGGCGGTCACCGCTTTCTGGTCGTCGATGCGCGGCGGCGTCGGCGTGATGAAGGCGCTCAACGTCGCCATGCGCGCCAATCCCATCGGCCTGATCGCGACGGGACTGGAATTGGCCGTCGCGGGTGTGTCGCTGCTCTACCAGAACTTCGAAGGGGTGCGGAACTTCATCGACGGGATCTGGGCGTCGATCAAAAAATTCTTCGCCGTCATGGGCGGCGGCATGCTGAAGAAGCTCGGTTTCAACCCCGACGCCTTCGACGCCAAGCCGGACGCCAAGCCGGACGGCGGGGCGTTGCAGGTGGACGGCGGGGCGCCGGCCTCCGGTCCGTCCGTGCCGGCGGTTCCGCTCGCGGGCCTGCCCGCCGGGCCGGTG
>JADGBG010000062.1 GCA_015231605.1 Alphaproteobacteria bacterium | reverse complement strand
TCGTGGATGCGCTGGACCTGCATGTCGAACAGGCTGTCGGGGTTGAGCGTCACCCCCAATCGTTCGTTCAGCCAGTTCGCCAGGCGTTCCTTGTTGGCGCGCTTGACTTCGAGGAACCTGTCGCGGAACGCGGCGTCGTCCGCCAGGGGGGCGAGGTCGCGCAGCTTGGACAGGTTGCAGATCCAGTCGTCGCCGATGGACTCGCTGATCAGGTCGGACAGGCCCGGGTTCGCCTGCAACAGCCAGCGCCGGGGCGTGATCCCGTTGGTCATGTTGACGAACTTGTCGGGGTAAATGGTGCTGAAGTCGTGGAACATGTTGTCGCGCAGCAACTGGGTGTGCAGCGCGGCGACGCCGTTGACCTTGTGGCTGCCGACGATGGCGAGGTGCGCCATGCGCACGGAATGGGAATCGTCGTCGACCAGGGAGATGCGGCGCAGAATGGACGAGTCGCCCGGGAACATGTGCCGCGCCGAGCGCAGGAACAGGTCGTTGATCTGGCAGATCAGCTCCAGATGACGCGGCAGCAGGTTCGACATCATGTTGATGGGCCAGGTTTCCAGGGCTTCCGACAGCAACGTGTGGTTCGTGTAGGAGAACGTCCGGGTGGTGAGGCCCCAGGCCTTTTCAAAGCTATAGCCATGCACGTCGATGAGCAGGCGCATCAGTTCCGGAACCGCCAGGGCCGGGTGGGTGTCGTTCAACTGCATCGAGGTGAGGTCGGGCAGGTCTTCCAGGGTTTCGTGGTAACGCAGATGGCGCGCGATGATGTCCTGGAGAGAGGCGCTGACGAAGAAATATTCCTGCTTGAGGCGCAGTTCCTTGCCCATCTGGTTTTTGTCGTTGGGGTAGAGAACCTTGGACAGGTTTTCCGAATTGGTCTTTTCGCGGACCGCGTCGACGTAGTCGCCTTCGTTGAAGTAACGCAGGTTGAAATCACGCGTCGCGCGGGACGACCACAGGCGGAGGTTCCCCACCGTGCGGGTGCCGAAGCCCGACACCGGCACGTCGTAGGCCATGGCCATCACTTCGTCGGTGTCGATCCAGTGGCATTCCTTTTCGCCCAGGGCGTTCTTGAAGCACGAGATGCGTCCGCCGAAATGGACCGGATAGAGGACGTCGGGACGTTCGACTTCCCACGGGTTGCCGTAACGCAGCCAGTTTTCCGGATGTTCCACCTGCTGGCCGTTTTCGATGGACTGGGTGAAAATGCCGTATTCGTAGCGGATGCCGTAGCCGAAGCCCGGATAGTCGTGGGTCGCCAGCGAATCCAGGAAGCATGCCGCCAGGCGGCCCAGGCCGCCGTTGCCCAGCGCGGCGTCGGGTTCGAATTCCATGACTTCGCGCAGCGACAGGCCGAAATCGCCCAGCGCCACGTCCGCCATTTCCCGCACGCCCAGGTCCAGCAGAACCTTTTCCAAAGAGCGGCCCAGAAGGTATTCCATGGACAGGTAATAGATCTTTTTCGATCCGTTGCGGAAATGGGTGCGCGCCGTCTGCACGTGGCGCTGGCTCATGACGCCGCGCAGCAGGTGGGACAGGGCGTAGAACCAATCGCGCTTGGTCGCTTCGTCCGGGTCCTTGCCGATGGTGTGGAGCATGGTGCGCACCAAGGCGGTCTTCATGTCGCCGACACTGCCGAAGCGGTCGAGGAAGTCGGTTTCCAGGCAGTTCGCCGTTTCCTTGTTGATCAAGGCGGCGTAATCGGTCTTCGGGTGGGTCATGCTTATGCTCCGGCTTTCAGGAGGCCTTGGTACAATTTGACGTAATCTTTCGCCGCGTGGGCCCAGCTCCAATCCCGGGTCATCGCGTTGACGCGCGCTTTTTGCCATGAATCGGGCGAATGATAAAGGGCCACGGCGCGCTCGGCGCCATGAATCAGCGTGTCGGCATCCAGCTTGTCGAAAACGAACCCGGTGCCGGCGTGAATGTCGGCGCAATCCGTGACGGTGTCCGCCAGGCCGCCGGTCCGATAGACCAGGGGCAACGTGCCGTACCGCATGGCATACATCTGGGTCAAGCCGCACGGTTCGAACCTGGACGGCATCAACAACACGTCGGACCCCGCGACCATGCGGTGCGCCAGCGTTTCGTCGTAACCGATGCGCACCGCGATGTTCGGATGGGTTTCCGCTAGGCTACGCAGCATGTCGTGCAGGTGCTGTTCGCCGGTTCCCAGAACGGCGATCTGGACGCCCAATCGTTCCAGGCGTTCCGCGCCGTCGGCGATCAGGTCGATGCCCTTCTGCCACGTCAATCGGCTGACCACGCAAAACAGCGGGGCGTCGGGGGCTTCGGGCAGGCCCAACTCCCGCTGCAGGGCGACCTTGTTCGAAGCCTTTCCCGACATGTCGGCCGTGGAGTAGGGGTGTTCGATCAAGGGGTCCGTGGCCGGATTCCAGACCTCGTCGTCGATGCCGTTGAGGATGCCGTGAACGGCGTGGCCGCGGTGGCGCAACAATCCATCCAGTCCGTTCCCCAGCGCGGGGGACATGATTTCATGGGCGTAGGTCGGGCTCACGGCGGTGATGGCGTCGCCGTAGAAAATACCGGCTTTCAGGAACGACACCTGGCCGTGGAATTCCACGCCGTCCATGCCATAGGCTTCGCCCGGCAAGTCGATTTGTTCCATCACCCACGGTGGGAACATGCCCAGGTATTGCAGGTTGTGAATCGTGAACACCGTCTTTGCCCGGCTTCCCGGCCAGAAATGCAGGTAGGCGGGGGCCAGGCCGCTTTGCCAGTCGTTGCAATGCACGATGTCCGGGACCCATCCCGTCGGGTTGCCCGGCATGGCCAGCTGCGCCGCCACATGGGACAACAGGGCGAAGCGCAGATAATTGTCCGGCCAATCCCGCCCGTCCTGTTGGGTATAGGGGTTGCCGTCGCGTCGGCACACGTTGGGGCAGTCGACCAACCACACGGGCGTTTTGCCGTCGGGCATCTTCGCTTCGATCAGACGGACCTCGCCGACGCCGAGCGGCATGCCCAGGGCCACGCCGGGCCGCTTGTCCCGCGCCATCTCCAGCGCTTGGGGATAGGCGGGCATGAGGATGCGGGCGTTTTCGCCCAACGCATTGAGGGCCGCGGGCAAGGCGCCCGCGACATCGCCGAGGCCGCCTGTCTTGAGGAGCGGAAAGGCTTCGGACGTGACAAAAAGAACTTTCATACGGTAGTGTTCTCTTGCGTGTGGACGAAACGGGTCCAGAGTGGTTGGGACTTCGTGGCCGAACATCACATAAATGCAAGGATTTCATGCTTGAATGGCGTATTCGGCAAAGACACTATACAGACACACGAATTGAAGACAACTCGGATCGAGTTCGGTTTATAATTCGACTCGAAGGGGCCCTTCGTAGGCTCGATTCCAAAGATCATAACAGACCATAGGGGGACCTCATGGACGCAACGAACCTAAACTGCAACAGGGCTCTCAAGGACACCATCGCCCTGGTCCTGGCCGGGGGCAGGGGCTCGCGGCTCAAGCAGTTGACGGAAGGGCAGTCCAAGCCGTCGGTTCCGTTCGCGGGCAAGTTCCGCATCATCGACTTTCCGTTGTCGAACTGCATCAACTCCGGCATCCGCCAAGTGGGCGTGATCACCCAGTACAAGGCGCACACCCTGATCCAGCACGTGCAGCGCGGCTGGGGCTTCTTCCGCGCCGAATTGAACGAATACGTCGAAGTCTGGCCGGCGCAGCAGCAGACCAAGTCCGAAAGCTGGTATCAGGGCACGGCGGACGCGGTGTTTCAGAACATCGACATCATCAAGGAACACGGACCCAAGCACGTCCTGATCCTGGCCGGCGACCATATCTACAAGCAGGACTACAGCAAACTCCTGGCCCAGCACATCCAGAACAACTCGGACGTCACGGTGTCATGCATCGAGGTCCCGCGCGAGGACGCCAAGGGCTTCGGCGTGGTGGACGCGGACGCCAACGGCAACATCATCGGCTTCGTGGAAAAACCGGCCGAGCCGCCGACCATTCCCGGTCAGCCCGACCGTTCCTTCGCCAGCATGGGTATTTACGTCTTCAAGGCGGAATTCCTGTACGACCAGTTGCTGCGCGACCGAAATCAGGAAGGTTCGTCGCACGACTTCGGCAAGGACATCCTGCCGCACTTGGTGGGCCGTCACAAAATCATGGCCCACCGGTTCCCGGAAAGCTGCGTGTCGCCGTCCGGCGGCGAACCGTATTGGCGCGACGTCGGGACCCTCGACGCCTATTGGGAGGCCAATCTCGACCTCACCCATGTGACGCCCTCGCTGGATCTGTATGACGAGAACTGGCAGATCTGGACCTACCAGGCACAGCGCCCGGCGGCGAAGTTCGTGTTCGATGAGGAAGAGCGCCGCGGTGTCGCGACGGATTCCCTGGTGTCCGCCGGTTGCGTGGTCTCGGGCGGGCAGGTCAGCCGGTCCCTGCTGTTTTCCAACGTACGCGTGAATTCCTACGCCAAGGTTCTGGATTCCGTGGTTCTGCCCAACTGCGACGTCGGCCGCAACGCCCGCATCACCAAGGCCGTGTTGGCCGAGGGGTGCCAGATCCCGCCCGGTCTGGTGATCGGCGACGACCCCAAGGACGACGCCCGGCGGTTCTACCGCAGCAAGGGCGGCGTGGTCCTGGTGACGCCGGAAATGCTGGCCAAACTGCCCGTGCACGACATTCCGTCGTGGCATAAATCCTAGGATTTCCGAAAGGGACGAGGTAACGGGCGGGGCGCGAAAGCGCCCCGCCGGTTTCTGTCGTCAGGTGATGACGGTCGGGGCATCCCGGCCGGTGCGTTCACGGATTTGCGCGACCTCTTCGGCGATGGCGATCAGATCGGCCAGGGCGTCTTGCGGGTCCATGTCCTGTTTGGTGGGATCGGACTCGAAGCGTTCCAGATAGACACGCAGCGTCGCCCCCTTGGTTCCCGTGCCGGACAGGCGGAACACGATGCGCGAGCCGTCCTCGAACAGAACGCGGATGCCCTGGTTGTGGCTGCGGGTGTCGTCCACGGGATCGCGGTAGGTGAAATCGTCGCCCGCGCGCACCCGGTATGCCCCCAGCATCTTTCCCGCCAGGCCGGGCACGGTGTCGCGCAGGTTCTGGATCAGGTCCGCGCCCGCTTGGGAATCGATTTCCTCGTAGTCGTGGCGGCTGTAGTAGTTGCGACCGAAGCGCCGCCAGTGCGCGCGCACGATGTCGGCCACCGACTCGCCGCGCGCCGCCAGGACGTTCAGCCACATCAGCACCGCCCACAGGCCGTCCTTCTCGCGCACGTGTCCGGAGCTGGTGCCGAAGCTTTCCTCGCCGCACAGGGTCGCCTTGCCCGCGTCCAGAAGGTTGCCGAAGAACTTCCATCCGGTGGGCGTTTCGAAGCACGGCACGCCCAATTCCGCCGCCACCCGGTCGGCGGCCATGGAGGTCGGCATGGACCGCGCCACCCCGGCGATGCCGTCCTTGTAGCCTGGGATCAGGCTCGCGTTGGCGGCCAGGACGGCCAGGCTGTCGCTGGGCGTAACGAAGAAGTCGCGGCCCAAAATCATGTTGCGGTCGCCGTCGCCGTCCGACGCCGCGCCGAAATCCGGGGCGTCGGGGCCTTGCATGATGGCGACCAGTTCCTGGGCGTGGGCCAGGTTGGGGTCGGGGTGACCGCCGCCGAAATCGGGCAGCGGCGTGGCGTTGAGCAACGCGCTTTCGGGCGCGCCCAGACGGTTGACCAGAATGTCGCGGGCGTACGGTCCCGTCACGGCGTGCATGGCGTCGAAGCAAAGCGTCAGCTTGCCGCCGCTCACCAGTTCACGGATGCGCGGAAAGTCGAACAGGCTTTCCATCAGTTCCGCGTAGTCGGCGACGGGGTCGACGACGTCGACCGCCATGCCGCCCAGTTGCGAGGTTCCCAAGGTCCCCAGATCCACCGAGCCGCCGTCCAGGATGCGGTAGCTGTCGATTTCCGTGCTGCGCACGTGGAACGCCTTGGTCATGTGTTCCGGCGCGGGGCCGCCGTTGGTGGTGTTGTATTTGATGCCGAAGTCGCCGTCCGGACCCCCGGGGTTGTGGCTGGCCGACAGGATGATGCCGCCGAAGGCCTTGTGCTTGCGGATTACGCACGACGCCGCCGGGGTCGACAGGATGCCGTTTTGTCCCACCATCACCTTGGCGAAGCCGTTGGCGGCGGCCATGCGCAGGATCACCTGAATGGCCTCGGCGTTGTGATAGCGCCCGTCGCCGCCCAGAACCAACGTCTTGCCGTCCTTGCCGCGCAGAGAATCGAAGATCGATTGCACGAAATTTTCCAGATAATGGGGTTTCTTGAACACCGAAACCTGTTTGCGCAGCCCGGACGTGCCCGGAATTTGCCCTTCGAACGGTTTTGTGGCGATGACTTGAACGGTCATGATCTGGCTGTCCCCTTGTGATGCGGAATGTATGTAAACCTCAGCACGAAACCGATGCGGCGGCAACCGGGTTTTCACGCTTTTCGGGGAATAATGGTTCGACACATCTTTGTCACATGCATGCGTTATGGTGTCGTCCACGGAGGGGAGCATAGGCAAGGATCAAGAATGAGCAAAACCCGATACGCCATTTACTACACGCCATGCCCGGACAGCCCGCTTTGGGCGTTCGGCGCGTCCTGGCTGGGACGCGACGACCAGGCGCTTGACAGCGCCAAGCGACTGAAGGTCAAGGGGTTCAAGGCGAGCGAGGTGGCGGATATTACCGCCGGCGCGCGGTTGTACGGTTTTCACGCCACCCTGAAGGCGCCGTTCCGTCTTGCGGACGGATATGATCTGGAAATGCTGGACGAGGCGATCGAGGCGTTCGCCTGCGCTCGCGAACCGGCCGTCATTCATCCCTGGGAACTGACGGAACTCGACGGGTTCGTCGCCCTTCGCCCCAAAAAACCCGGCAAGGCCCTGTGCGCCCTGGCGGCCGCGTGCGTGCGGGAATTCGATCATTTTCGCGCCCCCATGACCAAGGAGGAACGGCGTCGCCGCGAGAAGATGGCGCTGGGCGAGCGTCAGATGAAGCTGATGAAAAAGTGGGGGTATCCGTTCGTGCTGGAGGAGTTCCGTTTCCACATGTCGCTCTCCGAACGTCTCAAGCCCAAGGACCGCGCCGTCCTGATCGATGCCTTGCGCCCCCATGCCGAGCCGTTTCTTGGCAAAAAGGCTCTATTGGACCGGTTAAGCCTGTTCCGTCAGAAGGAACCCGGCAAGGCGTTCGAGATGGTCAAATCCTATCCCTTGCGGGCGCTTCGCGACCCCAGGATCGCGGCCAAATCCCAAAAAAGGGACTAGGCCGCCTCATCCATCTGTGGAATATCCGGAAAACTCAAGTGGATGTACGATCCCCGGGTGTTGGGGCGGAGCATTCTCATGAGCCGAATTCTGGTCATCGACGACGATAAGTTCGTGCGCGTATCCATAGGCGCGGTCTTGCGCGCGGCCGGACATGAGGTGGTTGAAGCGGGGGATGCCGACGCCGGCATCGCGCTTTATCGCGGATATCCCTCCGACGTCGTCCTGGTGGACATCGTCATGCCCAACAAGGAAGGACTGGAGACGATCCGCGAACTGGTGCGGGACTTTCCAGGCATCCGCATCATCGCCATTTCCGGCGCCGGGCAGATCGTCAGCAAGAACTTCGCCTTAACGGCCAAGGCGTTCGGCGCGATGGCCGCGCTCGAAAAACCGTTCGGCGGGGACGAGCTTCTCGCCGCCGTGAATACGGTCGCCCAGACGGATCCCGTGCCCATGCCCCGCGCGGGCGGCGTGAACGCCTGAACTCATCTTTCCTTGCGCTGCGTTCCATGACCCAGGCCACCCAGGCTGTGGCGGTCGATGGCCACGGCCTTGATCAGGGCGTGGACCGGCGTTCCCGGTTCCAGCTTCATGTCCGTCATGGATTTGTGGGTGACGCGCGCCAGCAGGGGCTGCGGCGCGCCCAGTTCGCCGTGGCCTGGCCGGATGTCCAACGCGACTTCGACATGCGGGCCCGATCCCGCGTCCAGTTCGCGCACCGTGGCGGGCAGGATGTTGAGGATGCTGGTGCCCTGGGGTGGCGTCAGGGCCAGCGACACGTCGCGCGCGCGCACCCGCAGGCGCACCGTTTCTCCGTGGCGCAGGTCCACTTGCGGCACGAACATGGCGTGGCCCAGAAGGTCCAGCCGCGTTAGGCGGTGTTCGTCCACGTGACCGGCGACGCGCGGGGTCAGCACCGCGCCAGCTTCGTAGCGACCGGTGATCGGCGCGAGGTCGAGACGTCCCATCACGTCCTCCACGGCGCCGATGGCCGCGATCTGGCCACCGGACACCAGAACCAGGGTGTCGGCCAGGCGCACGACTTCCTCGACGGCGTGGGAGACGTAGATCACCGGCACGGCGAAGTCCGTCGCCAAGCGTGCGACATAGGGCAGGATCTCGCTTTTGCGCTGGGCGTCCAAGGATGACAAAGGTTCGTCCATCAACAGAACGCGCGGGTTGGACAGCAGCGCGCGGCCGATGGCGACGCGCTGGCGCTCGCCGCCGGACAGGGCGCCGGGCCTGCGCTTGAGAAGCGCGCCCAGGCCCAGCATCTCCACCACCCGGGCGAATTGGGGGGAGCGGTGCGCCGGGTCCATCCGGCCCATGCCGTAGGCGAGGTTGCGCTCCACGCTCATGTGCGGAAAGAGGCGGGCGTCCTGGAAGACGTAGCCGACGTGACGGCGATCGGGCGGCAGGTCGATCCCGCGCGCGCTGTCGAAAAGAACCGCGTCGCCGATGCGGATGGTCCCCCGGTCCGGCTTCACCAAACCGGCCAGCATGTTGACGATGGTGCTTTTGCCCGCGCCCGAACGGCCGAACAGCGCGGTGACGCCGGGGCCCGCGTCGATTTCCACCTCGAGCGCGAAGTCCCCCATGGCCTTGTAGGCGTCGATGTGGATCAGGGGGGGGCGTCATGCGTCGCCCCCCTTGGTCAGGGCTCCTGCGCGGCGGGCGAGCGCTTCGCTCAGCATCAAGGCCGCGAGCGCCACGAGAACCGAAATCACCGCAAGGCGCAAGGCCCCGTCCTCGCCCCCCGGGACCTGGGTGAAGGTGTACAGCGCCAGCGGCAAGGTCTGCGTTTCGCCGGGAATGTTCGATACGAAGGTGATGGTCGCGCCGAATTCGCCCAACGCGCGGGCGAACGCCAAAATCGCTCCGGTCACCACGCCGGGGGCCATCAGGGGCAGGGTGACGGTCAAGAACACCCGCAATCGCCCCGCGCCCAGCGTTCGCGCGGCGGCTTCCAACCCCGCATCCTGTGCGTCCAGAGATTGGCGCATGGCGCGCACCATCAGCGGAAACGCCATCACCGCAGCCGCGACCGCCGCGCCTTTCCATGTGAACGCCAGGGTGACGCCGAACACGTCATAAAGCCATCCCCCCACCGCCCCGTTGCGCCCCAGCGTCAACAGCAACGCATAGCCCACCACCACCGGCGGGACCACCAGGGGGATGTGAACCAGGGCGTTGAGCAGCGCATGGCCGGGAAAGCGCGTGCGCGCCAGCACCCAGGCGGTCAGCACGCCCACCGGCAGACTCGCCGCCGTGGCCCAGGCCGCGACCTTGAGACTCAGCACCAGGGCTTCCCATTCCAGCGGGGTGAGGAGTCCGCTCATGGCGCGCCTCCGAACCCTGCCGAACGGAAGGCGGCCTGCCCCTCCGCGCCGGCGAGGACCGCCAGCACGGCCCGCGCGCCCGGTCCGTCATGGTCGGCCACCACGGCGGCGGGATAGACGATGGGGGCGTGGCTGTCCGTGGGGAAGGGGGCGAACACGGCGACGCCTTCGGCGCGCCCGACGTCGCTGGCGTAGACCACGCCCAGGCGCGCCTCGCCCCGCGCCAGCATCATCAGGGCGCCGGTGACGTCCTGGGTGCGGGCCAGACGGTCTTCGACCCCGTCCCACAGGCCCAGGGTTTTCAGGGCTTCCCGGCCATACATCCCCGCCGGAACGTGGTCAGGATCGGCGATGGCCAGTCGCGCCCCCCCCAGCGTCGGGCGGAGGGGGTAGCCGGGGCCGAACGCCATCAGCGGCGCGGGGAACGGGTCCGTTCCCGTGGCCAGGACCAAGACGTTGGTCGCGACGTCCGCGCGGCTGTCGGGCACGATCAACCCGCGGGTTTGCAAATGGTCCATCCATCCCGCATTGGCCGATACGAACACGTCGGCGGGCGCGCCGTGCTCGATTTGCCGGGCAAGGGCGGAGGTGCCCGCGTAAACGGCCCGCACATCAAGTCCGCGCGCCTGCCACGTCGGGGTCAAGGCGTCCAGCGCCGGCTTGACGCTGGCGGCGGCGAACACCGTCACCCGTTCCCCGGCCTGGGGCGCGCCGATCACGGCGAACAGCCCGAGGATAACCGTCAAAAGGAGGTGACGTGAACGCATTCGGCACCGTGTTTTTGTTGTTGCCGCATCAGTATAGCGCATCCATCCCGGGCGCGTTAAGATGCCTGCCGCCAAAAAGGGGGGCGGAAATGAACGAACAGCACAGCGGCGACGACCGCCGCCAGCATCCGCGGATCGAACGCCATGATCTGTGCGTACGCTTTAACGGCGAAGTCCATCGCGTCTCGAACCTGAGCATGGGGGGATTTCTGGTACCGGGATACCGGGGGCGATTGACGGCCGGGTCGTTGTTGACGGTGGATGGACTGGGCGCGGACGGCGAGATCACCGTCAATACCGAAATTCCGGCGCGGGTGATCCGCAAGGAAGAGGATGTCGTCGCCATCCGGTGTCTGAACTTCGACGCCGGGGCGCGCCGGTTCATCGCGACGATGATGGACCCTTCGGAGGCTTAGGCACACAGATGCCCGGGCATATGGGCATCAAAAGCCGAGCGCACGGCGAGTTCGTGAATTCCCCGCGTTATGAATACGATGCGGGACTTTTTTTCCATTTCGCTCCAGCTTTGCAGGACGGCGGGCGGATGGAAAATGTGCTGCACCCCGTGCACCGCCACCGGCCTGTCGACGCCAAGGACGTCGATCACGCCCTTGACGCGCAGCACGTTTGCGCCATGGGCGTCCAACAGGTCTTCCAGCCAGGATTGAAACGCCACGAAGTCCAGCGGTCCCCGCGCTTCCAGGACGAAGGTGGAGATGCGGGCGTCGTGGACGGGCGCGCGCCGGACGGCGTCCGCGCCAAGCCAGCGTTCGGGGTGGGGGGTCAGATCCGCGTCGAACAGTCCGGCGTCGAGGATGTCCCGGGCGTCGATGTTTCCGTGCGTGGCGCGGAAAATCCGCGCGGCGGGGTTGAGCCGAGCAAGGCGATCTTCCAACGCAGCCGTATCCGCGGGGTCCGCGATGTCGACCTTGGTGATGACGATCCGTTCGGCCAGCGCGGCCTGTTTTTCCGCTTCCGGGTGGGCGGCGAGGGTCCTCAACCCCAATGCTCCGTCCACCGTGGCGGCGATGCCGTCCAACCGATATTGTCCCGCCACCAGCGGATCGTTCATCAAGGTATGCAGGATCGGCGCGGGATCCGCCAGCCCCGTGGTTTCGATAACCAGGCGGCGGAACGGCGGAACTCGGCCGTTCTCGCGCTTTTCCGCCAAGCCGCGCAAGGCGTTCGCCAGATCCCCCAGCACCGAACAGCACACGCAGCCCGACGCCAGGACGACGGTGGTTTCGTCCACGCTTTCGACCAGCAGGTGGTCGATGGCGGCTTCGCCGAATTCGTTGATCAGAACGGCGGCGTCGGCCAGTTCCGGGTCCCGCAGAAGATGGGCAAGCAGGGTGGTCTTGCCGCTGCCGAGAAAGCCGGTGAGAACCGTGACCGCGACGGCGTCAGCCATACAGCTCGTCCGGAGAGATCTCGACGTCCGCGATGACCCGGGTTTCGCCGCCTCGCACGGCGTTGTAGAAGCAGTTGTGCCGCCCGGTGTGGCAGGCCACGCCTTTTTGGTCCACCTGCATCAGCACCGTATCGGCGTCGCAGTCCCAACGGAAATCGAACAGGGTCTGCACTTGGCCGGAACTTTCGCCCTTGCGCCACAGCTTGCCGCGCGAGCGCGAGAAATAGCACGCCCGCCCGCTGGTGAGCGTCTCGATCACCGCGTCGCGGTTCATCCACGCCATCATCAGGACCTCGCCGGTGTCGATCTGTTGGGCGATGGCGGGGACGAGGCCGTCGGCGTTGTATTTCATCAGGTCCGCGACGGCGGCGGCTTGCGTCTGGGTGACGGGGGTGAAATCGGTCATGTCGGTCTTCCGGTGGTGGCGGTGAGGATGTGGCGTTTATACCCCATCACCGCCCGGAAAGGCAGCCCTGCATTTGCCGGGCGAGGGCGCGGATCAGATCGGGATACGCGGTGGCCGACATCCGAATGTCGACACCCAGCGCATCGATCCCGGCGATGCGCACCCCGGTGTCCTCACTGAGTTGCCGCGCCAGGGATGGCGTAAATTGCGGTTCGACAAAAAGGCATTTGATATCCATGGATTGGATGCGTTTCTTAATATCGGAGAGATGCTTTGCGCCGGGTTCCCGGCCCGGCATGGTTTGCAGAAAACCGGCCTGTGTGAGGTGAAAATCCCGCGCCAGATAGCCAAACCCGTCATGGTGCACCAGGTACGCCGTCTCGCGCCCATCGGCCAACACGGCGTCCGCGTCTTGGACGGCGGCGTCAATGGCTGCGATCAGGTCCTCGCAATTGCGGGCGTACGTTTGGGCGTTGCCGGGATCGACCGCGCCCAGCCTTGCGGCGATGGCCCGCGCCATGACCTTCGCATTGTTGGGGGATAGCCAGACGTGCGGGTCAATGCCGCCATGGTCGTGATGGTCATCGTGATCGTCGCGATCTTCGTCTTCGGCGACGTGGAGCAGGTCAAGCCCTTCAAGACCCAACATTTCCGTGGCCCGGCCGCGCGCGACCAGCGTTTCCATGGGGCCGGTCAGCGCGGTTTCCAGGGTGGGGCCGACCCAGAACACCACATCCGCGCGGCTCAACTCCTGGGCCTGTGAAGGTTTGAGCGTGAAGGTATGCGGCGAGGCCGTGGCGGGGACCAAAAGCTTGGGTTCGCCCGTCTCGCCCATCACGCCCCGGACCAGGGCCTGTAGGGGTTTGATCGATGCGACCACGGACAAATCCCCGGCCTCGGCCGGATACGGGGACAGGGAAAGGGCGGTGGACAAAAGCGCGCCGAGCGCCGCGAGGGGGATACGGAGGAGCATGGGGAAATCAACCTGAGAAAATTTCAATCTTATGTTATGTTATAACATTGTATTGATGGGGTCTAGGCGGTATGTTATAACATACAGAATGATTGGTGGTGATGTGTCTGATCAAGTTGATATATTCAATATATTGGAAAATAGGATTTTCCATGAAGCCGGTCATGATCATGGCAAGTGCAGGGCCGGTGCGCTGAGCCGTGCGGAAGAGGTGTGCAAAGCCCGTGGCGTGCGTCTGACGCCAATCCGCAAGCGGGTTCTGGAACTGGTCTGGCGCAGCCATAAACCGGTCGGGGCCTACGATATTTTGGAATGGTTGCGCGACGATCTTCACAAGGCCCAACCTCCCACGGTTTATCGCGCGCTGGAGTTTCTGCGCGAACACGGCCTGATCCATCGCATCGAAAGTCTCAACGCCTTCGTCGGGTGCGACGCGGCCGGGTCGTCCCACGCGGGGCAGTTCTTGATCTGCCGCTGTTGCGGACGGGCGGCGGAACTGCACGACACGCGCATCGTCAGGGCCGTGGGCGCGGCCGCGCATGCGGCCGGGTTCACCATTGAAACTCCGACCATCGAATTGACGGGGCTGTGTTCGGACTGCGCCGGGACCGGGGAGTGCTCCCATGATTGACCGGGCGGCGGAACCGCTGCTGTTGGCCGAAGGCGTGGAAGTGGCGTTCGGCGGAAACATCGTGTTGCGGGGCGCGGACGCCGTGGTGCGCCCGCGGGAAATCGTCACCCTGATCGGTCCCAACGGGGCGGGGAAAACGACTCTCGTGCGCGCCATGCTGGGGCTGGTGAAGCCCGGCAAGGGCAGGGTCCAACGGCGTCCGGGATTGCGCATCGGCTATATGCCGCAACGCCTGCATATCGATCCGTCGCTTCCCATGACGGTCAGGCGGTTCCTGGAGTTGGGCGGCCGGGCGCGTCCCGGCGCCGTGGATGCCATTTTGGGGGAAGTCGGCGCCGGTCATGTGCTGTCTTCGCCCATGCAGGGGCTGTCCGGCGGCGAGATGCAACGCGTCATGTTGGCCCGCGCCCTGCTCAGGGAACCGGACCTTTTGGTTCTGGACGAACCGGTCCAGGGCGTCGACATCAGCGGCCAGGCGGAACTGTACCGGTTGATCCAGGACATCCGCGCCACCCGTGGGGTGGGCGTGTTGATGGTGTCCCACGACCTGCACGTGGTGATGGCCAAGACCGACCATGTGGTGTGCTTGAACCGGCATGTGTGTTGCGCGGGGCACCCCCGCTCCGTCAGCCGCGATCCGCAGTTCGTGGCCCTGTTCGGGGCGGAAGTGGCATCAACGCTGGCGGTCTACGCCCACCATCACGACCATCACCACGACCTGGACGGACACGTGGTCCATGATGGCGGGGATGGCCATGAACATGGGGAAGGGTGCGATCATGGATGAGTTTCTGATGCGCGCGGCCCTTGCGGGCGCGGCGGTTGCGGTGGCCGCCGGGCCGCTCGGCGCGTTCGTGGTGTGGCGGCGCATGGCGTATTTCGGCGGTGCGTTGTCGCACACGGCGCTGTTGGGTGTGTCTTTGGGCTTTCTCTTGGGCGTTTCACCGGAACTGGGCGTGGCGCTGACGGTGGTGGCGGCGGCGCTGGTGATGGGCGGCGCGCGCGGGGTGCGGGGGCTGTCCCTGGACACGCTTTTGGGCATCGTCGCCCACGCGGCGCTGGCGCTGGGCCTGATCGTGGCCGCGTGGCTGGACGACGTGCGGCTCGATCTGATGGGCTATCTGTTCGGCGACATCCTGGCGGTGGGGTGGGCCGACGTCGGCTGGATGTGGGGCGGCGCGCTGGCCGTGCTGGCGGCGCTGGCGCGGTTGTGGCGGCCGTTGCTGAGCGCCACGGTCCACGCCGATCTGGCGCAGGTGGAAGGCGTCGACGTGCGCCGGGTGGAGTTGGCGTTCATGCTGCTGCTGGCCCTGGTGGTGGCGTTGGCCATGAAGATGGTGGGCATTTTGCTGGTGACGTCGATGCTCGTCATTCCGGCCGCCGCCGCCCGCGCCTTCGCCCGCACGCCCGAAGGGATGGGCGTTCTTGCGGCGGTGGCCGGCCTGGCGTCGGTGGCTCTGGGGTTGGGCGCGTCCTACCAGTTCGACGCCCCGGCTGGTCCGGCCATCGTGGTGGCGGTGTCCTTGGTGTTCGTGGTGGGGGTGTTCAGGCCGAAAGACGCCTGAGCCCGGCGTCCAGGTCGGCGATCAGGTCGTCCGGATCCTCCATGCCCGCGTGGATGCGCAGCACGGGCTGCTCATGCGGCCAGTCGTGCGTGGTGCGCATGGTGCGCGGATCGGACTCGATGATCAGGCTTTCGAAGCCGCCCCAGCTGTAGCCCATGGCGAACAGCTCCATCCCGTCCAGCATGCGGGCGCGGTCGTCCGGCGAATAGCCGTCGCGCAGAACGAACCCGAACAGCCCAGACGCACCGGTGAAGTCCCGCTTCCAGATCTCATGGCCGGGACAGCTTTCCAACGCCGGGTGCAGCACGGTCTTGACCTCGGGCCGCCCGGCCAGCCAGTCGGCCAGCTTCAATCCCGTCGCCTCGTGACGGGGCAGGCGCGCGGCCAGCGATCGCAGACCCCGGATGCCCAGGTAGCAGTCGTCCGGCGCGGCGGAGTACCCCATGCCGACCTGGGTGGTCTTGAGGCGCGTGTGCAGATCCGCATCCGTCACGGTCACCGCGCCCAACATGGCGTCGGAATGGCCGACGATATACTTGGTCGCCGCTTGGATGGATATGTCCACGCCATGGCGGAACGGCTTGAAGTGGTAGCCCGCCGACCATGTGTTGTCCATCAGCACCAGCGCTCCGGCGGCGTGCGCCACGTCGGCGATCATGGGAATGTCCTGCACCTCGAAGGTGATCGACCCCGGCGCCTCGCAGAACACAGCCTTGGTTTCCGGGCGCATCAGGGCGCGCAACTCGTCCGCCCCGGCCATGGGGGGGAAGGGCGTGGCCTCCACCCCGAACTTCCGGAGGAAGCCCTGGCAGAACGAAAGGGTGGGATAGTAGACGTTGTCGCTGACCAGAACGTGCTCGCCCGCGTGCAGGACCGACATCAGGGACACGGCGATGGCGGCCATTCCCGACGGGACGGCGACGGACCGCCTGCCTTCCTCCAAATCCGCCACGGCCTCTTCGAAGGCGAAGGTGGTGGGGGTGCCGAACCGGCCGTAGTAGACCGTGTCGAAGCGGTGTTCCCGGGCGTCGTGGAGCGCCCGCACGGTTGGGAACGTGACGGTGGAGGCATGGTAGACGGGCGGGTTGACGATGCCGTGATTGCGTTCGGGGTCGCGTCCGGAGGTGGTGAGGCGGGTATCCTGGTGTTTGGGCGGGGCGGTTTTCTTCACTAGAAAATCCCGCGTTCGTTCAGGAACGGCCCGTATTCCCGGTCACGCTCCTT
>JADGBG010000001.1 GCA_015231605.1 Alphaproteobacteria bacterium | reverse complement strand
AGCGGGGAATGGCCTCAGACCGGACTTGAACATCTCACGCGTCATGCGCCCAAGCTCAAATCCAATTATCGCATAATGTATATTATGGAAAATAATATATAATCATAAATATCAATAAACTGAGTGTTTCTTATCGAAAAATGAATGGCGTTTTAGACGTCAACGCCCAGCCCGTCATAAGCGACAAACACTGTGTCCGGCAATGTGTCCTGGAGGGTTTGGTGATCGAGACCGAAGCTGAGGTGCGTGAGGTACGCCCTTTCCGGTTTGACGCGGGCGATCCACTCCAGCGCGCGGCCGACGTCGAGGTGCGTCGGATGCGGTTTGTCGGTGAACGTGCCCAGCATCCACACCTTGATGCCATTCAGCAGATCGAAGCCCTCTTCATGCATCGCGATCAGATCCGTGGAATATGCGAAGTCGCCGATGCGAAATCCCAGCGTGCCGACATAGGCATGGTCCTGTTCGATGGCCGTAACCTCGATCCCGGCGGCCTGGAATCTTTCGCCGTGACGCACTTCGTGCGCGATCAGCGTGGATTTGTAGTACATGGTCGCGTCTTCGGCCAAGGGTTCCAGAACGTAACCGAAGCGTTCCCGGATCGAAGCATGTGTCTGAGCGTCCATATAGGCCGGAATGGCGGCGCTCATCAGGCGGTTGATGCCGCGCAGATCGTCGATGCCATGCAGATGATCGGAATGCGCATGGGTGTACAGCACGGCGTCGATGCGCCTGATATCGTGTCTGAGAAGCTGTTCGCGCAGGTCCGGAGAGGTGTCGATGAGGATGGATTTGCCCGCGTGCTCCACGAACAAGGACGGTCGCGTGCGGCGGTTTTTCGGGTTGTCGGGATCGCAAGCGCCCCAACCGGCCTCCACGCTGGGTGTGCCGGCGCTGGAACCACAGCCGAGAACCGTCACGCGCACGCGATTTTCACCTCGTCCAAGTGTTGGGAACGGCTGGCCTTGGCGAACAGGGCGAAGAAATTGCCGGTGGTGGCATGGTCGATTTCGGCGACCGTAACCCCCTTGATTTCCGCCAGTTTGACCGCCGTATGAGCGGTGTATGCGGGTTGGTTCTTTTTGCCCCGATACGGCACGGGCGCAAGGTATGGCGCGTCCGTTTCCACGAGCAACCGATCCATGGGCACCGCGGCCACGGCGGCACGCAGGGCGTCGGCCTTGTCAAAAGTGATGATGCCGGAACACGAGATATAAAGCCCCATGTCCAGCGCGGCCCGGGCAAAGTCGGCAGAGGCGCTGAAACAGTGGATCAATCCGCGAAAAGCGCCCTTTTGCATCTCATCGCGCAAGACCTTGAGCGTGTCGTCCTCGGCGTCGCGGGTGTGCACCACCAACGGAAGGCCCGACTCCCGCGCGGCCTGGATATGAACGCGGAACTGTTCTTGCTGAACTTCGCGCGGGGCATGTTGATAGTAATAATCCAGCCCCGCCTCGCCGATGCCGATCACCTTGGGATGACCGATGAGGGCCAGGAGATCGTCCACCGTCACCGGTTCCTTTTCCGCGCGGTGCGGGTGAACGCCGACGGTGCAATAAATGTCGTCGCGTGCCTCGGCGATGGCGAGCACATCGGGAAAGGACGCCAAGGAGGTGGAAATGGTCACCATCAACCCGACCCCGGCTTCATGCGCGCGGCGCGCGGTCTCGTCCAGATCGGCGAATTCCGGGTAGTTCAGATGACAGTGGCTGTCCACCAGCACGGGTCAATCCCCCTTCTCGTCCTCGACGAAACGCGGGAACACCCCTTGCGGCGCGGGAAGCGCGCGGCCGGGCTCCAGCGCATGCGCGTAGCCGATGAAATCGAAGGTCCGGTGCTCGGTTGATATTTCCAGCAAATCCAACATCTTGGACATGGATCCCGGCATGAATGGTTGAAGCACCAGCGCGATGTGTCGAATGCATTCCGCCAGCACATACAGCACCGTGCCCATGCGCGCGGGATCTTCTTTCTTGAGCTTCCACGGGGCCTGGCGGTCGACATAGCCGTTGCACGCGCGGATCACCACCCAGATGTCTTCGATGGCATGGTTGAAACCCTGCACATCCATGTGTTCGCGCACCTTGTGGATGATGCCGTGGGCGGCGTCCAACATCTCCTGATCGTCGGCGGTGAAGTCGCCGTGACGCGGCACCGCGCCGTCGCAATTCTTGTTCACCATGGACAGCACGCGTTGCGCCAAGTTTCCGAGATCGTTGGCCAACTCGCCGTTCATGCGCGCCACCATGGCGGCGTGGGAGAAATCGCCGTCGTTGCCGAACGGCACTTCGCGCAGCAGGAAATAACGCACCGCGTCCAGACCATATTTCTCCACCAGTTCGATCGGGTCGATGACGTTGCCCAGCGATTTGGAAATTTTGTGGCCTTCGTTGGTCCACCAGCCGTGCGCGAACACGCGCTTGGGCGGCTCGACCCCCGCAGCCATCAAAAACGCGGGCCAATAGACCGCGTGGAAGCGCAGGATGTCCTTGCCGACCATGTGCAGATCGGCGGGCCAATAGGTCTGAAACTCGCCATGATCTTCGTCGGGAAAGCCCACGGCGGTGATGTAGTTGGTCAGCGCGTCCAGCCATACGTACATGATGTGCGCGTCGTCACCCGGCACCGGAACGCCCCATTTGAAGGTGGTGCGCGACACGCTGAGGTCCTGCAACCCGCCTGAAACGAAGCTGACCACCTCATTCCGGCGCGATTTCGGCAGGATGAAGTCCGGATTTTCGTCGTAGAATTTCAGCAACTTCTCGCCCCAGGCCGACAGACGGAAGAAGTAGCTGGGCTCTTCCACCCATTCCACCGGCGCGCCGGTGGGGGCCACAAAGGAGCCGTCGGGCTTTTTCGTCAGCTCGCTTTCGGCGTAGAACGCCTCGTCGCGCACGGAATACCATCCCGCGTAGTTGTCGAGGTAGATTTCCCCCTTCTCCCGCAACCGATCCCACAGCGCCTGGACCGAGATCTTGTGGCGTTCCTCGGTGGTGCGGATGAAGTCGTCGTTGGTGAAGTTCATCGTGCCCAGCAGGTCACGGAAACGCTGCGACACTTGGTCGGTGAAGGCTTGCGGATCGACGCCCTTGTCCTGGGCGGACTTTTCCACCTTCTGACCGTGTTCGTCGGTGCCGGTCAGGAACTTGACGTCGTAGCCGTCCAGCCGCTTGAACCGCGCCAACACGTCGCAGGCCAGCGTGGTGTAGGCATGCCCGATGTGCGGCACGTCGTTGACGTAGTAAATCGGCGTGGTGACGTAGTAGCGCTTGGGCCCGGCCATCGCGAATTCCTTTATGTTATCCTGTCGTTAGCGGGCGTGCCGAACCGTGTTTTCAAGGCTTAGAAAAGCATCGATCACGACCTGTTTGCGGTCCAGGTTGAGACCGTCGGTCCGCGCCACCAAGGTATTGATCTTTTCCCACACCTGGAACCAGCGATCAAGGCTTGCCTGTCCCGAAAGATAGACCATGAGATCGCGGTCCTGGGCGCCGAAATGCGCGCCCGTGTCGCTCTTGCCCGATCTCACCAGAATCATCCGTTCCAACCACCAGCGCAGCAAGTCCGTGACCGTCTGAAACGCCTGTTCCGCCCCAGCCCTGGCCACCTTGTCGGCCAGCGCGTGCAAGCTTGGAATATGCAGGCGCGGCAGGGTGGACAAAACGCCCAGGAGATCGGCATAAAGCTCCAATCCCCCCTCTTCCACCAGGCCCAAGGCGCGGCCGATGCTGCCGTCCGACAGTTGCGCCAACCGCTTGGCGTCCTCGCCCGCGACCTCGGGCGCGTACATGCGCACCAGATCCGTCACCCGTTCGGGGGACAGGGGGCGCAACGCCAGCTTGCGGCAACGCGAACGAATGGTCGGCAACAGGCGTCCGGGATTGTGGCTGACCAGCATCAAAAGGGCGTTTTTCGGCGGCTCTTCCAAAACCTTGAGGATCGCGTTGGCGGAATTCGCGTTCATTTCGTCGGCGCTGTCCACCACCACCACGCGCCAGCCGCCTTCGGCCGGGGTCAGGGACAGGAAACCGCCGACCTGGCGCACGCTGTCCACGTCGATGACGCTTTTCAGCTTGCCGGTTTTTTCATTGAGGCGCCGTTCGATCACCAGCATGTCGGCATGGCCGCCGGACCTGATGCGCTTGAACACAGGATTCTCGGCGCTCACGTCCAGGCTTTCGGGCGGGATTTCCGGCAAGGCGTCGCCGAACAGCCCCGGCCCCGCGTCCCGTTTGGGATTGGCCAGGACGAACCGCGCGAAGCGGTGCGCCAATGTCGCTTTGCCGATGCCGCGCGGCCCGGTGATCAGCCAGGCGTGGTGCATGCGTTCCGATCGGTAGGCGTCGAGCAGCGTGCGTTCCGCCTCGCCGTGGCCGATCAGTTTGGTGTTGGCGATCGGCCGGGGCGGCCAGGCATCCGGGTCCTGGTCCTGGCCGCTCATCAGAATTCGGCCCCCAGCCTGTCGCGCACCGCGGCGCGAACCGCCGCCGCGACCGCCCCCATGTCCGCCAGCGCGTCGACGATCACGCACCGGCGCGGCTCCTTCCCGGCGATGTCGAGAAAGCCCTGGCGCAGCCGTTCATGAAAATCCAGCCCCATGCGTTCGTAGCGGTCTTCCCCCTGCCCCCGGATTCCGGCGCGTTCCAGACCGGCTTCGACCGGCAGGTCGAAGATCAGCGTCAGGTCGGGGGCGATGTCGCCGACCACCAGACGGTGCAGACGGCGGATGGTTTCCCGGTCCATGCCGTGGCCGTATCCCTGATAGGCCATGGTGGAATCGGCAAAGCGGTCGCAGATCACCCACGTCCCGGACGCCAGTGCGGGTTTGATGACTTTTTCCAGGTGTTCGTGGCGCGCGGCGTAGTTCAGCAGCGCTTCGGTGAGCGGCTCCCAGCGGTGCGTCTCGCCGTTGACCAACAGGGCGCGGATGTCCTCGCCCCCGTCGGATCCCCCAGGCTCGCGCGTGGTCAGGACCGCGTGGCCGGCAGTTTCCAAAGCCAATTTGAGCCGCGTGACCTGAGTGGATTTGCCCGCGCCCTCGCCGCCTTCGAACGTGATGAAACGACCGCGCGTCATGCCCCCCACCCTTGCCCCGGTCAGTGGGACGAACCCCAGAGAATGTAATCCAGCGCCGCGCCCAAACGGCCCGTCAGGCCCAGTCGCGCAACATCGTTGGCCGCCACCAGGGGCACTTCGATGTCGTCCATGTCGTTGGCGCTGACGATCAGCTTGGCGATCGGCTGCCCTTCCATCACCGGCGCGGGGATGGGACCTTCATAGACCACCTTCACCTGCATGTCCTTGCGCGATTTCTTGGGCATGGTGAGAACCAAGTCCTCACGGATCACCATGGGCACCGTCCCCTGCGCGCCCAGCCAGACGTTGGCGTCGGTCACGACGTCGCCGGCCTTGAACAGCGCGTAGTTGTCGAATTCGCGAAATCCCCAATCCAACAGGCGTTCGGATTCGGTCGAACGCATCTTCTGGGACTCCAATCCGTTGACCACCAGGACCAAACGGCGTCCCTGACGCTCGGCGGAGGCGGTGAGACCGTATCCGCTTTCTTCGGTATGGCCCGTCTTCAGCCCGTCGGCTCCCATGTCCTTATAGATCAGAGGATTGCGGTTGGATTGACGGATCCCATTGAATGTGAATTCTTTTTCGCTGTAGTAGGAATAGTAGGTCGGGAATTTTTCAACGGTGAGCTTGGCCAGGATGGCAAGATCGTGCGCCGTCACGCGGTGGTCGGGATTGGGCCATCCGGTGGAATTGCGGAACGTGGAATCCGTCATCCCCAATTCACGGGCGCGCTCGGTCATTTCCTGTGCGAAGGCGTCCTCGGTACCGCTGAGCGCCTCGGCGATGACGATGCAGGCATCATTGCCGGATTGCACGATGATGCCGCGGATCAGATCCTCGACCCGCACCCGCATGCCCGGTTCCAGGAACATGGTCGAGCCCCCGGTTTTCGCGCCGCCCTTGGCCCAGGCGTTTTCGGATACGGTGAATTTGTCGTCCAGGGACAGCCGCCCGTCCTGTAGACGTTCGAACACCATGAACAGCGTCATCAGCTTGCTCATGGACGCGGGCGCCATCAAATCGTTGCCGGACTTATTCAACAGCACCGCATTGGTGCGCGTGTCCATCAGATAGACGTGGCTTGCCGGCGTGTCCAGGGTCGAAGCCTGGCCTTGCGCGGACAGCAGCGCGATCACGGCGCTGCCCAACAATACGGTGCGGAACGGACGAAATACGGTCATGGTCTAGCCTTCCAAGGGGATACAGCGGTCATGGAATCGCGTGCGAGTCTACGCGCACCCAGCACGGCGGGCTACCCCCCTTTTCGCCATAAATCGTGGCGAAATTAGGGGATGCGCCACATCGGGAGACGCGTCAATCGACGACGATGGTGCGCGCGCCCGCATAGCCGGCTTCGTGAACCTGGGCGAGCAGGCGTCCCGCCTCGTCACTGTTCGAGACCGGTCCCAGACGGACGCGAAAGATGTCGCGCCCATTCACGGGAATGGGCTGGATCTGGACGGAACCGAGTCTGGACAACGTGTCGCGAACCCGCTCGGCGTTGCCGGAGTTGGAAAATGCGCCGGCCTGAATAAAGATGCCGCGCGCGGCCGAAACCGGTTGGATCTGAACCGGTCGCGCCTGGACCGGTTGAGCCTGGACCGGTTTCACAGACACGACTTCGACGGGGGCCGGCGCATCGAGCGGTTCGCTGGCCACCGGCTGGGAGGAAACGTTATCCCGGGTGACCGGGGCGTCGACCTCGGCCAGCTCGACCTGCCCCGCCTTGGCTCGTTCCGCAAGGACGCGGCTTTCCTTGGCAAGGATTTGCACCCGCACGTTGGCCGTGCCCGCCTTCTCGATGTCCAGGAGCTGCGCCGCGCCGCGCGAAAGATCGATGATGCGGCCGGCCACGAAGGGGCCGCGGTCGTTGATGCGTACCGTCAACACCCGGCCGTTGTCCAGGTTGGTCACCTTGACCATGGACGGCATGGGCAGGGTCTTGTGCGCGGCCGTGACCGCCCATTGGTCGTAGATTTCGCCGTTGGCCGTCGCCTTGGCGTGGAAATTGGGGCCGTACCAGGACGCGACGCCGGTTTGATCGTAGTCGTAATCCTCCTCCGGGTAGTACCACACACCGGCCACCTGATAAGGTTTGCCGACCTTGTACATGCCTTCGGATTTATTGGTGTCGCCCAGCCGCTTGGCGGTGGCCATGACGAACTTGGTTTCGGCGCAGGCGCTCAGCAACACGCCGCCCAGTGCGGCGATGCAAACCGTGCGGGTCAAACGTACGAGAAAGGGCGATGGCATCTGCATACCTCGGAAAGCTTCGATTCCCGAGATAGTGCCACACGGGTGCTTTCGGAATTGTAAATTCTAAAGCCCCTTGCGCAGCCGCTCCAACAGTTCCACCGAAGGATAGCCGTCGGGCGTCAATCCCGCCTTGCGCTGGAATTCCTGGATCGCGTCGCGGCTTTTCGCGCCCACCACGCCGTCCACGCCGCCGGTGTCGAACCCTAGCGCGGTGAGACGTTCCTGCATTTCCTTGCCCTCTTCGAAACTGAGGCCACGCTCCGCATCGGGGCCAAGGGTGGAGAACGCCGGCTTGCCCACCAACCGGTCGGCCAACTGGCCGATGGCCAGTCCATAGAAGATCGAACGGTTCCACACCATGATCGTGCGGAAGTTTCCGTAAATCAGGAACGCCGGACCTTGCGCGCCCGAGGGGGCGACGAGACTGGCGGACATGTCGACGTCCGGCAGGTTGCCTCCTTCCACGCGGCGCACGCCCAGCTTGGCCCATTCGCCCAGCGTCTTCTTGACGCCCATGCCGACCAGGTTGAAGTCGAACCCCCTGGGCAGGATGACTTCCCGCCCCCAGATTTCGTCATCCTTCCACCCCGACCGGGTCAGGAAATTCGCCGCCGATGCATAGGCGTCCTTCTTGTTGCCCCAGATGTCGATCTTGCCGTCGCCGTCGTGATCGGTGGCGTAAGCCGCGAACGTCGTGGGAATGAACTGGAAGTGGCCCATGGCCCCGGCCCACGATCCCTTCATGCGCTCGGGGGTGATATGACCTTGGTCGAGTATTTTCAACGCCGCCAAAAGCTGTTCGCGGAAAAAGGCGCTGCGCCGCCCATCGTGCGCCAGGGTGGCGAGCGCGGCGACGGTCGGAAAATAGCCTTCGGCCAGCCGTCCGAAATCCGTTTCCAGGCCCCAGAACGCCACCAGGTATTGCGGCTGAATGCCGTATTTCTTGCCGACCTCGGCCAACAGCGCATGGTTCTGCGCCAGTTTTTCGCGGCCCTTGGCGACACGGTCCGCGTTCACCATGGTGGTCATGTATTTGCGGAAGGTCCAGGTGAACTCCGGCTGGCGCCGGTCCAATTCGATCACCCGCGCAATGGGTTCGACGCCGGTCAACGCCGCATTCACCGTGCGCTCGGAAATGCCCTTGGTCAGGGCCTCCTTGCGCAGATCCCGGAGCCAGTCGGCAAAGGGAACCTCTTCGGCATGGGCGGGGGACACGACCCGCAGGGCGATCAGGGCGGCGAAGAAGGTAAGGACGAGAATGCGCATGAATAAACCGTTTTCAATCAAGGTGCGGGGAACGGATCGTCGATTTTGCCACCGGCCCACGCCACCAGCAAGCCGCCCCATTCGTAGGCGGCGGCGTTCAAATGGGTGAAATCCCCCGGAAACCAGGGTGTAAAGCCGACCGAACGAAGGGGCAACGCGCTGTAGGCGACCGGATAGGGCGTCACGTCCCAGCCCGCCCTGCGGAACAGTCCGACGGCGCGGGGCATGTGCCGCGCGGACGTGATCAAGACCCATGGCCCATCGCCGGTGGCCTTGAAATTTTTCGTATATTCCGCGCTTTCCATCGTGTTTCGGGAACGGTCCTCAAAAATGACCCGGTTGGTGTCCAAGCCCATTTCCGCGAAGAACAGCTTGGCCGTGGAGGCTTCCGTCGGGCCAATGCCGGACAGCGATCCGATCCCGCCCGTGAACACCAGCTTCGCGTCGGGATAGCGGTTGGCCAACACCATGAACTGGGTCAAACGCGCGGCGTTGTGGTTGAGCGCCACCTGTTCGCGGGCCTGGCTGAGGCTCGGGTTGACGCTGCCTCCGAGCACGATGATTCCGGCGACGTCGTCCGGCAACTCGGGGACCGGAAAGCGGTCCTCGAGAAGACTGACCAGCATATATCCCGTGGGAAAGACCCCCAGCATCAAAAACATCGCCATCGCCAGCGCCATCAGGAGCCGTCCGGCGCGCCACCACGGCGTAAAGAGAAGCAACAAAGCCACGAACAGACCCGTGACGAACACGGTCCAGGGCGACAGGAAATAGCCGAGGATCTTGGCGAACACGAAATAGGAGCTTGTTTCCAATGCCGGTTTCCAATGCTCACAAACGTTCGAAACGGCTTACGTTGGACGGGTCCATGCGCACGATCAGGTGGATTGCATTGTCGCCGTCCGTGCGCTCCAAGACTTCGCCATTGGCGTAAAGCCAGGCCAGCCGTTTTCCGTCGCTGGGCTTCACGGTGAATTCATGGGTCTCCATGGTCTTGGCCAGGCGCGCGTCCACGGCGGCGAAAAACGCGTCGATCCCCTCCCCGGTCACGGCGGAGGTCACGACAATGGGGCGGTCGGAGCGGCGCGCCTGGTTGAGCTGGACATCCTTCTCGTCCAAGGTCAACAGATCGCACTTGTTTCTGACTTCGATCATGTTGGCGTAAAGATATTCGGCGCCCAGGCCGAGTTCCGCCAGAACCGTTTCCACGTCCTGCTTCTGCGCCTCGGTATCGGGATGGGCCATGTCGCGCACGTGTACGATGATCTGGGCTTCCAGCACTTCCTCCAGCGTGGCGTGGAAGGCTTCCACCAGTTCGTGCGGCAGGTCGGAAATGAACCCGACCGTGTCGGAGAGGATCACATGGTTGCCGGACGGCAGTTCAAGGTTGCGCATGGTGGGGTCAAGCGTGGCGAACAACTGGTCCTTGGCGAACACGTCCGCCGCCGTCAATCGGTTGAACAGCGTCGATTTGCCCGCGTTGGTATAGCCCACCAGCGCGACGATGGGGTACGGGACCTTGCGCCGGGCCTCGCGGTGGAGTTCGCGGGTGCGCTTGACCTCCTTCAGCGCCTTTTTCAGCTTGATGATCCTCTGATCGATCAGGCGCCGGTCCATTTCGATCTGGGTTTCGCCGGGACCGCCCATGAAGCCCGCGCCGCCGCGCTGGCGTTCCAGGTGGGTCCAGGATCGCACCAGGCGGGAACGCTGATACGTCAGGTGCGCCAAATCCACTTGTAGACGCCCTTCCCGGGTGCGCGCGCGCTCGCCGAAAATTTCCAAGATCACGCCGGTGCGGTCCAGAACCTTGGCCTTCCATTCGCGTTCCAGGTTGCGCTGTTGCACGGGCGACAGGTGCGCGTCCATGATGATGACGCCGATGTCGTGCGCCTTGATGACGGCGTCGAGCCGTTCGATCGCCCCCTTGCCCAGATACGTGCCGGGTTTGAGCTGCGGCACGGGCGCGACCTCGGACGCGACGATGTCCAGGTGAATGGCGCTGGCCAGCCCAACGATTTCCTCGAGACGCGCTTCGGGCGATCGAGGATTGGCCGGGACGTCGGAATCCGGTCCGCCCCTACGTTTGGGCGAATGTTTTACGTTCGGATGGATGACGAGACAGCGTTCGCCGGACGCGAAGCCTTCTCCACTCAGGGATATTCCCGTGTCGTCCCCGCGATCGATGTCGCTCAAGCTGTTTTAATCCGTGTTGTCGTCCGCTTCGGGTTCGAACAACTGCACCGGCTGGGACGGCATGATGGTGGAAATGGCATGCTTGTAGACAAGCTGCGTATGACCGTCACGGCGCAAAAGGACCGAAAAGTTGTCAAACCAGGTCACAATGCCCTGGAGCTTCACGCCGTTGACCAGGAACACGGTCACGGGCGTTTTGTGTTTGCGGATATAGTTGAGAAAGACGTCTTGGACGTTCTGGTTCTTATCTGATGCCATGGTGCTGCCCTGCAATTATCGTCGACGGACCAGTCCCAACGAGGAAAGATCCGCCCCAGTTGTTATTAGACATGCAGGTCTGAATTCAGACCCCCCTGTTACACTGCATTGACATTACAGGTTCTTGGCGTACTTGAAAAGGGCCTCGGGGGTGTCCGCGTGCAGGGACGGCTCGACGCCTGCGAATTCCCCCGCATCCGGTGGCGTTTCGCGCACCAGAACGGGAACGCAGCCGGAATTGACGGCGCATTCCATGTCGATGCGCGCGTCGCCCGCGAACCACACGTCGCGTCCAAGATCTATCCCGCTGCCGTCAAGGGCCATGCGCACGGGGTCCGGCGCGGGCTTGTCCCGGGCCGCGTCGGTCGCGCCGACAACGTTGCCGAACAAACGGTTCCAGCCAAGCTTTTCGGACTCGGCGCGCAGCAAGGCGCCGTTTTTGTTGCTGACCACGCCCAGATAGACCCCCATGTCGTGGAGGCCCGCCAGCATGTCCTCGGCCCCCGGCAAGGGATAGAGGCGTTCCAGATGAACCCGGCGGTAATGGACGTAGAAGCGCTCTCCTGCCTCTTCCCAGCGATCGCCGAACAGTCCCGGAAAGCTGTCGCGCATGGATTTGGCGACGCGCCGTTTGGTGTCCTCCAACGACCATTCCGCCATGGCGTAATCGCGGAACGTGGCGTTCATGGTTTCCTGGATCACCACCCAGCTGTCGATCAGCGTGTTGTCCCAATCGAAAATGATGGCCTTGGGGCGGGTTTTTGGCGTCACGCTCGGGGCTCCATGTAACGGCCGTACAATTCCAAAATCTTGAGGCACAGCGGGCCCGGCCGGCCGTCGCCCACCGCGTCGCCGTCGATCCTCACCACGGGGCGGATGAAGGCCGTGCTGGACGACGTGAAGGCTTCGCGCGCGCCTTTGGCTTCCGCCACGGAAAACGCGCGTTCCTCGAACCCCAGCCCTTCGTCCGCCACCAGCTTCAAGATGGTCTGGCGGGTGATCCCGGCCAGGATGAAAGCGTCGGTATGACGGGTGACCAGGACGCCGTCCGCCGTGACGATCCACGCGTTGGACGCCGCGCCCTCGGTGATCATGCCGGCGTCGTCCACCTGCCAAGCCTCGAACGCACCGGCGGCCTGGGCACGGGTTTTGCCCATGGCGCCCGCCAAAAGGCCGACGCTTTTGATGTCGCAGCGTTTCCAGCGGATGTCGGGAATGGTGATCACGTTGACGCCCACGGCCTGACGGGTGAAATCGAACGGTTTCAGGCGCTTGGCGGTCATCACCAGGGTCGGCTGAATGTCCTTGGGAAACGGGAAGTCGCGGGGCGCCGTGCCGCGCGACACCTGGATGTAGAGGCTGCCGAAACGAATGCTGTTGCGGCGCAGAAGCTCCGCCGCAACCACGTTCAGCGCGCGCCGGGTCATGGGCATGGGGATGTCGAGTTCGGACAGAGAGCGTTCCAGACGGTCGAAATGGCCTTCCCGGTCAATAAGATGGCCGTGCTGGACGGCGATCACTTCGTAGACGGCGTCGGCGAACTGAAACCCCCGGTCCTCGATATGCACGGCGGCCTGGCCGTGGGGCAGGTAAAGGCCGTTGACGTATGCAGAGCGCATTCTAGAAATACTCGAGTTGGACGGAGAACATCTTCTCCACCTGATTGATGATGTCGGCGGCGGCGAACACCACCACGCGGTCGCCGGCGTTGATGACCGTCGCGCCGCGCGGGCTGATCACCTCCTCGCCGCGCACCACCGCGCCGATCACCAGGCCGTCCGGCAGTTTGGCCTCCATCAACGGCTTGCCGACCATGGGCGAGGTTTCCAACGCTTCGGCCTCGATCAGTTCGCCAAAGCCTTCGCCCAGCGTATGGGCGGAATGGATGCGGCCCCGGCGCACGTGTTGGATGATGGTGGAGACCGTGATGTTGCGCGGATCGACCACCACGTCGATGCCGAGCGAGCCGCTCAACGCCTCATAGGCCCCCTTGTTGATCAGGGTGATGGCGCGCTTGGCCCCTTCCCTCTTGGCCAGCAGGGACGACAGGATGTTGTTCTCGTCGTCGTTGGTGACCGCGATGACGGCCTCGGTTTGCGCAATGTTGGCTTCTTCGAGAATCTGCATGTCCAGCACGTCGCCCTGGATCACGGTGGTCTTGTCGAGACGGCTGGCGCAATACGCGGCGCGTTCCGCGTCCCATTCGATCAGCTTGATGTTGAGGTTGGTTTTGCAGGCCTCCAACTCCTCGGCCAGAAACAGGCCGATGTTGCCGCCGCCCAGCAACACGATGCGCCGCGCTTCCTTTTCCTCGTGACCGAACGCCGCCATGGCGCGATCCTGCTTGTCGGTTGCGACGATGAAATAGACGCCGTCGCCGACCATCATTTGGCTGTCCGCGTCGGGAACGATGAACTTGCCGTTGCGCACGATGCCGATGACCGTGATGGACAGGTCCGGAAACAGCTGGCTGAGTTGGCGCAGCGGCGTGTTCACCAACGGACAGGCCTGTCCGCAACGGATGCCGAGCAGGCGCACGCGCCCGCCCACCAGCGGAATCATGTCGTAGGCCCCGGGAACGGACAGGCGGCGCTGAATGGCGCGCGCGACCTCGATTTCCGGGGAGATGATCACGTCGATGGGCATGTGTTGGCGCGAAAACAGGTTGGACCACATGGGTTGCAGGTAGGCCTGCGCGCGGATGCGCGCGATCTTGGTCGGCACGTCGAACAGGGAGTGCGCGACCTGGCAAGCCACCATGTTGGCTTCGTCGGCGGCGGTGACCGCGATGATCATGTCGCAGTCGTTCGCCCCGGCGCGCTCCAGGATATCCGGGCGCGACGCATGTCCGATCACGCCTTGGACGTCCAAGGTGTCGGTGACGCGCCGGATCAGTTCCGGCGATTGGTCGATCACCGTGATGTCGTTGTTTTCACGAGACAGATGCTGGGCGATGTGGAATCCCACCTGGCCCGCGCCGCATACGATCACTTTCATGGACAGAACCCTTTCAACGCTCCGTCAAAACCGGATAGAAGGCCATCAATCCTTGCCGCCGTCCGCACCCAGGCCCAGGGTCTTGAGTTTGCGGTGCAGAGCGGAACGCTCCATCCCGACAAACTCCGCGGTGCGGGAAATGTTGCCGCCGAACCGCGTCACCTGGGCGTTCAGGTATTCCCGTTCGAACACTTCACGGGCCTGCTTGAGCGGCAGGCCCATGAATTCCGCGCCGCCCAGACCGCCGCCGCCCAGGCCGTTCGACGTCACCTCGCCCGGCAGGTGGTCGGCGCGGATCGACTCGTCGGCGCCGCCGGGAGCCATGATCAGCAGGCGTTCGATGATGTTTTTCAGCTCACGCACGTTGCCGGGCCAATCGTAGGATTGCAGCGCGGCGACGGCGTCCTCGGACAGTTTGCGCGGCGGCTGGCCCGTGCGGCGGGACGCCTGGGCCATGAAATGCGCCGCCAGCATGGGAATGTCGTCGCGGCGCCTGGTCAGTGGCGGCACGTCGATGGGCACCACGCTGAGGCGATAGAACAGGTCTTCGCGAAATCGGCCGACGCGGATCTCGTCCTGAAGATCGTGGCTGGCGCTGGCGACGACGCGCACGTCGACCTCGACCTTGGTGGTGCTGCCGACGCGCTCGAATATCTGCTCTTGCAGCACGCGCACGATTTTTCCTTGGGTCTCGATGGGCATGTCGGTGACTTCGTCGAGGAACAACGTGCCCATGTGCGCGGATTCGAAATAGCCGACCTTGCGCCCGCCCTCGCCGTCGTCGACCGGGGTTTCCGTGCCGAACAACTCGGTTTCCATGCGTTCGGGCTCCATGGTGGCGCAATTCACCACCACGAACGGCCCCGTGGCGCGGCTGGATCGGTCGTGAAGCATGCGGGCGACGACTTCCTTGCCGCTGCCGCTGGGCCCCGTGATCAGGACCCGGGAATTGGTGAGCGCGACCCGTTCCACGGCTTGGCGCAGGTGGGAAATGGCGCTGGAGGTGCCGATCAGCTCGTCGCCGGTGTCCGTGCGTTGGCGCAACTCTTCGTTTTCGCGGCGCAGGCGCGCGGCCTCCACGGCGCGGTCGACCACCAAAACCAGGCGGTCGGTCTTGAAGGGCTTCTCGATGAAGTCGTAGGCGCCGTCCTGAATGGCCTTCACCGCCGTTTCGATGGTGCCGTGGCCGCTCATCATCACCACCGGCAGGGTGGGATGGCGTTTCTTGATTGAGGACAGGATCTGCAAGCCGTCCAACTGGCTGCCTTGCAGCCAGATGTCGAGCAGCACCAAGCCCGGACGCCGCTTTTCGATCATTTCCAGAGCTTCGGCGTCGGATCCGGCTTCACGCGGATGGTAGCCTTCGTCCTCAAGGATGCCGGCGACCAACGACCGAATGTCGGCTTCATCGTCCACGATGAGAATGTCTTGAGCCATGAGCTTCCCAATTCCCGGTCCGGTCATCCGTCCTTGCGCCCTGGTCTTTTTGCGCAGTCCATCTGAGACACATCCTGGGGCGCGAATGCCAAGGTGATGCGCGCGCCGCCCTCCGGCCTGTTTTCAAGTATCAGATCACCGCCGTGATCTTCCATGATTTTCTTGACGATGGCGAGTCCCAGCCCCGTGCCTTTTTCCCGGGTGGTGACGTAAGGCTCGGTTAAACGGGACAAATCCGCTTCCGGCAGGCCTTTTCCGTTGTCTTCGACGACGATGGAAATCCGCTCTCCCGACGAGGTGGACACGCCAAACAAGCACAGCCGAATCCATCCTTCCCCCTGACCGCCGGACGTGGCGTCGAGATGTTCGGTAACCGATTCCGCCGCATTCTTGAGCAGATTGGTCAAGGCCCGCGACACCTGCTGGCGGTCGCATTGCAGGCACACCGGGCCGTCCGGAATGTCGCTTTCGAAGCGAATCCGATGATCCCGATTGCCTTCCAGGAACAGGGATTCCCGGCAGATGTCGGTCATGTTTTCCGGGGCCAGGACAGCCTGGGGCATTCGGGAGAAGGCGGAGAACTCATCCACCATGCGGCCCAGGTCTTCGACCTGACGGACGATGGTGTCGGTGAGCGTGGCGAACGTGTCGGCGTCTTCGCGGATTTGTTTGAGGTATTTGCGTTTCAAGCGCTCCGCCGCGAGCTGGATGGGGGTCAGCGGATTTTTGATTTCGTGGGCGATGCGCCGCGCCACGCCGGACCAGGCGGCCTTGCGTTGAGCCGATTGCAATTCGGTGATGTCGTCGAAGGTGACGACGTAACCGATCACGTCGTCGTGGAGCTTTTCGGCCGCCGCCGACACGATCAGCGTGTGCGTTCCCGACGACCGGTGCAGCGTGATTTCCGCGCGCGCCGGGCGGTCGTTCCGGTCCATGGCCTCGGCCAGGACCTCGGCCATTTCGGGAACGATTTCGGCCAGATAGCGATCGAACTTCGCCAACAGGTCGGTATCCAGAAGCAGACTCGCCGAGCGGTTGGGCAGGTTGATCCGCCCTTCCGGATCCAGACCGATGACGCCCGCGGACACACCCGCCAACACCGTTTCCGTGAAACGGCGCCGTTCGTCCAATTCCCGGTTGGCCGCCATCAAACCTTCGCGCTGAACGGAAATCTGGTCCGTCATGTCGTTGAACGCCTTGGTCAGCGTGCCGATTTCGCCGATGCCCTCTTCCGTGTCCACCCGATGTGACAGGTCGCCGCTGGACACGTTCTCGGCCGCCAAGATCAACTTGGATATGGGGCGCGCCAACTGGTTGGCGAGCGCCATGCCGATCCACACGGCGGCCAGCAACAGCAACAGCGACACCATGGCGAAGATGGCGACGAAGGTGATCTGGATGGTGCCGCTCTTTTCCTTGAGGCTGACATAGCTTTGCGCGGCCTGGCGGACCCGGTCCATATTGTTGAGCACCTGGGCGTCGACGAACCGTCCCACCAACAGATAGGCGTTGACGAAGCGCTCCAATTTCACCAACGCGCGCACCTGATCCGCGCCGACGGCGGTGAGAATCACGAGTTCACCGTGATCCGCGCGGTCCATGGCATGGGGCGGCAGCTTGCCGACGTCAAGCGACATCACGGAATAGCGCGACCGTGCCAGAATTTCGCCGCCCGCATTGAGGATGCTGGCTTCGGTCAGGCCGCGACGGATGGACGTTTCGGATAAGACTTCCGTCATCAGGAGGCGGCTTGCGGAGATGCGTTCGCCGTCCTTGTTCAGTTCTCCCGCCATGGCAAGGACATCGGCGCGGATATTTTGGATGTGTTCGTCGAAATAGGCCTCGGCCACGGCCTGGGACGCTTCGACGGCCGTGCGCACCCGGTCGCTGAACCACGAATTGATGCCGAAATTCAAAAACAGCGCCGCGAAAATCGTCACCAGGATGGCGGGCGTCACGGCCAATAGGGAAAACATCACCACCAAACGGACGTGAAGGGCCGATCCGGCCATGCCCCGGCGGCGCTGCACCCACATGGCGGCGACGCGTTGGGCGATGACGACGCCCAGCAGCAAAAGCAAGACGAAATCGACGACCAGCAGGATCTGAATCATCGCCGGATCGGGCACCCCGGTGGGGCTGTTGGCGCCGGTCATCAGTCCCAGCGTGGCGATGCCCGACGACAACGCGCTGGCCGCCAAAAGATAGGCCAGAGGTCTGCTCGCGAGAAGGCGGCCGAAACGGCCCCGCATGCGGGTCAAGGGGCGGGCGCTCAAGTGACCTGGGCGCGAAGCCGCCATTTACTTTCCCCCGCCCCGGACGACCGGAACATCGAGTTCACGAATTTTCTTTCGCAGCGTGTTGCGGTTGAGCCCCAGGATATCCGCCGCGCGCACTTGGTTGCCGCGCGTGGCGTCCAGGGTCAGGATCAGCAACGGGCGTTCGACCTCGCGCAGGATCCGGTCATATAGACCGGGCGCGGGCAAAGCATCGCCATGGGCGGCGAAATAGCTTTTCAAATGGCGTTCGACGGACTGGGAAAGCCCCTCGCCGTCCACCACGGCGGTGGGGGCCTCGGACAATTCGCTTTCGATCACGTCGATGCCGATTTCCTCTTCGGCGCACAGTGCCGCCAGACGCTTGACCATGTTCTCCAGCTCGCGGACGTTGCCGGGCCACGTGTGCCGTTTCAAGCGCTCCATGGCGGCCGGCGAGATGGTCTTCCACGCCAGCCCCGCACTGGCGGCCAGCGCCAGGAAGTGACGGATCAGCTCGGGCACGTCCTCGGTGCGTTCGCGCAACGGCGGAATGCGGATCGGCGCGACGTTGAGGCGGAAGAACAGGTCTTCGCGGAACCGTCCCTGACGGATCAACTGCTTGAGATCGCGGTGCGTGGCGGCGATGATGCGCACGTTGGTCTTGATGGGAACGCGCCCGCCCACGGTGGTGTATTCCCCTTCTTGCAAAACGCGCAGCAGGCGGGTCTGGGCTTCGGGCGGCATGTCGCCGATTTCGTCCAGAAACAGCGTCCCGCCCTGGGCCTGTTCGAAGCGGCCGGCGTTGCGCTGGGTGGCCCCGGTGAACGCCCCCTTTTCGTGACCGAACAGTTCGGATTCGATCAGGTCGCGCGGAATGGCGGCCATGTTGACGGCGACGAACGGCTTGTTGCGCCGCTGGCCGTAATCGTGCAAGGCCCGCGCGACCAGTTCCTTGCCGGTGCCGGATTCACCGGTGATGATCACGGACAGGTCCGTCTGCATCAGACGCGCGATGGTGCGGTAGATGTTCTGCATCGCCGCCGAACGCCCAATCAGGGGCAATTCTTCTTCGTCATCGGCCTTTTGCGTCTGCGAGCGCGCCGCCCGGGTGTCTTCAATTCCCCGATGAACAACTGACACCAATTCTTTGATATCGAAAGGTTTCGGAAGGTATTCGAACGCGCCGCGCTCAGTCGCCTTGACGGCGGTGAGCAGCGTGGTCTGGGCGCTCATCACGATGATGCGCAGATTCGGGCGGATCTTGCGGATGCGCGGCACGAGGTCGAGGCCGTTTTCGTCCGGCATCACGACGTCGGTGATGACCAGGTCGCCCTCGCCTTCGGACACCCACTGCCACAGCGTCGCCGCGTTGGACGTGGTGCGAACGTCGAAACCGGCGCGGCTCAGCGCCTGTTCCAGAACGACACGGATCGACGCGTCGTCATCGGCGACAAGAATGGTGCCTCCCGTGGTCATTCGGTCTGTCCTTCCGTTTCCTTGGAGATCGGCAAGAGAATGCGAAATTGCGTGCGCCCCGGCTGGCTGCTGACATCAATGACACCGCCGTTGTCGCCGACGATTTTCGACACCAAGGCAAGTCCCAGCCCCCGCCCGCCGGATTTGGTGCTGACGAACGGTTCGAACAGGTGGTCATGGAGATCCTCGGGGATGCCCGGTCCATTGTCGGCAATGGTGACGGCCAGGGGCAAATGGACGCGCGCGTGACTTCCCGGCATGGCGAACCGGACACCGTGTTGGTAAGCGGTTTTCATGGTGATCCTGCCGCCATCGCGCGGCACGGCCTCGCAGGCGTTTTTCACCAGATTCAAGAACACCTGGATCAGCAGGTCCCGGTTGCCCGACACGGGCGGCAGAGACGGATCGTATTCTTCGACAAAACGGACGGACTTGCCGAACCCGTTTTCCGCGATCTTGCGCACGCGGTCGAGGACCTGATGGATGTTGACGGCCTCCACCTTGATCGGCGCGGTGTCGGAGAAGATTTCCATGCTCTCGATCAGGGTCTTGATGCGGTCCGTTTCATCCTGGATCAGCTGGGTGAGCTCGCGATCCTGGTCGCTGGCGGATTGTTCCAGCAATTGCGCGGCGCCACGGATGCCGGACAGCGGATTTTTCACCTCGTGCGCCATCATGGCCGACATGGCGGCGATGGAGCGCGTCGCGTCGCGGTGGGTGAGGCGATGATCGATCTGGTCGGCGATGGAGCGTTCCTGGAACGACACCACCACCGTGCCGGGGTTGTCGATCATGGGCGCGGCCTGCACGTTGACCAGACGTTTGCCGGTCTTGGGGGTGTCCAGGGTGACGCCGTGCTCGGTGATGGCGCTCATGCCGCCGCGCACCTGTTCGATCAATTCGAACACGGGGCTGTCCATGGGCAACAGGCTGCCGATGACGGCGCGCGAAAACACGGAGCGGCTGATGGCGAACAACTGTTCCGCCGCCGCGTTGGCGAACAGCAGCTTGCCGGTTTCCCCCACCACCAGGACGGCCGTCGCCATGGCGTTGAGAATGTCGGCGCACCCCAGATCCGCATCCGTGCCGGCAGGACACATGTCAGGCGGCCCGTTCGATCAAGGGGTGGAAATAGGCCCGTACCAGATCCGGCACGCCGTCCGGATCGTTGCAGGCGAACACGCCGGCGCGGAATTCGGCCGAACTCGGCAACCCCTTGGAATACCACCCGATATGTTTGCGGGCGTTGCGCATGCCCAGATCGTTTCCGTAATGGCCGCGCATGGCGTCGTAGTGGTCGAGAATGGTGCGCATCTGGATTTCCAGGTCGGGGTCGGGCAGGCGTTCGCCGGTCGCCAGGAAGTGCGCGACCTGGGATGGGAACCACGGTCGCCCATAGGTGCCGCGCCCGATCATCACGCCATCCGCGCCGGAGCGGCGCAGCAAATCGGCGGCGTCGTCGACGGTATTCACATCGCCGTTGCCGGTGACGGGAATGCTCACCGATCGCTTCACTTCACCGATGAAGTCCCAATCGGCGCGGCCTTTGTAGAACTGCTGGCGGGTCCGTCCGTGCACGACGATGGACTGGATTCCGGATTCCTCGGCGATGCGCGCCAGGGTCGGGGCGTTGCGGTTGTCGTCGTCCCATCCCGTGCGCATCTTCAAGGTCACGGGCAGCCTCACGGCCTTGACGGCGGCCTCCATGATGCGCCCGGCAAGGCACTCGTCCTTCATCAGGGCGGACCCGGAATAGCCGTTCACCACCTTCTTGGCGGGACAGCCCATGTTGAGGTCGATGATGGCCGCGCCCCGGTCCTCGTTCAGCTTGGCGGCCTCGGCGACGTCGTCGGGATCGGTTCCGGCCAACTGCACGGACATGGGGAATTCATCGTCGCAGCCGGTGGACATGCGCAGTGTTTTCTTGTTGGCGTGGATCATCGCCTTGGAGGCGATCATTTCCGACACGACCAGACCAACGCCGAAGGACTTGACCAAGCGGCGGAACGGCATGTCGGTCACGCCGGCCATGGGCGCCAGCATGACGTTGCTGTCCAGTTGAACGTTTCCGATTTGATAGGCCATGCTTGGCGAAATCCTGCGCACCCGCTTCAAGTGCCCGTTTATTGTGCAAAACGTGCAAAAAATCAAGATGCTTGGCAAAACGGCATAAGCTGATAGCTTTCCATTGGACGAAACAGAAGGAACCCCGCCGCCCATGACCGTCACCGCCGCCCTCGTGGTCGCCGCCGGACGGGGCCGCCGATTTGGCGGCGACGTGCCGAAACAGTATGCGATGTTGGGCGGCGCGCCGGTGTTGCGGCGCACGGTTCAGGCGTTCCTCGATCATCCCGACGTGGACGTGGTGCGGTGCGTGATTCATCCGGACGACACCGATTTGTATGCCGACGCGGTTCGTGGGCTGGACCTGCCCCCGCCCGTTCACGGTGGGGCCGAACGCCAGGATTCCGTGCGCTTCGGCTTGGAAAGCCTGGCGGGCGACGGGCCGGACAAGGTTCTGATCCACGATGCGGCCCGCCCATTCGTCAGTGAGGCCGTCATCACGTCCGTGATCGACGCCCTGGACGCACACCCCGGCGCCCTGCCCGCCGTCGCGGTGGCGGATACGTTGAAGCGCGGCCACGGCGGCTTGGCCGGCGAGGCCGTGTCCCGCGACGACCTGTGGCGGGCGCAGACCCCGCAGGGTTTTATGTTTGCGGAAATCCTGTCGGCGCACCGGGAGCTCGCCGGGGAAATGCTGACCGACGACACCCAGTTGTTCGAACGCACCGGCCACAAGGTCGTGCTGACGCCGGGCGACGAGGACAATTTCAAGATCACCACCAGCGAGGATTTGATGCGCGCCGAACGACTGCTTGCCGCCGCCCACGATTTCCGCACGGGAACGGGTTTCGATGTCCACGCCTTTTGCGCGGGCTCGGGCGTGACGCTGTGCGGCGTGCGGATTCCCCACGATCATGGCCTGGAGGGGCATTCGGACGCGGACGCGGCGCTGCACGCGTTGACCGACGCGATCCTGGGCGCGATCGGCGCGGGCGACATCGGCCAACATTTTCCGCCCAGCGACCCCCAATGGAAAGGGGCAAGTTCCGACCGCTTTCTCGGCCATGCCGCGTCCCTTGTGCGCAAGCGCGGCGGAAGCCTCGTCAACGTCGACGTCACCATCATCTGCCAGGCCCCGAAAATCGGGCCGCACCGCCACGCCATGGTGGAAAAAGTCGCAGAAATCCTCGACGTTCCGGCCGATCGCGTCTCCGTCAAGGCGACCACCACCGAAGGCTTGGGCTTCACCGGGCGCGGCGAAGGCATCGCGGCCCAGGCGTCCGCCACGGTTCGCCTCCCTGCCTAGCGTCATTTTCCTTGAACTGCCCACCCCTTCGGCGCAATGATGGGCCCTTGGATTAAATCCGATCAAACGACGCGCTCATGTTCTCCGCACTGGACACCCGGTCTTTAGACACCGTCGACATACTGCTTGTCGATCCCGATCGCATGGCGCGCTCGGCCGTTCGCAACATCCTGATCGACAACGGCTTTCGCCGCATCACCGAAGGCAAGGGCATGCGCGACATCGAAGAAAAGATGCGCATCGCCACGCCGGATCTGATCATTTCCGACATCAATCTCGGGGATGGGGATTTCAGCACGTTCGTCCATAACCTGCGCCATCACATGATCGGCGCGAACCCGTTTCTGCCGGTCATCGCCACCGCCTGGTCGCCGACCTCTGACGACATCCGGGCCGTGGTCATGTCGGGCGCGGACGCCATCATTTCCAAGCCGATGTCCGCGAACCAGCTTCTCCAGCGCATCAAGTCCCTGATCCAGGCCCGCAAACCGTTCGTGGTCACCAGCAACTACATCGGTCCGGACCGGGGCAAGGCCGGGGCGGTCGTGCATGCAAAGGCCAAGCCGATCGAAGTGCCCAACACGCTGCGCGCCAAGGCCTTGGGCGACAAGGACGTCAACCTGATGGACTTGCAGCGCGAAATCGACCGCTGCCTGAAGCAGGTCAACCTGGAAAAGCTGGACAGTCACGCGCACCAGGTCATGCAGTTGGTGGACAAGATCCTGCCGGGTCTGAAAACCGAGACCGTGGACGAAGCCACCCACAACCAACTGGATCACCTATTGTTTCTGGGGGAAGACATCTCGCGGCGCATGGTGGGCACAAAGTTCGCCCACGTCAGCGAATTGTGCGACACCCTGATCGACGTCACCAAACGGATATTGGACGCGGAAACCGCAGGCCGCGCGCCCGCCGCCAAGGACATCGAACTTCTGCGCCCCCTCGCCCAATCCATCCAGCGCGGCTTTGACGAAAGCGACACCAGCGCGGCGCGCGCGGCGCGGGAAATTTCCAGCACCGTCGCGAAAAAATAGCCGACTATCGCGTCTCTTCCCCGATCCATTGCAGAAAGGCCGGATTGCCGTTGTCGATATCCAGGCTGACGACGCACGGACAACTGTAACCGTGGACGGCGCGGACCTTTTCCGTCAGCGCGTCCACTAGGTCGCGACGGGTTTTCATGATCAGAACCGTTTCCGGTCCCTCCCGCACGGCGCCATCCCACCAATAGACCGATGTCGCGCCGTCCAGGACATTGGCGCACGCGGCGAGACGGGCTTCCACGCACGCCCGCGCGACCGACAGGGCTTCATCCCGGTTCGATGCGGTGACGTAGACCCATTGCAGGGCGCCACCCTGAAGATTCTGCGTGTCCACGGCTTCGCTCCACCTCTGCTTTCTTGGATTCGGAAACCATTTACCGTACCATGGCCTGAACGAGGGATCATCAAACGGATCATGCACATGGCCAAAAGCGAATCCACCGACACCGTCAAGGGCGGAACCAAGGGACAGACCGGACACGCCCCCACGCCCGCCCAGTTGGCGTGGTTGCGCCGCGGCCTCAGCCAGCCCGGCGGCAAGCTGCCCTTGTTCGACGAGGAAGGCCAACAGGTCTGTGAACGCACGGTGCGCAGCTGCATCGACAACGGTTGGGCCGAACCGTGGTTTTCCAACCCGCTCAAGCCGGACTGGATCGTCTGCAAACTGACGACCCAGGGACGTTCCGTGGCCGCCTGACCCCGTTTTCCGAACCGGGATTCCGAAAAGAAACTCCCCCGCAGGCCGAAACCTGCGGGGGAGTTCTAGGAGTTATGCAAACTCAGCGACACCTTGGGACATCTGTGATGTGGGGGGGGGAGGTAGAGTGCCCCGCCGTGCGCCCGTGATTCAATCTTCACAAATATTGCCGCAAAAGGCCAATCACCTTTTTGTGATGTCCGCCATCACCCCGGAAGCTTGACGTCGACGTATCCCTGCTCGATGGCGTAGCGCAACGCTTCGAAGGCCTGTTTTGCCTCCTCATAGGCTTCGCGATGACCGCGCAGATCCTTGATCTGGCTTTGGTCCAAGGGCTCGCCCCGGTCCGATTCCGCGGCGCGGAACGCGGCCTCAAGGTAACGCGCGCGCAACCGGGCGATGGCGACGGCGAAACCGAGGATGGTGTCCTTGTTCAAGGCAGGCAAACGGGTGTGAATGATTTCGCGGTTGGCGATGCGGATTCCCTGCTCCAATTCGTTCAGGAAACGCTTCTGATGCATCATATGCTTGTAGTCGTTGGTGTGTTCCTCGGTCATAACAGAACCCCATTCCACAGGAAAACCACAGGAAGTTTATAAATTATATTCTCTAACCATTTCTGAACAAAGCCTGTTTCATTGTTGTGCAAATATATCGCCCGTCATGTGACCCCCATCACATCCCGGGATGAACCGCTGTGCGAGGATGAAGGTGTGGACAGGCTCAACATTGAGTCTATCCCTTCCCTCAAGAGCACAAACTTGAGCCGGCTGCTTCGGCAGCCGGCTATTTTCTTTTAAATTTCGACGGGCGGCGCTTCGGGCAGGATGCCGGATACGGCCTGCAAAAAACTGTTTGCGCTGATCGGTTTTTCCAGCACCGCGTTGGCGCCGCTGTTGCAGGCCTTGTTGCGGAACGCCTCGTCACCGAAACCGGAGAGAATGAGGATCGGCGTTTCATCGCCGGATTCCCGGATCGTTTTCATGAAATCCAACCCGTTCATGTCGTCCATCAGCCAGTCGCAGATGACCACATCGACCGGGCCATGGGCGAGCTTGCGAAACCCCTCCGCCGCGCTGCCCGCCAGGCGCAGATCCTTGACGCCGAATGCCAGCAGCAGGGTTTTAAAGAGCCTTTGGAAATTTGCGTTGTCGTCGACCACGAGCACCCGCAGGGACGGCCAATCGCAACACATGCGTTTCTTGCCCTCGTTCAAAACGTCCGCAAGGGTGATCTTGGCGATCTCTTCGTGGATGTCCGTCCTGGGCATGCACACGCCGACGTAGGGCATGTCCTCTCCCAGAATGTGTTCGGATAGCCAGACCCATAAAAAATTACGGATTTCACGAACGCCGACTCGTTCCGGATGGTCCTTGAACCTCTGGGCGATCAATTCGACGGCGGCCTTCAACTCGACATGAAGTTGCTGGTGGGCGCCCAGGGCGGAATACCCGCACCGATCCAGAAGAATTTCCTCGCGATGGAAATGAAGGCGGACATAGTCCAGGAGACTGGCGATGACGCTGCCCAGAACGAAGCTTTCTTCCCCGTCATCGACGCATTGCTGAGTCTGTTCGAACAGGTCGAACAGAATGCGGTGATCCTTGTCGATAACCGCGATGCCGGTTTCGTATTTTGGTCCCCATCTCATGTCCATCAGACGTTCATGCCCTCGATCTCGCGAAAAATACGGAATGAACCTAGGCCAATCGGCGTATCATACACGGCCGAAAAGACCTGTATAGGCGAAAAGGAACGGCAGGAAAAAAGGGGTTGGGACCAAGCCCAACCCCTTCATTCCTTTGGTCGGAGCGACTGGATTCGAACCAGCGACCCCTTGACCCCCAGTCAAGTGCGCTACCAGGCTGCGCTACGCTCCGTAGGGAAGTTGCTCCATGTGGTGGAAGCGGCGCGACTATAAGCCGGGACCGGCATCGTTGCAACGCCTCAAGCGGCGTTCGAAAGCGTTTTTTTCAGCTCGTCGCGGATTTGCTCCAACTCGGCCACCAATTTACCGAGTTTTGCGCGGTCGACGGGTTTCTTGGTGTCGCCCAAGTCCAGCGCGTGCTGGGCGCCGGGCTGGATTTCCGGCTCGGCGGCAGGCTCTGACGCGACCTCCGGCAGGTTTCTGACGCCCCCTTGGCCGAGAAGTTTCTGCACGCCTTTGATGGTGTAGCCGTCATTGTGCAACAAGGCTTTGATGCGGGTGAGAAGCTCGATGTCTTCCGGCCGATAGTAACGGCGCCCGCCGCCCCGCTTCAGGGGACTGATCTGATGGAACTTGCTCTCCCAAAAGCGCAGGACATGCTGCGGCAGGTCGAGAAGTTCGGCCGCCTCGCTGATGGTGCGGAACGCCTGGTCGGATTTGCTCGCGCGTCTGGACGATGAGGACTTCGCCATGTGCCGTCAGCCCTGGACTCAGGACGGGCTGCGTTTGGCGTTGATGCGGGCCTTCATCACCTGGGACGGGCGGAAAACCAGGACCTTGCGCGGCAAAATCGGAACCTCTTCGCCGGTTTTGGGGTTGCGGCCGATGCGCTGTCCCTTCTGGCGAACCGAAAAGCTTCCGAAAGACGAGATCTTCACCGTTTCCCCCTTCGCCAGAGCGTCGGTAATGATCGACAGGACGGATTCCAGAAGATCGGCGGATTCGTTGCGGGAAAGCCCCACTTCCTGATAGACGGCCTCGCTCAATTGCGCGCGTGTGATCGTTTCGTTGGACATCCGACGCATCCCTTTCCAAGGTTGAGACAAAATCGTATCGCGATGCACAAAAACCGTCAATATCAAAGGGATGAGAAGACGCACGGAATCGCCATGGGAGCGCGTCGCGTTCCCGGCGCAAAAATGACGTGTCGATTGAAAAAAAACGCCGGGATTACCAGCGCACCAGCGCCGCGCCCCAGGTCAAGCCACCGCCCATGGCCTCCATCAGCACAAGGTCACCCGGCTTGATCCGTCCATCGCGAACGGCTTCGTCGAGCGCCAGCGGCACGGACGCGGCGGACGTGTTGGCGTGACGATCGACGGTGACGACCACCCGATCCTCGCCCATGCCCAGCTTGCGCGCGGTCCCGTCCAGAATGCGCTTGTTGGCCTGATGCGGCACCAGCCAGGATATATCCTCGGCTTTCAAGCCGTTGGCTTCGAGCGCCTCGTCCACGACGGACGCCAGATTGTTGACCGCGTGGCGGAACAGTTCCCGGCCCAGCATGCGCACGTGGCCGACGGTGGAATTGGTGCCGGGGCCGCCGTCGGTGTACAGCAGATCACGCAGCTTGCCGTCGGAATGGAGGTGCGTGGACAGAATGCCGACCTGTTCGCCCTCCTCCGCCTCGACGGATTTCAGGACGACCGCGCCGGCGCCGTCGCCGAACAGCACGCAGGTGCTGCGGTCTGCCCAGTCGACGATGCGCGAAAACACTTCCGCGCCGATGACGAGCGCGTGCTTGACCTGGCCGGAACGAATGAAATTGTCGGCCGTCGCCAGCGCGTACACGAATCCGGAACACACGGCCTGCACGTCGAACGCCGCGCCGTTTTCCATGCCCAGCATGGCCTGCACCTTGGTCGCGGTGGACGGAAAGGTGTTGTCCGGCGTGGTGGTGGCGACAATGACCAGATCGATGTCGTGAGCCGTGACGCCAGCCATTTCCAAGGCGTTTTCCGCCGCCTGAAACGCCAGGACCGACGTGGTTTCGCCTTCCTTCGCGATATGACGCTGACGGATGCCGGTGCGCTCCACGATCCATTCATCGGTGGTGTCGACCAGTTTCGCCATGTCGGCGTTGGTCAGCACCTTGTCCGGAAGATGGGAACCGGTGCCGATGATACGGGAGCGATAAGCCATGATTTAGGAATCTTCCTCGAGGATTTCAGGAATGACGTGATGTTCGGAACTGAACCGAGCATAGTCCTCCTTGATGCCGTCGTTCAACCGGTCCTGCACCAATTCGTGCGCGACCTTGATGGCATGGCAGAAACCCAAGGCGTCCGTGCCCCCGTGACTTTTTACGCAAATGCCGCCCAAACCCAGGAACATCGCGCCGTTGTAGCGGCGGGGGTCGAATCGGGTACGGAAACTGTTGATCGCGGGAAGCGCGAAAAGCGCGCCCAGCTTGCGCCCCCAGTTCTTGCGGAATTCCTGCTTGAGCCCGTCGGCGAACATCTTCGCCGTGCCTTCCAGGGTTTTCAGCGCCACGTTTCCGGTGAATCCGTCGGTGACGATGACGTCGACGGTGCCCGCCCCGATGTCGTCGCCTTCGACGAAGCCGTAGAAGTGGATCGGCAGGTGCGTTTCCTTGAGGATCGCCGCCGCCTGCTTCACGGAATCGTTGCCTTTGAGGACTTCGGTGCCGACATTGAGGATGCCGATGGACGGTTTGTCGATGTGCAGGACGTGACGCGCGAACACCTCGCCCATCACCGCGAACTGCACCAAGTTTTCAGCGTCGCACTGGATGTTCGCGCCCAAGTCCAGCATCACGCTTTCGCCGCGCATGGTGGGCAGCAGCGAAGCGATGGCCGGACGGTCGATGCCGGGGAGCGTCTTGAGGACGAACTTGGCCATCGCCATCAGCGCGCCGGTGTTGCCGGCGGACACCACGCCGTCGGCCTCGCCCGCGCCGACGGCGTCGATGGCCTTGCGCATGGACGACTGCCGCCCGGATCGCAAGGCGACCCCGGGCTTTTCATCGCCGCTGACGACATCGTCCGTGTGGCGCAATTCGCAATTGCGCGCCACGCGGGGATATTTCGCCAGCAACGGCATCAGCTGTTCGGAGCGGCCATAAAGGATGAACCGCGTGGCGGACAATTCCTGCAACGCAAGTTCCATACCCTCAACCACCATGTCGGGAGCCTTGTCGCCGCCCATGGCGTCAATGGAGAGGGTAATGGACTTGGACACGTTTCAGAGCCCCTCGTTACCGCAACCCGTTGCCGGAATTAAGCGGCGTCTTCGGCGGTGACGACTTCGCGGTTGTTGTACTGGCCGCAAGAAGCGCAAACATGGTGCGGGCGCTTCAGTTCGCCACAGGACGGGCATTCCTCGTACGCGTTGCTCTTCAGGGCGTCGTGCGAACGACGCATGTTGCGCTTGGAGCTCGAAACTTTATGCTTAGGGACAGCCATCTGTCGTTCCTTAAACTGGTTCATCGGGCCCACAACAGTGGGCCGGGGGTGCTTACTTATACAAAAAAAGACGCCGGGGCAAGAGGTTCACCCCCTTATTCGGCACTTTCCGGCGGCAATTTGAGCTTCGACAGGACCGCAAAAGGATTTCTTTTCTCTTCCGGTTCCGGTTCCGGCCCCTTCGGGTCCGTCGAGAATCCATCGAAGTGAGCGCCTTTTACGCGGGGAAAGGGGTCGATTTCAAGGGCTAATTGCTCCACGACCGCCTCGCCAACGTCGATGGTGCCGCCGATGATCGGTTCCGGCGGCTCGATATCGTCGTCGAGATCCGTGAATTCCTCTTCCCCATGCCCCCAGTCCTCGTCGGCATGGGCGCTGTAGGTGGTCGTGAATGCGCGGGATACCTCGCCGTGGACCGGATCGAGGGTGATCGAGCAGGTCTGCGTCACGCGCGCCTGGAAACGGACGTCCAGGCGGACGTCCCCCGAAGGCAGCAGCGTGAGCAGCGCGTGCGCGTTCAAGGCGTCCAGGCGGTCGATCTTGAGACGTTCGGCCAGCGCGGCGCGCTCCCGGTCGCTGGCCACAATGTCCATATCCATGGCCTGATGAGCCAGCGACGAAACGGCCACCGGACGGGACAGTTCGTTGCGCCGAGGCGAAACGCTCTCTTTCATGAATCCCCTCCCCCCGTGGCGGGCGCATGCGCGACCGCCTTGAATTCGAACCGTCCGCTCCAAATGTCGTCGTCCGAGGCTTCGTCCAGTTGCCGTGACAAGGCGAATGCCCGGCGGGCGACGGAATCGGCGCCCGACTTGTCCTCGCAATTGCGGAAGATGTTGCGCTTCACCACTTCGCCAAGGCGCTTCAGACGCTCCGTGTCGTCTTGAACGGACACCGCTTCGCCATAGGCCACCACACGCCCCGCATGGGCGCTCGCCATGGGTTTGATCCGGTATTTCATGCCCTCGTCCGAAACACCCATCTCGCGCAGATTGATGTCCATGTCGGCGAACATGACGTCGAACAGTTCCTGGATCAGGTCGCGGGCCCGCTCCGGGTGCTCGGAGGCCATGCGCGAGATTCGCGCGTTCACCAGGGATACGCAAAGCGACACCATGTCAAAGCGGCCGTCCAGGGTGTCCGGGACGCCGCATGCGGTATAGTAGGTCTCCTCGCGCGCCGCGAGGACCGCCGTGGCATAGAGCGCCATGGCCGCCGGATCGGGGCTGACGAAACCGAGTTTTTTCAAAAACGCCTTCATGGAAAACAGGGATTCTCCAATGCTGTGTGGGGGGCTCCGCGCCATGATTGACAAAGCGCACCTGCAAATGCGATTTTTGGGGCTCTTTCAATTCTAGGCTCCGGTGTCTCGCCGGGCGAATGTAGGGCAATGCCGAACAAGAAAAAAGCCCCAGTTTCGACTTCCGTCCCATCCCGCCTTGCTGCGTGGCGTCCCGCCGCCGCCGTGGCCTTGACGGCCCTGGTCATCGCGGGCGGCTGCGCGCCGCGCGTCGACAACCGCGGCAACAACGTGGACTTGGACCTTGTGAACCAGATCGAACCAGGCAAGGTCACCCGCGATCAGGTCTTGGCGAAACTCGGCTCGCCGTCCAACGTCACCCGTCTGGGAACGGAAAACTGGTATTACATTTCGGAAAACACCGAAACCACGGCGTTCCTCGCACCGGAATTGACCAAGCGCCAGATCGTCCAAATCCGCTTCAACGAACACGGCGTGGTCGAGGATGTGGCCCTGTTGGACCAAGGGGCGTCGGAACCCGTCGAACCCGTGGACCGCAAAACCCCCACCGCCGGCAACACGTTGGGCATGATCGAACAGATGCTCAGCAACATCGGGCGGTTCAACAAGAAATAATCGGATTTCGTGGGGCGTCCCTCCCCTGCCGCGCCAAACCGACGCGGACATGAAAAACCCCGGCGGATCGCTCCGCCGGGGTTTTTCGTTCGCTTTCTCGCGATCGCTTAGGCCAGCATGGCCAGCAGCAGGATCGCCACGATGTTGATGATCTTGATCATCGGGTTGACGGCCGGGCCGGCGGTGTCCTTGTACGGATCGCCGACGGTGTCGCCCGTGACGGCCGCCTTATGGGCATCGGAGCCCTTGCCGCCGTAGTTGCCGTCTTCGATGTACTTCTTGGCGTTGTCCCATGCGCCGCCACCCGACGTCATGGAAATCGCCACGAAGATGCCGGTCACGATGGTACCCAACAGCATCGCGCCCAGCGCCGACAGGGCGGCGGCCTGATCGGCCACGCCCAGGATGACGAAGTACATCACCACCGGCGCGAACACCGGCAGCATGGACGGAACGATCATCTCGCGGATGGCCGCCTTGGTCAGCATGTCCACGCAACGGGCGTAGTCAGGCTTCTGCGTGCCTTCCATGATGCCCGGCATTTCGCGGAACTGACGGCGCACTTCGACGACCACGTCGCCCGCCGCGCGGCCCACGGCCATCATGCCCATGGAGCCGAACAGATACGGCAGCAGACCGCCGATGAACAGGCCGATCACCACGTACGGATTCTGCAAGCCGAAATCCACCTGATCCGCCAGATGCGGGAAGTAGTGCTTGAGATCCTCGGTGTACGCCGCGAACAGCACCAGCGACGCCAGACCGGCGGAGCCGATGGCGTAGCCCTTGGTCACGGCCTTGGTGGTGTTGCCGACCGCGTCCAAGGTGTCGGTGGTGTTGCGCACGTCGGCGGGCAGGTCGGCCATTTCGGCGATGCCGCCGGCGTTGTCCGTGACCGGGCCGAAGGCGTCCAGAGCCACCACCATGCCGGCCAGAGCCAACATGGTCGTCGCCGCAACCGAGATGCCGTAGAGACCCGCGGTCAGATAGCTGAAGATAATGCCCGCGCAAATCACCAAAACCGGCAGAGCCGTGGATTCCATGGAAACCGCGAGGCCCTGGATCACGTTGGTGCCGTGGCCGGTGGTGGAGGATTGCGCCACGGAACGCACCGGACGGTGGTCTGTGCCGGTGTAGTATTCGGTGATCCACACGATCAACCCCGTGACCACCAGACCCGCGAGAGCCGAAGCGTACAGGTCCATGTTGGTGATGGTCTTGCCCGTGGACATGGTGGTGGCCACGTCGAAGCCGCCCATCATGGTCTGGATGATGGCGGCGATCAGCACCGCCGAGATCACGGCCGAGGCGATGAAGCCCTTGTACAGGGCGCCCATCACCGACTGGCTGGATCCCAGCTTGACGAAGAACGTCGCGGCGACCGAGGCCAGGATGCAAACGCCGCCCACGACCAGCGGGAACAGCATCATCAATTCCTGCGAAGCCTGGGTGAAGAAGATGGCGCCCAGAAGCATCGTGCCGACCACCGTCACGGCGTAGGTTTCAAACAGGTCGGCGGCCATGCCCGCGCAGTCGCCCACGTTGTCGCCCACGTTGTCGGCGATCACGCCGGCGTTGCGGGGATCGTCTTCGGGGATGCCGGCTTCGATCTTGCCCACCAGGTCGGCGCCCACGTCGGCGCCCTTGGTGAAGATGCCGCCGCCCAAACGGGCGAAGATGGAGATCAGCGACGCGCCGAAGCCAAGGGCCACCAGGGCCTCGAGGATGTGGCGCATTTGCGCGGGATCGTTGGCGTCATAGATGCCGCGAAGGGCCATGTAGTACCCCGTGACGCCCAGCAGGGCGAGACCGACCACCAGAAGGCCCGTCACCGCGCCGGATTTGAACGCGACGTCAAGGCCACCGTCCAGGCCATGCTTGGCGGCGGCTTCGGCCGTGCGCACGTTGGCGCGGACGGATACGTTCATGCCAACGTAACCGGCGAGGCCCGACAGGATCGCGCCGATGGCGAAGCCGATGGCAGCCCACTTGCCGAGCGTGACGGCCAAGACGACGCCGACGACGATGCCGACCATGCCGATGGTGCGGTACTGGCGGTTGAGATACGCGCCCGCGCCTTCCTGGATGGCGGCGGCGATTTGCTGCATCCGCTCATTGCCGGCGGGTTGCGCCATCACCGAACGAACGGCGTATACGCCATAAAGAATCGCCGCGAAACCGCAGGCGATCACGAGATAATAGGTGCTTGCCATGAAATCCTTCTCCCCTTGGGTAATTCATACCCCATGTGCACGGACATACTTTAGCACTTGCTTATATGTCCAAAAAGCTAAAGCAGGTTGCCAGATATCAATGTCCAAAGCAACAAAAGCCAGCGGAAAAATGCAATGAAATCGCCTTTTCCATGTTAAATCCGCCCATAATCATTCCAAAACGGCGTCTAAAGTGTGAAATCACCGTTACCGTTTGAAAAACTTGATGTTTATCAAGACGAGATGGATGGGAGCCTCAGTCGGAGGTGCTGGTCATGGCCTGAATCAAGGCATCGGTGACGACGTCCTCTCCCAACATCTTGTTGGCTGTCATCTGGATGCGGTGCTTGATCAGCGTGACGTCGAGGGTCTTGTTGTTGCGCAGCGTGCGCGGAATGTAATACGAAAAATCCTTGATCAGGGCGTCGGACAACCGGCGCTGGTTCTTCGCCACGAGCTTTTCGTTGTCGATGGTTTTGACCTCAAGCTTGTAGTTGATCATGATGGTGCCCGCGACGTCGTTGTCCTGAAACACCGGAACCTGGATGGGATCCATCTCGATGTAGCGCGGTTTGGGCGCGAACATGGACGCCTTTTGCTCGCTCTCCTTGGCGGCCTTTTCTTCCTCGCTCAGTTCGAACGGCCCCAGCTCCATGTATTTGAGGATGCTGACCGTGCCGCCGGCGAGAAAGATCAAAATGGCGAAGGCGATGACGAGTTTTTTCATGTCCCGTGTCCGAAATCCGGTTCTTTCGAGGAAAAGCGCTTACCGAACCTATCGCCATCGCGCGTCGGCTGCAACGGTGAAGCCCTTAAAAGTGCCGGTACCCCCCCGCACCCAAATCCAAAATCATGCCGTTTTCGGCGAAGACCCGGACTTCCGGCCCCTTGCCCGTCTGTTGCGCCACGATGCGGCCGATTTCCGTGACCGGCGTGCCGGCCTCTTGCGCCAGTTCCAGAACCTCCTTGCGCCGTCCCGGCGGCGCCGTGAAGGCCAACTCGTAATCGTCGCCGCCGCTCAACACCGTTTCCAGGAGATCCGGCTGATGTTTCAGCGCGGCCCGCGCGGCCTCGGACAACGGAACGCTGGACGCGTCGATTTCCATGCTGACGCCAGACGTCTCGCAGATATGGCGCAGATCGGCGGCCAGGCCGTCTGAAACATCGATTCCCGCCGTCGCGGTCCGCCCTTCGCAGAGCGCCATGCCGAGCCGCACGCGGGGCTGTGGGCGCGCATAGCGCCGGGCCAGGAAAAAATTGTCGTCCTCCGCCAATTCCGTCAAACGCCCGCCCAGAACCGCCAGCCCCAGCGCGGCGTCGCCGATGGTGCCGCTGACGAAGACGATGTCGCCGGCTTCGGCCCCCGAACGCAAAATGGCGCCCCCCTCGCGCACCGTGCCGAGCGCCGTGATGGTGAACGCCATGGGACCGGGCGTGGTGACCGTGTCGCCGCCCAACAGCCGCGCCCCGGACGGGGCGAGAGCCTCGCCGATTCCTTGGGTGAAGGACGCGATCCAGTCTTCGGAAATGTCCTTGGCGAACTGCGCCGCCAGAAAGACGCCGAACGGCCTGGCGCCCATGGCGGCCAGGTCCGACAGGTTCACGCCGACGACCTTGTGTGCGATGTCGCCTGGGCTGAGACTGTCGAGAAAATGCACACCGGATACCACGGCATCCGTGGTGACGACGGTGTCTCTCCCCTTTTGCGGCGCGATGACGGCGGCGTCGTCGGCCAAGTTCAGGGCTTCCGCATGCCCGCCGGTCAAGGGCTTGAAATAGCGTTCGATGATGTCGAACTCGGAACCGGTAAGGGGATTGGACATGGCTCGGTTCCTTTGGGGGCGCGGAAATCCTAATCCATCGCGCCATCGCGAAGGATGTGCGCCAGGCGATCCAACACGCCGTTGACCATTTTCGGTTCGCCCTCGGTGAAGAAGGCGTTGGCGACATCCATGTATTCGTTGATCACGACCTTCGCCGGAACGTCGGATCGCGCCAACAACTCATAGGCTCCGGCGCGAAGGATGGAACGCATCAACACCTCGAGGCGTCCCAGGTCCCATTTCTCGCCCAGAGCCTTATCGAGCATATCATCGATTTCGGGTTTGCGCGCAGTGACGCCGCGCACGACGTCGATGAGAAAGGTCTGGTCGGGCTCCAGAAGCTCCGCCTCGCCCACTTCGTCGCCGTCCTCGTCTTCCAATGCGATGACGGACCAACGCTTGTCCAGGTACGTGCGCAAGACCGGATCGACGTCGCCTCCGACCATGTCGAGCTCGTAAAGCGTCTGCGCCGCGGCCATGCGCGCGGCGCGGCGTTTCTTGACGTCGAACCGGTGCGCCGCGGCTTGGCTCATGCGAGGTTCCCGTGCATCAGGGACTTGCGCACTTCGATCATGCGCACGCAGGCCTCGGCGGCGTCCGCGCCCTTGTTCTTCTTGTCGACGCCCGCGCGCACCAGGGCCTGGGCCTCGTTCTCGACCGTCAGGATGCCGTTGCCGATGGCGACGCCGTCCAGGGTCAGCTCCATCAAGGCGCGGCAGCTTTCCCCGGCGACGTAGTCGTAATGCGTCGTTTCGCCGCGAATCACGCAGCCCAGCGCGACGTAGCCGTCATAGCGGGTGGCGGCGACGGGATGTTCCTCCATCGCTTCCTCGGAAAGCGCGATCACGCCCGGAATTTCGAACGCGCCCGGCACCGAAACGCGGTCGTAGTCCACGCCATCGGCGTCCAGCTTGGCGGTCGCGCCCTTCACCAACTCGTCGGTGATGTGCTGGTAGAACGGGGCTTCGATGATGAGAACCTTGTGCGCCATGATGATGCTCCTATTCGGGAATGGGCCGCTGGCCCGCGACGGTGAGGCCGAACCCTTCCAGCCCGATGATGGTGTGGGGGGTATTGGACAACAAAATCATTTCGCGGATGCCCAGATCCAGCAGGATCTGCGCGCCGACGCCGTAATTGCGCAGTTCCGCCGCGATGCCGCCGCGATCCTGGGCTTCCTGTTCGGACACGCCCTTGACATGGATCGTCATGGCGTCCGGGCGGGGGTGGCGGATCAGAACCACCGCGCCGCGCCCCTCGTCGGCCACGGCCTTGATGGAGCGTTGCAGCGTTCCGGCCTTGCCGCCAGTGGCGTCGCCCAGCGCGTCGGTCAGGATGTCCATGGCGTGCATGCGCACCAGGGCCGGACCGCCGGTGGTCAGGTCGCCCCGCGTCAGGGCGACGTGCTCGGTGCCGTCCAGGGCGCTGCGGTAGATGATCATGTCGAACGCCCCACCATGCACGCTATCGAAAGGCTGGCTGTGGACCCGCTCGATCACGTTGTCCTTGCGCAGGCGATACGCGATCAGGTCGGCGATGGTGGCGATCTTGAGATTATGTTTTTCCGCGTATGGGATCAGGTCCGGCAGGCGCGCCATGGTGCCGTCCTCGTTCATGATCTCGCAGATCACGCCGGACGGATTGAGGCCGGCCAGGCGGGAGATGTCCACCGCCGCCTCGGTGTGGCCCGCGCGCACCAGGACGCCGCCGTCCCGGGCTTCCAGCGGAAACACGTGGCCGGGCGTGGCGATGTCGGCCTTGCCCTTGGTCGGATCGATGGCGACCGAGATGGTCCGCGCGCGGTCCGACGCCGAAATGCCGGTGGTCACGCCTTCGCGCGCCTCGATCGACATGGTGAAGGCGGTGGAATGGCGCGACACGTTCTTTTGCGTCTGGTGCGGCAGTTCCAGGTCCTCGACGCGCTGGCGGGTCAACGTCAAACAGATCAGGCCGCGCCCGTGCATGGCCATGAAGTTGATCGCCTCGGGCGTCGCCATCTGCGCCGGGATCACCAGATCGCCTTCGTTTTCCCGGTCTTCGTCGTCCACGAGGATGAACATGCGCCCGTTGCGGGCGTCTTCGATGATGTCCTCGATGGGGGAGAGTTTATCTTTGAACGGCACGTTTCTTATTCCTTACCCAAGAGCCGGGCAACATACCTCGCCAGCATGTCGATTTCCAGATTTACCTTATCGCCCGCCCGCCTGGCCCCCAGCGTGGTGGCGGTCTGCGTGTGGGGGATGATGTTGACGCCGAATTCCGATCCGTTCACTTCGTTGACGGTCAGCGAAACCCCGTCGATGGTGATAGAGCCCTTGGGCGCCAGATACTTGGCCAGGGCGTCAGGCGCGCGGAAGGTGAAGCGCACGGAATCGCCTTCGGGCGCGCGGGTCAGGATTTCCCCCACCCCGTCCACGTGGCCGGACACGATATGCCCACCCAGTTCGTCGCCCAGCCGCATGGCGCGTTCCAGGTTCATGCGCCGGCCGACGTCCCACGAACCGAGCGTGGTCTTCGACAGGCTTTCGGCGGACACTTCGATGGCGTACCAGCCGTCGCCCTTGTCCACCACGGTCATGCACGCGCCGTCGTGGGCCACGGACCCGCCGATGGCGATGTCGGCGGTGTCGAACGCGGTCTCGATCTCGAACCGGCGGCCCTCGCCGTCAGTGCTGTCCGATGCGGTTTTGGCGACCGCGCGCACGCGGCCGATGTCGGTGACAATACCCGTGAACACGGATCAATCCCCCGTCTGGTAGATTTCCAATGCGTCAGGCCCTGCCTGTAGCACGGCTTGACGCCGCAAGGCCAGCCTTTCCAGGGCCATGGGCGAAAAAGCCGGCGTTCCGGCGTCCTCCAGCGCCTTATGCGCGCGGAACCAGTGGACCTCGTCCACCACGGCGGCGTCCAGAAACGCCGTCACCAGCGCGGGCCCCGTTTCGATCAGCACGCGGTTGAGGCCGCGCCCGGCCAGTTCGGCGGCGATCCAGGCAACGGTGGGGCGGCCTTCTCGCGTGTCTTGCGCGCGGATCACGGTGACGCCAAGGGCTTCCAGGTCCAGCGCCCGCCGTTGGTCGGCCGCGTCGGTGGTGACGATCCAAAGCGGCGCGTCCGCCAGGGTTTGCAACAGTTTCGCGCCATGGGGAATGGAAAGCTTGCTGTCTACTAGAATACGGACAGGATTGCTTTGGGGCCAACCGGGAACGCGGCAGGTATATTCGGGATCGTCGTCCAGCACGGTGCCGATGCCGAACAGCACGGCGTCGTGTTGGCCGCGCAGCATGTGACCGCGCCGGCGCGCCTCGGGCGACGTGATCCATTTGTCCGGGCCTTGCGCGCCGCGCTTGGGAATCTGGCCGTCCCGGTCCGTCGCCAGCTTCAGCGTAAACATCGGGCGATGGCGCGTGAGACGCAGGAAAAAGCCCAGGTTGGCCCGCCAGGCTTCGTCGCGAAGAACGCCGTCGACAACCTCTACCCCGCCGTCGCGAAGCATTTTCAGCCCCTTGCCGCAAACCCTTTGGTCGGGATCGGACACGGCGTTGACCACCCGTTTGACCCCGGCCGCGATCAGGGCGCTGGCGCACGGCGGCGTGACGCCGAAATGCGCGCAGGGCTCCAGCGTCACATAGGCGGTGGCGCCCCGGGCCGCGTCCCCGGCCTGGGTCAGCGCCACGGCCTCGGCGTGCGGGCGGCCGCCGGGCTGGGTCCAGCCCCGGCCGACAACGCGTCCCTCATGGACCAGAATGCATCCCACCGCCGGATTGGGCGCGGTATTGCCAAGACCACGCCGCGCCAAGGACAGCGCCGCACGCATGTAGGCGGCGTCGCGGGACGTCCCGGATGGGTTAGTCGCGCTCACCCAGATTTCCAATAAACTCGTTGAAGTCCTTGACTTCGTGGAAATCTTTGTAGACGGACGCAAAGCGGACGTAGGCCACCTTGTCGAGCTCCATGAGGCGCTCCATGATCAACTCGCCGATCACCTTGGACGGAATCTCCGACTCGCCCGAGGTTTCCAGGGAACGCTGGATGCCATTGACCACGCGTTCGATCTGGTCCTCGGTGGCGGGGCGTTTGCGCAGCGCGATCTCCATGGACCGCTTGACCTTTTCCCGGTCGAACGGAACCTTTTCGCCGTTCGTCTTGATCACCGTGAGCTCGCGCAGGTGCACCCGCTCGAACGTGGTGAAGCGCGAACCGCACGATGTGCAGTAGCGGCGACGGCGGATGGTGGCGTTGTCCTCGCTGGGCCGCGAGTCCTTCACCTGGGTGTCGTTGTTGCCGCAAAACGGACAGCGCATGGGCTGACCCTCCCCCTACTCCAGGATTAGGCGTAAATCGGGAACCGCTTGCACAGCTCCAGAACGCGGGCATGCACCTTGGCCTCGACCTCGCCGTTGGCTTCCTCGCCATGCGCCGCCAGACCGTCGAGCACTTCGCAGATCATCTCGCCGACCTGCTTGAATTCGGCCGTGCCGAAGCCGCGCGTGGTGGCCGCCGGGGTGCCGAGACGGATGCCCGACGTGACCATCGGCTTTTCCGGGTCGAACGGGATGCCGTTCTTGTTGCAGGTGATGCCGGCGCGTTCCAGCGCCTTTTCGGCCATGTTGCCCTTGACGCCCTTGGGCCGCAGGTCGACCAGCATCAGGTGCGTATCGGTGCCGCCCGAAGTGATGGCATAGCCGCCGTCGACCATGGTCTGGGCCAGGGTCGCGGCGTTGTCCTTCACGCGCTGGATATACGCCTTGTAGCTGGGCTTCAGCGCCTCGCCGAAGGCCACGGCCTTGGCGGCGATGACGTGCATCAACGGGCCGCCCTGCAAACCCGGGAAGATGGCCGAGTTGATCTTCTTGGCGATGTCCTCGTCGTTGGTGAGGATCATGCCGCCGCGCGGGCCGCGCAGTGTCTTGTGCGTGGTGGTGGTGACGATGTCTGCGATGCCGACGGGGGTCGGATGCAACCCCGCCGCCACCAGACCGGCGAAGTGCGCCATGTCGACCATCATGTACGCGCCGACTTCGTCGCAGATGGCGCGGAATCGCTGGAACTCGATGACCCGCGGATACGCGGAGCCGCCGCACACGATCAGCTTGGGCTTGTGTTCACGGGCCAGCGCCTCGACTTCGTCGAAGTTGATGCGTTGATCGCTTTCGTTGACGCCGTACTGCACCGCGTTGAACCACTTGCCGGACTGCGCGGGCGGCGCGCCATGGGTCAGATGACCGCCGGCCGCCAGGCTCATGCCCATGATGGTGTCGCCGGGCTTGAGCAGCGCCATGAACACGCCGCCGTTGGCCTGCGCGCCGGAGTGCGGCTGCACGTTGGCGAACTGGCAGCCGAACAGCTGCTTGGCGCGGTCGATCGCCAGGGCTTCGGAGACGTCGACATATTCGCAACCGCCGTAGTAGCGCCGCCCCGGATAGCCTTCGGCGTACTTGTTGGTGAGCACGCTGCCCTGGGCTTCCATCACCGCCTTGGAAACGATGTTTTCGGAGGCGATCAGTTCGATCTGGTTTTGCTGACGGCCAAGCTCATGGTCGATGGACGCCTTGACGTCGGGATCGGTTTCGGCCAGGGACTTGCTGAAGAACTGGGCCAGTTCGTCGTTGGGATAAGCGGTCATGGATGCGTGCTCTGCTTCTGGAAATTAAAGCGGGGGATTGGACAGTTTGCCGACGCGGCGTTCGTGGCGGCCGCCTTCGAATTCCGTGTTGAGGAAGGTGTCGATGCATTCCTCGCAGAGATCCGGGCCGATCATGCGCCCGCCGAACACGATGACGTTGGCGTTATTGTGTTCGCGCGAAAGGCGCGCGCAGGTGACGTCGTGGACCAGCGCGGCGCGGACTTCCGGGAACCGGTTCGCCGCGATGGAAATGCCGATGCCGCTGCCGCACATCAGAATGCCGCGCGACACCGTGCCGGCCTTGATCGCCTGGGCCATCTTGTAGCCGTAATCGGGATAATCCACGGACTCCGTGTTGTTCACGCCGAGGTCGAGGATCTCGTACCCGTTCTTGGTCAAGTACGCGACGATGTGTTCCTTGAGGCTGAATGCGCCGTGATCGCAGGCGATCGCAATGGTGTCCTTCGACATGTCGGTCCGTCCGTTTCCAGTTGTCTCGTCATTTGTATATGAGTGATGGCCTCATTACCATATATCGTCGCCCGCAAACAAGCGGGCACAAGCGCTCGCGCCTCTGCGAAATGACGGTTTTTGGGGAAAAAGGCCGCTTAGGTGGCGGTCTTGCGCGCGGATTCGCGAAAATCGACCACGTTGTCGCCGTTCATGATGCGGAAATTGAATTCGCGATCCTCGGTGGCGTAGACGTCGTAATAGAGTTCCTGGTCGATTTCGTTGTCCTTGGTGAAGGTCAGCACCTTGGGCTTGATGTCGTGCAGTTCCGCGCGGGTGACGTATTCGCGGGCCGCGATGATGATCTCGTCGCCCGGCTGACAGTGGCGCGCGGCGGAGCCGTTCAGCACGCAGCAACGCGAACCCGGTTCGCCCAGGATCACATAGGTCTGGATGCGCGCGCCGTTGCTTTTGTTCCAGATGTCGACGAATTCCAACGGATAGATGCCGACGCGTTCGCACAATTCCGGGTCCAGGGTGATGGAGCCCTGGTATTCCAGATTGGCGTCGGTGACGCGCATTCCATGCAATTTGGCGCGAATGATTTGGATCATCGGTGCCCCGTTCCGTGGTGGTTCCGTCGAATATGGTGCGCTTGATGGCGATTTCATATAGATATTAGCACGATTTGTCCACTTTTTGCGCTTGAGACGGGCTGCCGCCGTGAATAGGCTAGGTCCATGTTGTCCATCCGCACCCTCTCCAAGTCTTTCGGCGGCGTCACGGCGGTCGACGAATGCTCGTTCGACATCGCCCGGGGCTCCATTACCGGACTGATCGGTCCCAACGGCGCGGGCAAGACCACCCTGTTCAACATCGCGGCGGGATTTCTCAAGCCCGATTCCGGACGAATCCTGCTGGACGGCCAGGACATCACCGCCCTTTCCCCACATGAACGGTTCCATCTGGGTCTGGTGCGCACCTTCCAATTGCCGCAGACGTTCCAACGCATGACGGTGCGCGAAAACCTCATGGTCGCCCCGCCGGAACAAAGCGGCGAGAACCTGTTCGCCACCTGGTTCCTGCCCTGGAAGGTGGCGGCGGAGGAAAAGCGCGTGCGCGAAAAGGCGGACGAGGTGCTGGATTTCCTGGAAATTCCCCATGTCGCCGATGAGCTGGCGGGCAACCTTTCGGGCGGACAGAAGAAACTGTTGGAGCTGGGCCGTTGCCTGATGACGGACGCCAAGATGGTGCTGCTCGACGAACCCGGCGCGGGCGTCAACCCGACCCTGATGGTCAAGCTGACGGCCATGATCCGCCGCCTCAACGAGGAACGCGGCTTCACCGTCTGCATCATCGAACACGACATGGACGTGATCACCGAATTGTGCGACCCGGTGGTGTGCATGAGCCAGGGCGCGGTGATCGCGCATGGCTCCATGGCGGACATCCGCGCCAACGAAGACGTGCTGGAAGCCTACCTGGGCGGCGGGCGGGCGGCGGCGGGCCGCGGAGGACGCGCGACATGAGCCTGCTGAAGATCGAAGAGGTGCGCGGCGGCTACGGCAAGGCGGACATTCTCAACGGCTGCTCGTTGGAGGTCGCCCACGGCGAGATCGCCGTCATCATCGGCCCCAACGGCGCGGGCAAGTCGACATTGATGAAGGCGGTGTTCGGGCTCGCCCATATCCACAAGGGCGGCATCTTCTTCAACGGCGAGGACATCACCAATCTGGCCACGCAGAAGGTGGTGGCCCACGGCCTCGCCTACGTGCCGCAGGAAAACAATGTGTTCCCCACCATGACGGTGGAGGAAAACCTGGAAATGGGCGCGTTCCTGCGGGACGACGACTTTCGCGAACAGATGGAGCGGGTGTTCGAACTGTTCCCACGCCTCAAGGAACGCCGCGCCCAACCCGCCGGGACCATGTCCGGCGGCGAACGCCAGATGCTGGCCATGGGCCGCGCCATGATGATGGAGCCGCGCATGCTGTTGCTGGACGAGCCGACGGCGGGCCTCAGCCCCAAATACATCGACCAGACCTTCGAACTGGTGAAGACCGTCAACGACCTGTTGGGCGTCACCATCTTGATGGTCGAACAGAACGCCCGCCAAGCCCTTGAAATCGCCGACAAAGGGCACGTCCTGGTGATGGGCCGCAACCGCCACGACGGCACGGGGCGCGAGCTTCTCGACGATCCGGACGTGGCGCGGATGTTCCTGGGGGGATGAGAGCCGGTGGCTGACGTGTTGCAAATGCTGGTTTACGGCCTGGTGTTGGGATCGATCCTGACGCTGGGGGCGATCGGCGTGTCCATGCTGTTCGGCATTCTGCGTTTCGCCCATTTCGCCCACGGCGACATGATGACGTTCGGCGCCTACATCGCGCTGTCGTTCGTCACGGGCCTGGGGTTTCCGGTGTTCGGCGCCCTGCCCTTCGCCATCGTGGTGACCGTCGCGCTGGCCATCGCCATCGACCGGCTGGTGTACCGCAGGCTGCGCCGCACGCAACCGGTGATCTTGCTGATCTCGTCGTTCGGCATCGCCATGGCGCTGCGCGCGCTGATCCAGATGATCTGGGGTCCCGGCAACCACGCCCTGCAAAAAGGCATCCAGATCCCCTATCGCGTCCTGGGCGTCGCCATCAAGCCCGACCACATCACCATCGTGGTGGGCGCGGCGGTTCTGGTGGTGGCGCTGCATCTGTTTTTGCACCGCACCAAGCTGGGCAAGGCCATGCGCGCCATGGCGGACAATCCCGACCTGGCGGCCATCACCGGCATCGACAATGAACGCGTGATCGCCTGGACCTGGGGCATCGGGGCCAGCCTCGCGGCCACCGCCGGGGTGTTCCTGGCGCTGGACACGCACCTCAACCCGATGACCGGCTGGCACGTGTTGTTGATGGTGTTCGCCGCCACCATTCTGGGCGGCATCGGCAAGGTGTACGGCGCGATCCTGGGCGGTCTGGTGATCGGGGTCGCGGTGGAGATGTCCACCCTGATGATCGAACCCGCCTACAAGCCCGCCGTGGCCTTCGCCATCATGGTGGCGATGCTGGTGGCGCGGCCCCAGGGCCTGTTGGGAGGGCGTGCGTGATGGAATGGGCGGGGCTGATCAACTACGGTGTGTTCATGCTCACCCTCGCCGGGATCTACGCGGTGATGACGCTGGGGCTGAACCTGCAATGGGGCTTCACCGGGCAGTTCAACATCGGCATCGCCGGGTTTTTCGCCGCCGGGGCCTACGCCTCCGCCATTCTCACCACTCCGCCGAGCGCCGACCACCTGGGCGGTTTCGACATGCCGATCGCCGTGGGCTTGCTGGGGGCCGTCCTGGTTTCCGGCGTGCTGGCGCTGTTGGTCGGTTTGGTCACGCTCAATCTGCGCACCGACTACCTGGCCATCGCCACCATCGGCATCGCGGAAATCGTTCGCCTGTTTCTCAAGAACGAAGACTGGCTCACCAACGGCGTGCGCGGCGTCGCGGAAATTCCCAAGGCGCTGAGCACGACGCCCCTGGACCCGGCCCTCGCCGATCTTCTGGTGGTCCTGGCGGCGCTGGCGGTGGTCTATGGACTGCTGGAGCGCGGCCGCCGGTCGCCGTGGGGGCGCGTGCTGCGCGCCATCCGCGAAAGCGAACCGGGAACCCAGGCATCCGGCAAGAACGTGTTCGCATTCCGCATCCAGGCGTTCGTGCTGGGCTCCATGGCGATGGGATTGTCGGGCGCGCTGTACGCGCATTTCACCGGCTTCATCAGCCCCGAGGCGTTCGACCCCGAATTCATCACCTTCCTGGTGTGGGTGATGCTGATCGCGGGCGGCAGCGCCAACAACCGGGGCGCGGTGCTGGGGGCCATGGCGATCTGGGCGGTGTGGGCGGGCACGGAATTCCTTACCGGAAAACTGCCGGCGGAGTTCACCACCCAGGCCGGGGCGCTGCGCATCTTCCTGATCGGCGTGCTGGTTCAGGGGATCCTGCTCTGGCGGCCCGAGGGACTGTTGCCAGAACGCCAGGACGGCAAGAAACGGGGCTAGATCCCGGACTGGCGCGCCGCCTCGGCGGCCCGGCACACCCGTTGCCCGGGAAGCGTCACATGCACCGCCGTACCCCGCCCGGTGGCGCTTTCGATCACCATGGCGCCCTGGTGCAGCTCCACCAGCTTCTTGGTCAAGGGAAGCCCGAGGCCGGTTCCTTCGTATTTCCGGTTGAGGCCCTGGTCCACCTGCTGGAACGGGGCAAGGGCGACCACGATGTCGTCGTCCGACATGCCGATGCCGGTGTCGCGCACCACGATCGCCAGGTCCTGATTGTCCCGGACCTGGGCCGTTAGGGAAACCGCACCCCCCTCCGGGGTGAATTTGACGGCGTTGTTGAGCAGATTGATCATGACCTGCTTGATCCGACGCCGGTCGGCGTAGACGTCGGATATGGCCTCGCACAAGTTGGTTTCGACCCGCACGCCTTCCCGTTCGGCGTGGGGTCGGATCACCAGCATGGATTCCTCGACCACGGCGGCCATGTCGAAATGCTCCTCGTGCAACGGCAGCAGACCTTCCTCGATCTTGGTCAAATCCAAGACATCGTTGATCAGATCCAAAAGATGATTGCTGGAACTCTGAATATGGTCGGCATAGCTCTGATAGCGCGGGTCGCCGAGCGGACCGTAGAGCTGCATGTTCATGATGCTGGAAAACCCGATCACGGCATTGAGGGGCGTGCGCAGTTCATGGCTCATGTTGGCGAGGAACGCGCTTTTGGCGCGGCTGCTGGATTCGGCCCTTTCCTTCTCGATCATGAGTTCGCGGGTGCGTGTCACGACACGCTCTTCCATCTCGTCACGAGCGGCTATCAGCTCGTCAGCCGTTTCCGTGAGCATCCCATACTGATCGCGTATGATGCAGTCGGCGCGCCGCACGATCAGCAACAATATGACCCAGAGCGCGATGAATACCAACGGCAGGCCTATGGCCGTCCAAATTGCGGTGGATTGGATCCGTTCCTTGACCTCGGTGACGTCCGTGTACAATTCGAACACGGCGACGACCCCATCCCCGTCGCTTCGGACCGGAATGTAACTGGTCACGAGGTCCCGGTTGAAAATTTCACCCTCGAAGGCGTTGAAGGCGTCGCGAAACGTCAGTTGGCTGACGACCTGCCCTGACTTCGCCCCCAAAAACCCGGCATTCGTGCTTTTGTTCAAACCGATTTCCTTGGGGATCGAGGAATACAAGGTAGCGCCGTCCAGGGCGTAGATCTTCACCTTGTGAACCGGCAGTCCATGGGACAGGGCGCGGATATCCTCGTCGAGCTGGCCGAGAAACGGCGCGGCCTTCAGGCGTTCGGGATCGCGCTCGCCGAGCGACAACAAGGCCGTGGCGTAGGAAGGCCAGATGCTGTTTTGCAGCAATCGCGCCAACGAAACGTTTTGACGTTCCGACGACGCGACGATGTCCTCTTGGGCGTGATGATAAACGTAAATCCACACCAGCGTGGCGGACACGACGAACAATATGAAACTGGCGACCGAGAAATATCGCAGCAGGCGAAACATCGCCTCCCCCCCTGAAATGGTGACGCGGGTTCCCCAACCCGCGCCCAACGAAATTATCATAGCATGATTGACGGGCATCAAAACAGCATTATCACACCAAATGTGAGATTTTTAACCCACATATAACATATAATTACAGTTGTTTGTGTGTGTTCCAATGCCAAGGAAAGGGCGCACGACGGCGTTAACAGGCTGCTGGAAAACTCAAAACATCGTCATATTCGCGAAGGCGAATAGGCGCTGACTTAAGGGAATGACGGTGTGGTTTGTGTTTTGAGTCAGACGTCACGATCAGGGGGGGCAGCAGCCTGTTAGACCTTCAGCATGCCTTCGATCGTCGCCAGCATCTCGGGGATATTGAACGGCTTGGTGAGATAGGCCTCGAATCCGGCGGCCTTGCCCTTTGCAACATCGGCATGCATGGCCGCCGCGCTGATGGCGATCACGGGAATGCCGGCCGTCGCTGGGTCGGCGCGCAACACGCCCAGGGCCTCGATGCCGTTCATGCCGGGCAGGTTGATGTCCATCAGCACCAGATCGGGCATGACGTCGTGAATCAGGACAATCCCCAGCTCCGCGGTATGCGCGACCTTCAATTCGATGCCGGGAATATGCCCGAGCAGCGTTTCCATGAGCGATATGTTGGCGGGGTTGTCTTCGATATAGACCACCCGCCCGACAACATCCACGCCCGGCTTGACCTTGGGTGCGGTGTTGTCATCCCGCCGTTCGAACTGCGCCATCGTTTGCTGCGCGGCGCCGGAAATCGGCACCTCGACCCAGAACGTGGTCCCCTCGCCCGGCGTGCTGTCGAAGCCGATGCGCCCATCCATGGCTTCGATCAGACGCTTGGTGATGATGAGGCCGATGCCGGTCCCTTCGATTTCGCTGTCTTCCTTGCCCAGCCGGGAGAACGGCTGGAACAACTGGGCTTGCTGGTCATGGGAAATACCCGGTCCCGTGTCGGAAACGGAGAACCGCAGCATGGCGTTGTCAACGGGCTCGGACGCCAGAACGACGCTGCCGCCGTCCCTGTTGTATTTCACGGCGTTGGACAGAAGGTTCAACAGCACCTGCTTCAGGCGCATGTGATCCGCGCGGATCACATGGCCCCTGCCTTTTCGGGTCGAGAACTGAAGCCCGCGTTTTTGCGCCAAGGTGGCGGCCAGGGGTTCGCATTCCTCGATCAGGTGATCGGAGTTCACGTCGGACACGGTCAGGTCGATTTTCCCCGATTCGATCTTCGCCAGGTCCAGAACGTCGTTGACCAATTCCAGCAGGTGCTTGCCGCCCTTGGTGATTTGCTCGACCGACATCTTCTGGTCCGGCGTCAAGGGTTCGCTCGGATTGAAATCCAGCAGTTGCGCGAATCCCAAGATGGCGTTGAGCGGCGTGCGCAGTTCGTGGCTCATGGACGACAGGAATTCGGATTTGGCCCGGTTCGCCTTTTCCGCCTCTTCCTTGGCGGCGGCCATGTCGCGCTCGGCCTCCTTGCGGGTGGTGATGTCGGCGAACACGGTGACGGAACCGATGATGACGCCGTCGTCCAGCATGGGCACGGACACCAGCGACACCGGGAACACATCGCCGTTCTTGCGGATGAACTCCTCTTCATCGGAACGGTAGGTTTCACCCTTTTTGACGGTATTCAAAACCCGGCAATGGTCGGCGCTAACGCGTTGACCGTTCTCCAGATGGTAATGAACCGTGTCGTGGAGGCTGCGCCCCTGAAGCTCGACCAGGGACCACCCCAACAAGCGCTCGGCCTCGGGGTTGAGGAAACGGCATTCGCCCATAGCGCCCTGGACGTAGACGCCTTCGCCCATGGCGTCGGTGAGACTTTGCAGGAACCGGTTGGCGTCCTGCATGTCTTCTTCCATCCGTTTGCGTTCGGTGATGTCGGTGCGGATGGAGATGTACCGGAACGGCTTGCCGGTCTCGTCCAGAAACGGGACGATGGTGGCGGAGACCCAGTAATGGTTGCCGTGTCTGCTCTTGTTCTTGACCTCGCCATGCCAGACCTTGCCGGAGGAGATGGTGTCCCACATGTCGCGGTAGAACGTCGACGGATGATCGCCGGACTTCACGATGCTGTGGGTATGCCCCAGCATTTCCTCGCGGGAATAGCCGCTGATTTCGCAGAACTTGTCGTTGGCGTAGAGAATCTTCCCATCGACGTCCGTACTGCTGACGATGGCGTGCTGGTCCAGGGCGAACTTCTGGAATTCCAGATCCCGGGCCAGGGCGTGCAGATCCCGGTTCGCCGTGGCGACCTGGGACAAAAGGCGGTAGCCGAACACCAAGACGGCCAGCACGACCGCGACGGACAGCGCCACCTGGAGGGATTGATAAAAGGTATCCTGTTGTTCGATCTCGGCCTTGATGTCGCGCAGTTGGCGCTGACTTTCGAAAAACAGCCGGTTGGCGTTTTCCCGCATGCGGGTGAACAGCGGCGGATACCCCTTGAGATGGTTGTCGGCCTGATCGCCCATGTCCACGAAGGCCTGGTGCTGAGACGCCGTATTCAGCGCTTCCCGCTCGCTCAGCATGGCCGTCATTTTGACCGCCAGATCGCGGATCTGCATCAACTTGGGGCGGAGATCGATGGCTTCCAGAACGTAAAGCCGCTCGAGCGCGGGATGGAACGTGATGGATCGTTCCATGATCTCCTGGCTTTCGATGTTCAGACGGGTCTTGCGGACGATGGTTCCGCCCTTTTCCAAAACGTGAAGACTTTCCTTGAGCAACTGGATCGTGGCGTCGAAGTCCTGGAACACGCGTTCCTGCCCTTTGACGCCGCTGGTCATCGCCAATTGGTAGGTTTTGGCTTCCAGTTTGGAAAGGTCCTGGGAAATCAGTTCGCCGATCTGAACGCGCGACCGCTCGTTGTCCAGGCGCGTGTTCAACGTCGCGGACAATTGGTTGAAGCCAAGCTCAAGCCCCACGAGAAGCAAAAACCCCGTGAGGAACACGCCGAGCAGCGCATAGATGCGCCGGGACAACAACGCTCCGCCGACGGCGCCGTTCACCTGCGGCTCGCCTCCAGATGGTTGGGCGGGGGTATCCATCGGAGTCAGTCGTCACCCTTCATCGTGTTGTCAAGAAAACCGTATTTGCGGAAAATGGCCTGGCCTTCGGGCGATGAGGCGTATTCCATGAAGCGGCGCGCCTTGTCCTGGATTTTCGAGAACGTCAGCAGATTGAGCACCAGCTTCTTGGGCTTCGCCACGGCCGGGTCCAGGTCCAGTTGCTGGATATGCGGCTTGTTTTCGGCGAAAAACGCGGTGGCGCGCCAGTTGATGGACACGTCGGCGTCGCCCTGCTTCAGGGCCTGGTTGAGGTTGCGGGAATCCGTGGTCAGATACGTCGCATTGTCCAGAACCGCCTGATAAATCCCGGCATCGTCCAGGATTTTCTTGGTTTCCCGTCCGATGCTGCCGCTGTCGGGGTTGACGATGACGACCTTGTATTCGGGCTTGGTCAACAGGGTGATGTCCGCCGTCAACCCCTTCGGATTGCCGCGCGGAACGATCATGGCGGCCTGGTTGTAGCCGACGTGGACGAAATCCCCAAGGAGCCCTTCTTCCATGTGGCGTTCGCGGTACGACGCCGATCCGGGCAGGTACAAATCCCCCTTCTGCGAGGCCTTCAGGCTTTGATACAGGTCTTCCGACCCCCCTTGGTTGATGAGAATCTTGACGCCCAGCTCCTGTTCCATGTTCTGGGCGATTTCCTTCATCGGATGGGCCATGGTGATGCCGCAATAGATGAGCATTTCGGGCAATACGGCTGGCGTTTCTTTTTGGTCGCCGCACGCGGACAACAAAACGGCGCCGGCCACGAGACCGAGCAAGGATTTGGCGGATTTTTTCAGCATCGTTGGCTCCATGGGTTCGGCGAAAACGAAACGGCTCACATCAGCTTTTGCATATGATCGTACCCTCAACGCCCGGGCAAGACAACCACGGGCGCAAGGCTTGCGCACGGCCCTGCGCCCGTGGACGGTTTCGCCGCCCATTCAAGGCGTTAAGAACCGGGAACGAACACTTTCTTGGTGACGAACCGGCCGTTTTCGATCACCCAGTGGGCGAAGGTTCCGGACACGTCGCCGTTGGCGTCGAAATCCACCGGCCCCGACGCGCCGACGTAATCGATGTCCTTGCCCGCCTTCAGCAACTGGACGCCCTTGGCGAATTCACCCGGCAGAACCGCTTCGCCCGGCGCGTTGGCGACGTCGCGCAATGCGTCCCGGATGGCCTTGGGATCGCTGGAGCCCGCCTTCGCCGCCGCCAGCGCCAGGATCATCGTGGCGTCGTAGGCGGTGTCGCTGTAGGGCTTTTCGGTCGGACCGTATTTGGCCTCGAAGGCGGCCTGATAGATTTTCGCCGCGTCGCCGGCGGATTCCGCCGTCGTGCCGAACGCGCCGTCGAGGTATTCGGCCCCGATGGCGTCGACGATATCGTTGGCCTTCATGCCGTCGGAAAAGACGAACTTCATGAAGTACCCGCCCTCCAGGGACTGCTTGAGAATGGGAATCCCGCTTTCCGGATACGCGATCAGCACCAGGTGCGTCGCGCCGCCGGACGCGGCCTTTTGCAGTTCTCCACGAAAAGACGCCTGTTTTTCCTCGAACGCGACCGACTGGGCCACGGCGCCGCCCTTCCTTGTGAACGCCGCCGCGAAGGCTTCCGCCAAACCCTTGCCGTAGTCGTTATTGACATAAATGACGGCGGCGTTCTTGATGCCCGCTTCGGCGGCCAGTTCCGCCATGCCCACGCCCTGAACGGCGTCCGTGGGCACGGTGCGGAACAGGAAGTCCTGATCGTCCATCGAAGTGATGGCCGGAGCGGTCGATGCGCCGGAAATCTGCGGCACGCCGTTGGGGGCGGCAACGGTTTGTGCGATGGGAATCGTCACGCCGGACGACAATGCGCCGACCAGCGCGCTGACGCCTTCGACCGACACCAGTTTTTTCGCCGCGGCCACGCCGGGTTGAGCGGAGGTCTGAGTGTCGCCGACGACGACCTCCAGCTTGCCGCCGTTCACGCCACCGGCCGCGTTGATCTGATCGGCGGCAAGGTTGACGCCGTTGAGCGACGTCACGCCGTAGGCCTGCAAACCACCCGTCATCGGCATCAACGCGCCGATTTTAAGGCCGTCCGCTTGGGCCGCGCCCGCAAAACCCATGACCGCCGTGGCGGCGCCCGCCACTAGGTTCTTCTTGATCGATTTCATCATGACTTCCCTATCCCGGATCCGAATCCCTGAAACCATCCCAACCGGACCAAATTCTATTGCTTGGCCATCGCCGCCGCAAGCACGGGCGGCCGTCAGCGGATTTCCCCGTTTTCACGCTTTTTGTTGAGAACATAGGCCAGTTTGCGGGCCGCCACGCGCTTGATGGTTTCCGGCCCTTGGCGGGGATCGGCGACCATGGTCACCTCGACGCCGGTTCTGGGGTCGATGGCGCACACGCGCAACACCTTGCCCACGCGGCGAAATTCGAACAGAACTTCGCCCAGCCGGGTTTCGGGATGGTCGCCAGGGTTTCTCGTCGCCATGACGAAATAGATATCGCCAACGCGGCCCCAAGAAAAGATTTCTGTTGGCTTCCCCCCCGCGGACGATATCCTGGGAGCCGTCTTTTCACATGACTGAACCGGGACCCGCAATCGTGACCGTCGCTTTTGGTGAATTCCCCCTGGCGCGCATGCGCCGCAACCGTTTCGACGCCTGGACGCGCCGCATGGTGTGCGAAAACCGTCTGAGCGTGGACGATCTGATCTGGCCGCTGTTCGTCGTGGACGGCGAGAACCGCCGCGAACCGGTGGCGTCCATGCCCGGGGTCGAGCGCCTGTCGGCGGACCTGATCGTCAAGGCCGCCGGCGAAGCCAAGGCGCTGGGCATTCCCGCCGTCGCGGTGTTTCCCTACACCGACCCCGCGCTCAAGACGCCGGACGCCAAGGAAGCGCTCAATCCCGACAATCTGGTGTGCCGTTCGGTGCGCGCGGTCAAGGAGGCGCACGGCGACGCCTTGGGCGTGATCTGCGACGTGGCGCTGGACCCTTACAATTCCGACGGCCACGACGGCCTGGTCGAGAACGGCCGCGTTCTCAACGACGAAACGGTGGACGTCTTGTGCAAGCAGGCCGTGGTCCAGGCCCGCGCCGGCTGCGACATCGTCGCCCCGTCCGACATGATGGACGGACGCATCAGGGCGGTGCGTCAGGCGCTCGACGCCGAAGGCTTCCAGCATGTGCGCATCCTGTCCTACGCCGCCAAATACGCGTCCGGATTCTACGGGCCGTTCCGCGATGCGGTCGGCTCCGGCGGCGTGCTCAAGGGTGACAAAAAGACCTATCAGATGGACCCCGCCAATTCCGACGAAGCCATCCGCGAAGTGGCCATGGACGTGGCCGAGGGCGCGGACATGATCATGGTCAAGCCGGGCATGCCGTATCTGGACATCGTGCGCCGCATCAAGGACGCTTTCGCCATGCCGACCTTCGCCTACCAGGTCAGCGGCGAATACGCCATGATCAAGGCCGCAGCCGCCAACGGTTGGCTGGACGAAACGGCCGCGATGATGGAAAGCCTGCTGGCCTTCAAGCGCGCCGGCGCGGACGGCGTCCTGACCTATTATGCGCCCGTGGCGGCGAAACTGCTGGGCGAAGCCTGATCCGGCCGACGACCGCAAACGAGAACGGCGCCCCCACCGGGACGCCGTTGTTTGATTCGGAGAGGGCGACGCCGGTCAGGCGTTCGCCTTGAAGTTCAACAGACGGTCCACGTCGAGAACCACCATGAGGGACTTGTCCAGCCGGTACACGCCGCTAGCGAATTCGCGCCAAACCGGGTCGAGCGTGCTGGGATTGCCTTCGTATTTGTCCTTCTTGAGACTGATGACGTCGCCGACGCTGTCGACCAGGAGCGTATACAGCTCGTTCTGATGATCCACGGTCACGCCCATCATGTGCTCGCGCTTTTTGCGTTTGATGGCTTCGACGGCGGCGTGGGAATTGTTGGCGGAACCGTCCTCGCCCTGGCGCTTCGCTTCCTTGACGTCGTCCTGAACGATATCGCGGCGCTTGAGACCCAGGCGGACCCGCACGTCGACCACGGTCACGATGCGGCCGCGCAGATTGATGGAGCCGCGCACTTCGGGCGGGGCCAAGGGGATGGACGCGATTTTTTCCGGAACCAAGATATCCTGAACGATCAGGACCGGAATGCCGAACAGCTGTCCGGCGATGTTGAAGGTGACGAATTCGGAACGGTTTTCGCCGCTGATCGCATCAACGTCGGTGGAACCCGTGGTGACAAGAGCCTGGCCAGACATGAAATCCTGTTCTCCCATTGGCCGCCACGGGGACGGCGCAAAACCCCAATGCATGATCGACGTTCAGGTATGACCCACGCCCCCCCCCAGCGCAAGGGGAAAGGACGATGCGAACGTGCTGGAATCAATATTAAAGGAAGGCGTCCATCGCGGCAATCGCTACCGGCAAACTTTTTGTCGGGAATTCAAGACGGTTGTGCATAAAAGCGCGTACTGTAAAATCCAGCCCACCCCATCCCCCGTCCCGGTGCGTCGCGCCTGATCGGAGAACCATGCACGTCACTTACGAACACATCCAGGCCGCCGCGCGCCAGATCGAAAACGACATCCTGCGCACCCCGTGCTTTCCCGCCGCCCGCCTGTCCGAACTGACGGGCGCGAAGGTGGTGCTGAAGCTGGAAAACCTGCAGCACACCGGCGCTTTCAAGGTGCGCGGCGCGCTGGTCAAGCTGTTGTCGTTGACCGACGCGGAACGCGAGGCCGGCGTGATCGCCGCGTCCGCCGGAAACCATGCCCAGGGCGTGGGGTATTTCGCGCGGCAGCTGGGCATTCCCGCGACCATCGTGATGCCGCGCAACACGCCGTTCACCAAGATCGCCCGGACCGAGGCGCTGGGCGCGCGCGTGGTTCTGGAAGGCGAAGGCTTCATCCAGGCCCGCGACCATGCCCTGGACTTGTCGGCGCGGCACGGCTACACCTTCGTCCATCCCTACGACGACCCTCACGTCATCGCCGGCCAGGGCACCATCGGCAAGGAAATGTTGGAAGACCACCCGGAAATGGACGCCATCATCACCGCCATCGGCGGCGGCGGCCTGATCGCGGGCGTCGCCATCGCGGCCAAGGCCATCAAGCCCGGCATCGAAATCTATGGCGTGCAGGCGGATACCTATCCGTCCATGTACGACGCGTACCATCACACCCACACGGACGCGACCTGGGGCCAGACCATCGCCGACGGCATCGCCGTCAAGACGCCGTCCCCCAACACCCAGGCCATCATCGAACGCGTGGTGGACGACATCTTCATGGCCAGCGAATTGGAACTTGAAGCGGCCCTGCAGACCTATCTGGAACTGAAGCGAATCGTGGTCGAGGGCGCGGGCGCGGCCCCGCTCGCGGCGCTAATGAAGCACAAGGACAAGTTCCAGGGCCGCACCGTCGGCCTGGTGGTGTCCGGCGGCAATATCGACTCCCGCATGCTGTCCACCATCCTGATGCGCGGACTGGCCCGCGAAGGCCGCCTGGTGAGCCTGCGCATCAAGATTTCCGACATGCCCGGGGTGCTGTCGGTGGTGTCCAAGATCATCGGCGACAGTGGCGCCAACATCATCGAAGTCCATCACCAGCGCCTGTTCTCGGACGTGCCTCTGAAGCAGACCGAAATGGACGTCGCCGTGGAAACGCTGGATCGGCACCACGTGCAGTCCCTGGTCGAAAAATTGACCAAGGCCGGTTTCGAAACCCACGTCCTCAGCCGATCCTCAAGCTGAAAAAAGCGCTATAACCTGATGAAAAACAAGCGTGTTTTTCGGGCATCATCGACCTCGATCTCGCCATCCCACGGCGCGTCCGGCGACCAGAAGGAGTTGCTGACGAACAGCGCGCCCGGCCGCATTTCACGGCGCGCCTTTTCCAGCAACCGGTCCATCGGCGCGGGTGATAGAAAGGCGTAGACCACGTCCGCGCCGCTCAAGTCCGTGTCCCACAGGCTTACGAATCGCACCTGGGCGTTGGCGTGGGGCAGCGCGCGCAACCAACCGACGACGTAGGGCCCCGGCGCGGTTTCCACCCCCACCACATCCCACTCCGGCCGACTGCCCGCCAGGTAGGCGAGCGTACCGCCCACCCCCGAGCCCAGATCGAAAAACACGGGGCGGCGGCCCGTGAAGTCGCGGCCCTCCATCTCGCCGACCAACACTTCGCCCAAGGCGGCCCATGTGGTGCGGTTGGTCAGATACAACGGCACCCGTTCGGCGGACGCGTTGCTGTAGACCGCGAACAGAATCACAAACGCGATCAGGAAGATCCACGGCGGAAGGTCGAACCGCAAGGCCTGCCAGGCGGCGATTGGAAGAGCGCACTGCACGGCCAGCCACCACCGCCGCAGGCCGAAGCCGCCGCTGAACGCAACCGCGATAACGGCATCGAGATAAATCCAATGGGCCGAAAAGGAGCGAACGACCGGATCGGCGGGATCGACGCCGTATTGCAGCTTCCAGGACACGGCCAGCGCGCCGACGGAAATCAGCGCGGCGACCTGCCCCGCCAGAACGCGCGGCAACAAACCAAATCGGTCGAGCCGCCCTTCCAGCACCGTTCAATCCCGGCTCAGCCGACGGTAACCGCCCGCGAAATACAACAAGGGATCGTCCCCTTCGCCTTCGCTCAGGGTCGTGACCCGGCCCAGAAGAATGTCGTGATCCCCACCGGGCAGACGGGCTTCCGGCGTGCATTCCAGGACGGCCAACGCGCCCGGCATGAACGGCACGCCGTTCACGCCCAGGGGAAAGTCCGCGCCCTCGGGAAATTCGCCCATCCCGTGACGGGCGAAATGACCGGAAAGTTCCTGATGGTCCCCCGCCAGAATGGACAGGTTGAATGCCGGAGCGCCGAGAATGACTTCGGCGCGGCGCACCTCCTTGGACAAACACACCAGGACCAATGGCGGGTTCAAGGACACCGATGAAAAGGAGTTGACGGTCATGCCGATGGGAAAGCCGTCGGCATGACGCGCGCTCAAAACGCAAATCCCGGTTGCGAACCGTCCCGTCACGTTGCGAAAGGTTCGTTCGTCGATGGCGCTCACGGTCTTTCCTTCATGATGGTGGCTGTCCTCCGTTATCTAGGACGTTCCCACGCGAATGTCCATAAATCGCGTCATCGTGGAAAAATTGATCAGAAAGTCCTTGTCATCATGGGGAATTCTCTTGATCTTAACCCATTACAATCGGTAATGTTCGTAAAAATCCGCTGACCGAAACCGATGCGGCGCCGTTGTTCTTGGGATACCTCTACGTATGAAATTCATTGTTGGCTTCGTTGCTGTTATCGGGTGCGTCCTTGGCGGCTATGTCATGGCCGACGGCCACATCGAGGTTCTGTGGCAGCCCCTTGAATTCCTGATCATCTTCGGCGGCGGTCTCGGCGCGTTCGCCATCGCCAACCCGGCTCCGATCCTCAAGGGGGTTCTCGGCAACCTTTCCAAGCTGATCAAGGGTCCCGCCTACAAAAAAAGCAGTTACCTCGACATTCTCGCGGTTCTGTATTCCCTGTTCAAATTGGCGAAGAGCAAAGGCGACCTGGCGCTGGAAGGCCATGTGGAAAACCCACACGACAGCGCCATATTCAACCAGTTCCCGTCCTTCGCGCATGACCATCACGCCTTGGAATTCCTGTGCGACTATCTGCGCATGCTGACGTTGGGCGTTTCGAATCCTCATGAAGTCGCCGACATCATGGACGTCGAATTGGAAAACCACCACGAACACATGCACGCCATTTCCGCCGCCATGGTGGGGTTGGGCGAAGGTCTGCCGGCGCTCGGCATCGTCGCCGCCGTGCTGGGCGTCATCCACACCATGGGATCGATTTCCGAACCCCCGGAAATCCTCGGCCACCTGATCGGCGCCGCTCTGGTCGGGACGTTCTCGGGTATTTTGTTCTCGTACGGCTTCGTGACCCCGATGGGCCAGTCGCTCGGCGCGACCTTCACCGAGGAAGGCGCCTATTTCGCCTGCATGAAGGCCGGAGTCATCGCGCACATGCAAGGCTACGCCCCGCAGGTGTCCATCGAATTCGCGCGCAAGACGATCCCGCACCATGTGCGCCCGACGTTCAAGGAACTCGAAGACGCGCTTTCCAACATCGGAAATCCTGAATAGCGCTCTGAAGGCCGGAACGCGCGGAGACCAACGTGGCCGACAAAAAACAACCGATCATCGTCAAGAAGATCAAGAAGGGTGGCCACGGCCACCACGGCGGCGCGTGGAAAATCGCATACGCCGACTTCGTGACCGCCATGATGGCGTTCTTCTTGCTGTTGTGGTTGTTGAACGCGGCGTCCCAGGAACAGTTGGAAGGCATCGCGGACTATTTCGCGCCCACCGTCACCTCGACCTCGCAGAGCGGCTCGGGCCAGATCCTGGGCGGCACCACGGTCGCCGTCGACGGGTCCATGGAAGACACGGTGAGCCGCCCGTCGGTGACCATGGACCTGCCCCCGCCCAAGGCCGGCTCCGGCGGCGAGGACATGCAGGACACCCCTGAAACCACGACCGATAGCGCCGAGGAAGTTCAGAAACAGGCCGAGGAAAAGCAGTTCGAAGAAGCCAAAAACGAACTGAAGGAGGCCATGGAGACCCTGCCCGAGTTCCAACAAATGGCGGAAAGCCTGATGGTGGACGAAACGCCGGAAGGGCTGCGCATCCAAATCGTCGACCAGGACGGGCTGGCGATGTTCCCGTCCGGCAGCTCCAACATGTTCGAGCACACCGAACGGGTTCTGAAGCTTGTGTCGGGCGTCATCATGAAGATGCCCCAAGACATTTCCATCACCGGCCACACCGACGCGGTGCCCATGGGTGGACGGAACGCCGGGTACACCAACTGGGAACTGTCCGCAGACCGCGCCAACTCCGCCCGCCGCGGCCTGTTGGGCCTCGGCGTTCCGGAGAAACGCCTGTCGCACATCGTCGGCAAGGCCGCCAATGAACCGTTGCTGCCGGACGATCCGAAAAACGCGCGCAACCGCCGCCTCTCCATCATTTTGTTGCGCGGCACCGGCGAACAACAGCCCACGGCGCCCCAGGGGCCGCCGCCCAGCATCATCAGCGGGGAATGATCCCCGCCCCTTGCCACGAGCCGCCATTGTTTGCTTTCATGGTCACGAGCTGATTTGAGGGACTGGCCGCAGGCAATGAGACACGCCCCCACCACCGGAGCGCATTTCTTCTTCACCACCGCGCCCCTGCCCTGCCCGTACCTGGCCGGTCGCACGGAACGCCGTCTGGTGACGGAACTGCTCCTTCCCCTTGCCCCGGTCATGAACGACCAATTGTCCATGGCCGGTTTCCGGCGCAGTCACACCATCGCCTACACGCCGGTCTGCGAGGGCTGTAGCGCGTGCGTGTCGGTGCGCATCCCCGTGCGTGAGTTCCGCCCCAACAAGACGCAACGGCGGATTTTCAACCGCAACGCCGACGTGCGCGCCGACGAACGCCCCCCGGTGGCCACCCCGGAACAATTCCGGCTGTTTCAGGCCTATATCACCGCGCGCCACGGCGACGGCGACATGGCGGGCATGGACGACATGGACTACCGCGGACTGATCGAGGACACGCCCGTGAATTCCCAGGTGGTCGAATTTCGCGACGGCGCCGACACGCTCGTGGCGGCCTGCCTGGTGGACCGGTTGGCCTGCGGCTTGAGCGCCGTCTACAGTTTCTACGACGTTGAACAGGAAAAGCGCAGCCTGGGTGTTTTCATGGTGCTTTGGCTGGTGGAGCGCGCCCGGGAGATGGGGCTTGACCATGTCTACCTCGGTTATTGGGTCGAAGACTGCCGCAAGATGGACTACAAACGCAACTACCGGCCACTGGAGGCCTATACGCCTCGCGGCTGGGAACGCCTCGACGGAACCGTCTAGTGCGCAGGGCAACCGGGCGAAGGAAACACTCCTCCATCGTCGCCTGGAAAGAGGCTTTCCAACGGCCATTGCGGCCGCGCGGAGCGAGCCCAAGGGCGCGGACGCGCCCGCCCGGCTCTTGAGGGGGGAAACCATAAGGGCGAGCGGGTTTTCACCCGATTGCCCAGGTCTAGTGCGAAGATGGTATTGCGCGTCCTTGGCGGCGCGCGATACAGTTTAGGCCATGATATCTTTTGCAATTTTACATCTGTGACAGGGGGATTCTCAGCATGAAACGTCGTGATTTCTTCAAGGGCGCGGCCGTTGCCGCGGGCGCGATCGCGCTGGGCGCGAACAAACAGGCGCTCGCCGCGCCCGCCGTCGTCAAGAAGACGCGGGAATTGAGGATGGTCACCACATGGCCGAAGGGTTTCCCAGGCGTGGGTACCGGGGCACAGCGCCTGGCGGACGCCATCACCGCCATGTCGGACGGCGCGATCACGATCAAGCTGTACAGCGCCGGCGAATTGGTTCCCGCTCTGGAATCCTTCGACGCCGTGTCCAACGGCACGGCCGATATGTACCATGGCGCGGAATATTACTGGCAGGGCAAGTCCAAGGCCTTCAACTTCTTCACCGCAGTGCCTTTCGGCCACACCGCCAATGAAAACGACGCCTGGCTGAATTACGGCGGCGGCCAGGCCCTGTGGGACGAGTTGTCGGCCCAATTCAACATCAAGGGGTTCGCCGCCGGCAATACCGGCGTGCAGATGGCGGGCTGGTACAACAAGGAAATCAACACCACCGAGGACTACCAGGGTCTGAAGATCCGCATGCCCGGCTTGGGCGGCGAAGTTCTCAGCCATCTGGGCGCGGCGTCCGTGACCATGGCGGGCGGCGACATCTTCCCCGCGCTGCAAAGCGGCACCATCGACGCCACCGAATGGATCGGCCCGTGGAACGACCTCGCCATGGGCTTCTACAAGGTCGCGAAATTCTACTACTACCCCGGCTTCCACGAACCGGGTTCGACGCTCAGCGCCGGCATCAACAAGACCGTCTGGGACAGCCTGAGCACATCGGAACAGGCGCTGATCGCCCACGCCTGCGCGTCCGCCAACAACAACATGCTGGCCGAATACAACGCCAACAACGGCGATGCGTTGAACACCCTGGTCACGCAGCACAAGGTGCAACTGCGCCGCATGTCCGACGACATTCTCAAGGCCATCGCCGACGCCTCGTCCGACGTTCTGGCCTCCGTCGCCGCCACGGACGACGCCACCCGCAAGGTCTACGACAGCTTCATGGACTTCCGCAAAAAGGCCTACGGGTGGAACGCGCTGTCCGAATTCGCCTTCGCTGCCGCGCGAAGGTTGGACAAACAATTGGGCGCCTGACGGAGCACCAAAAAGAAACGGCCGGATGGAGTGTTCATCCGGCCGTTTTTTTGCCTATAATGCGGGACGCCGCCCACCGACCATTCCCTGGATACGGGTTCGATGACCTTTCTTTTGACGCTGCACAGGGGGATCGACACCCTGAACCGCACCATCGGGCGCGTGGCGTCGTGGGCGGCCATGGCGATGGTCCTGAACCAGTTCCTGGTGGTCGTGCTGCGCTACGTGTTCAGCGTCAATTACAAATGGATGCAGGACGGCGTGCTGTATTTTCACTCGATCCTGTTCCTGCTGGGCGCGGGTTACACCCTGATGCACGAAGGCCACGTGCGGGTCGATATTTTCTACCACCGTTTCCCGCCGCGCCGCAAAGCGTTGGCCAACGTGCTTGGCGCCGTCTTTTTGCTGTTGCCGGTGTGCGTCCTGCTGTGGTGGTGGTCGTGGCCCTATGTGGCGCAGTCCTGGGCGATCCTCGAACATTCTCGGGATGGTGGCCTGCCCATCGTCTATCTGCTCAAATCCCTGATCCTGATCTTCGCCGCGCTGTTGGGCTTGCAGGGCCTGGCGATGCTGAGCGAAAACCTGCTGATCATGCTGGGCGCCCACCCCGACCATGAACGCGAGGACGGGACCCGGATCTGATGCCCATCAACGAACTTCTCGCCATCGTCATGTTCTTGGCCGTCTGCCTGATGCTCATGGGCGGATTTCCGGTGGCCTTCACGTTGGCGGGTACGGGCTTGGCCTTCGCCGGCGTGGGCTGGGGCCTGGGCGTGTTCGATTTCTCGCTGTTCGGGGCCATGCCGTCGCGCATCTTCGGCACGGCCATGACCAACGACACGCTGGTCGCGGTTCCCCTGTTCGTGTTCATGGGGGTGATGCTGGAACGCTCCAAGGTGGCCGAGGAACTTCTGGAAAGCCTCGGCATGCTGTTCGGCTCGCTGCGCGGCGGCATCGGCATATCCGTGGCCCTGGTGGGCGCGCTGCTGGCCGCCAGTACCGGCATCGTCGGCGCGACGGTGGTGACCATGGGACTTCTCAGTCTGCCGACCATGCTGAAGCGCGGCTATGATCCGTCGCTCGCCGCCGGTTCCATCTGCGCGGCCGGGACGCTGGGCCAGATCATTCCCCCCAGCATCGTCCTGGTCATCCTGGGCGACCAGATTTCCAACACCTACATGGACGCCCAACGCGCGCTCGGCAACTGGTCTCCGGAGCCGGTGTCGGTGGGCGATCTGTTTGCCGGAGCCCTGATTCCCGGCCTGATGCTGGTGTCGCTCTACATCCTCTACCAGATCCTGGTGGCGTGGCTGCGCCCGGAAAGCTCCCCCCCCATTCCCGCCGAGGACATCCCCGACGAGGGACTTGCGCTGCGCATCGTCCAGGCCTTGTTGCCGCCGATCATCCTGATCGTCGCCGTGCTGGGATCGATCCTGGCCGGCGTCGCCACGCCGACCGAGGCCGCGTCCGTCGGCGCGGTCGGCGCGTTGATGCTGGCCGGCCACCGCTTCAGCCCCCGCGCCGCCCTGCCCATCCGCGCCGCCGCGTTGGCGCTGGTGGTGATGCTGGTCCTCGCCAACACCGTGGACCTGCGGATGGGACGCGCCGAGATTTCGGGCCTTGAAATGGCGGCCATCGCCCTCGCCTTGCTGTGCACGGGGGTGTTGCTGTTCGGACTGGCCGTCAGCGTGCGCCAGGCCTACGTCACCCGCCAGGACGACACCGGCGCCCGGGTCCTGGTGGCGGTGATGCGCTCGACCATGGAAATCACCGCCATGGTGTTCGTCATCCTGATCGGCGCGGGGGTGTTTTCGCTGGTGTTTCGGGGCCTGGGCGGCGACGATCTGGTCCATGACATGCTCACCGGCATGCCGGGCGGAAAATGGGGCGCCATCATCACCGTGATGGCGGTGATGTTCCTGCTGGGCTTCATTCTGGACTTCATCGAAATCACGTTCGTGGTGGTGCCCATCGTCGCGCCGGTGCTGCTGCTGATGGACATCAACCCGGTATGGCTGGGGGTGATGATGGCGATGAACCTGCAGACTTCGTTCCTCACGCCGCCGTTCGGCTTCGCCCTGTTCTATCTGCGTGGCGTCGCGCCCGCGGACGTGACCACCGGGCAGATCTATCGGGGGGTCGCGCCGTTCGTGGGCATCCAGATTTTGGGATTGATCCTGCTGGCCGCCTTCCCCGCCCTGGCGACATGGCTGCCGAAGGTGATCTTCGGCTGAAGAACGCTCACTCGGTGGAAATCATCAATTCCTCGATCAGGCCTTCCAGCACGGGAAAGCGGATGGGCTTGGTGAGGTAGGCGTTGAAGCCCTGATCGATGGCCACCTGAATGTCTTCCGGCATGGCGTCTGCGCTGATGGCGATCACGGGGATGGTCTTGGTTTCCGGGTCCTCGCGCAACTTCGCCACGGCTTCGACGCCGCTCATGCCCGGCAGATGGATGTCCATCAGGATCAGCCCCGGCTTGCGCGCGCGGGCCAGTTCGAGCCCTTCCTCGGCCGTGGTTGCCGCGAGCATCTCGATGTCGTCGACGCACTCGAAATAATGCTTCAACAACGCCATGTTGGCCGGGCCGTCTTCTATGCACAGAACCGTCCCCTTGGCCATTTTCGTCTCCATACGAGGAAAACCTAGAGTTCCAAGAGTTTAGGCCCAACGCCCCTAACCATCAAGCCTGCGATAGTGGGTCGTGATGATTTGGTTGGACCGCGCCCCTTCGATCCGCCACACCGACAACCAATAGCCGAATTCCAGGGCCCTGTACAGTCCGTGGTAAATTTCATTGCCATTCTCGTATTGGACGCGGACGATCCCCTTCCCCAGATCCAGGACGTGAAACAGGGTCCCGTCGGCGAAGCGGACCTCACCCTTGGTCATGGTGGGGAAATTGAAGACGAGATCCCGGGGCAGGACGCTGTGCGCCTCGGGCCCATCATGCTCCGCGCTTTCGCGGTACAGCAACCGCGCGCCCGGCACGTCGCCGTCGGGCGTGAACGTGACACCGCCTTCGGTTTCCCGGATGTCCTTGGACGCGCTGTCGTGAATCTTGCGTTCAAAGCGCCAGGTTCCGTGGAAAAATCCGTAGAGGTCGAAAATCGCCATGGGGGACTGCGCCGAACACCGGCCTTTTTCCACCCCGCGCTCAGAATCGTGCATCACGTCGTTCCCATCGATCAGTCAACAAGCCCCATCAACATAAGGGGCGGGACGCGGGGTTCAAGGATTGTTTCGCCGCTCAGCGAAAACGGTTGGAAATCGGGAACCCGCGCGGGGCCAGGGCTCCCGACCCGGCACGCTTGCCCTGCCAGCGCAACAGGTCCGTTTCCGTGCGCCAACCGCTGCCGAAGGGGTAACTTAGACCCTCGTCCAGCTTGAACGCCTTGACGTCGCGCAGAACCGCGCCGCCGCCCTTTTTGTAGCGTTGCAGGATCACGCCCTTGCCCCGGCCCAGTTCGGGCATTTCCTCCATGGAGAACACCAGGATCTTGCGATTGGTGCCGATCACCGCCACGCTGTCCGCGCCGTCCGGCACCGGCACGCAGACCGTGGCCTCGACGTCCCCGGACACGTTCAGCACCTGCTTGCCGTTCTTGGTTTGGGCCAACACGTCGTCCTCGGGCACGATGAAGCCGTGGCCGCTGTCCGCCGCGACCACCAGCCTGCGGCCGGCCTCGTGCACGAACATATCGACGATGTCGGCGTCGTTGGGCAGATCGACCATCAGGCGCAGCGGCTCGCCGTTGCCCCGCCCGCCCGGCAGCTTGTCGCAGCCCAGCGTATAGAACCGGCCGTTGGTGGCGAACACCAACAGCTTGTCGGTGGTCTGCGCGGGTATGGCGAAGCGGCCCTTGTCGCCTTCCTTGAACTTCAGCGCCTCGATCTGCGCCGCGTCCATGTGCCCCTTGATGGCGCGCACCCACCCCATGTCCGAACACACCACGGTGATGGGTTCGCGTTCGATCAGGGCTTCCAGCGGCACCACCACGGCCACCGGCGCGTCGCCGATTTCCGTGCGCCGCCGCCCCAGCTCGGTTTTGGGGCCGAAATTCTCCTTGATGGCGTTGATTTCGTCGGTGATGGATTGCCAGCGCAGCGCCTCGTCGCCCAAAAGCGCGTTCAGCTGCGCCTTCTCGGCCTCCAGCGCGTCGTTTTCGGTGCGGATTTCCATCTCCTCCAGCCTGCGCAGCTGGCGCAGACGCATGTTGAGGATGGCTTCGGCCTGCACGTCGGTGAGTTTGAAGGTCTCCATCATCACCTGTTTGGGGTGGTCCTCCTCGCGGATGATGCGGATCACCTCGTCCAGATTGAGGTACGCGATCAGCATGCCGCCCAGGACTTCGAGGCGGCGTTCGATCTGCTCCAAACGGAACCGGGACTTGCGTTCCAGAACCACCATGCGGTGGTCGAGATAGGCTCGCAGCACCTCGCGCAAGTTCAGAACGCCCGGGGTGTTGTCCGCGTTCAGCACGTTCATGTTGAGCGGAAACCGGTTTTCCAGGTCGGTGAGACGGAACAGCTGCTCCATCAGCATCTCGGGCTCGACCTTGCCGGTGCGCGGCTCCAGCACGATGCGGATGTCCTCGGCGCTTTCATCGCGCACGTCCTCGAGGATCGGCAGTTTCTTGTTGTTGATGAGTTCCGCGATCTTTTCGATGAGCTTGGATTTTTGCACCTGGTACGGGATTTCCGTGACCACGATCTGGTAGGTGCCGCGCCCGAGGTTCTCCACCTCCCACTTGGCGCGCACGCGAAACCCGCCGCGTCCGGTGCGGTACGCTTCGATGATGGCGTCGCGGGCTTCCACCAGGACGCCGCCCGTCGGAAAGTCAGGCCCGGGAACGAATTCAGCAAGTTTTTCAATGCTTGCGCTAGGAAACTTGATCAGATGCTTGAGCGCATCGCACAGCTCGCCCACGTTATGCGGCGGGATCGACGTCGCCATGCCGACCGCGATGCCGGCCGCGCCGTTGGCCAGAAGGTTGGGAAAGTTGGCGGGCAGGACCGTCGGCTCTTCTTCCTCGCCGTCGTAGGTCGGGCGGAAGTCCACGGTGTCCTGATCGATGGCTTCCAACAGCGCCATGGCGACCGGGGTCAGGCGGGCCTCGGTGTAGCGCATGGCGGCGGCGTTGTCGCCGTCGATGTTTCCGAAGTTCCCCTGGCCGTCTACAAGTGGATAGCGAACGGCGAAATCCTGGGACAGACGAACCATCGCGTCATAGATCGCCATGTCGCCGTGCGGGTGGTATTTACCCATGACGTCGCCGACCACGCGGGCGCATTTCTTGTAGCCGGATTTGGGGTCCAGCTTGAGCTGGCGCATGGCATGCAGCAAGCGCCGGTGCACCGGCTTCAGCCCGTCGCGCACGTCCGGAAGCGAACGCGACATGATGGTCGACAAGGCATAGGACAGGTAGCGTTCGCTCAACGCGTCCGCCAGGCGGGTGTCGCGGATTTCACCGCTGTGGGCAGGTTCGGCCATGAGTGTTTTCGGTATCCCCAGAGAATCGATCCGTTTGGGCGATTATACCGGTTCGTTCGCCAGGCGCGCCATACGCTCGACCAGCCGCGCGCGGGCCTGAGGCATGGCGCGTCCATGCGGACTGAACAGGTGGCGGTCGAGAAAATACCCCGTCAACCGCAAGCCCTTCATCACCTCGCCCACCGTCCCGGCGCCGCCGCCCCGCGCCAACAGGAACCCCGGCAACGGCAGCAACCGGTCACGGTACGGCTCGCCCGCCTCGCGGCACACGGCACTGGCGGATTTGGGCGACACCCAGACCAGATCCCCGGCAACGCCGGTGGCGGCACAATGGTTCAATTGCAGGCCGAACCCCAACTGGCGAAGCAGCCCCAACTCCCACTTCACGTAGAGCCCGCCCCACGCCGCGGGCTCCGGGGCCAAGTCCTCGTGCTCCAGGGCGTCGAGAAAGGCTTCCAGCGCGGCGAAGACCGCACCGTGCGGCTCGCGTTCCGGCAACGCCCCTTCGGCCACCGCCAGTGCGGCGGCCATGGCCGACAGGCGGTCGCCGTCGTCCAGCAGGATCGCGCCGTGGCAGTGTACGGTTTCCAGAGCGTAGAGCCCCAAATGTTCCGCCAGCCGTCCCCGCCACACGGCGTGCGCCCGGTTGCCGGGTTCGATGACGGCGCGCGATCGCTTGGAAAATCCACCCTTGACCAGCCCCGCGTGGCAGCCATGTTCACGCGTGAGCAGCGTGACGATGGCCGAGGTCTCGCCATGCCGTCTCGCCGATAAAACAATGCCCTCGTCGCGCCATTCCATGGCCGCATTGTGCCCCGCGCGGCTTATGGGGCAAAGGCGAAATTCCGAATGTGCGTTTGCGGGTCGACGGCGCGGACACGGATGCCCCACCACGCTCACGCAAAACGCATCGGCCCGCGCCGGGGCGCGGGCCTTTGGTGTGCGGCGAAAGCGGAATTATTTGTCCTTCTTGCCGCCTTTCCAACGGTCTTCCATGTCCTTTTTGCGGGCTTCGTGATCGGCTTTCATTTGCGCCTTGCGGGCCTCGACCTCTTTCATGTGGGATTCCCGTTCGGCTTCGATGCGCTTCTTCTGGGCCTCGCGTTCGGCGTCATGCTCGGCCTTGCGCTTTTCCATTTCGGACTTCATTTCGTCCTTGCGCTTGTCGTGATCGGCCTTCATTTCCTCTTTGCGCTTGTCATGTTCGGCCTTGCGCTTTTCCTGATCGTCCTTGAGCGCCTTCATCCGGTCGTCGTCGCCGTAAGCGGCCCCCGCCACCGCCATGGACCCGACGAAGCCCATCAAAAACTGCCTGCGCGTACTGTTCATGAGACTACCTCCCCTGCTTCACGGTCACTGTTCGTCTCTCAGCAGGGCCGTGAAATCCTCGGCCGAGAGGGGTCTGGCGAAATGATAGCCTTGGAGATACTCGACGTTCAACGTTTTCAAGAACGTCTGCTGTCCCGCGCTTTCGATACCTTCCGCCACCACTTCCAGGCGCAGACCATGGGCCATGGCGACGATCGCCCGCACCAACGTGGCGTCGGACTCATCGTCCTCGACGCCGGACACGAAGGCGCGGTCGACCTTCAGAGTGTCGAACGGGTATTTCTTCAGATAACTCAGAGCCGAATACCCGGTCCCAAAGTCATCGATGGACAACGAGACGCCGATGTCGCGCAAGGCGGTCATGGTGGACATGAGGTCGTGGCTGTCGTCCATCAGCAAGCGCTCCGTGACCTCCAACTCCAAAAGTCTCGGAGACAAGCCCGTTTCCTCCAGAATCTTGCGGACGACGCCGACCAGATCACCGGAAGTGAACTGACGGGCGGACAGGTTCACCGCCATCTTGACGGGAAATCCATGAACATCGTTCCAGGTCTTCGCCTGCCGGCACGCGGTCCGCAACGCCCATTCGCCGATGGGCAGGATCTGGCCGTTCCGTTCGACGATGGGGATGAAAACGTCGGGTCCGGCCCTGTCCACCTCGGGATTGTTCCAGCGCAACAAGGCCTCGGCGGCAACGATCCGGCCCGACGCCCCGTCGATGATGGGCTGGTAGAGGAGCGCGAATTCATCGCGTTCCAGGGCGCTGTTGAGGAGGGCTTCCAGCAGCATGCGCTGTTCGACCTGATCGCTGAGCTCTCTGCGGAAAAACCGGTAACTCCCCCCGCCTTCCTGCGCGGCCAAGGACATGGCGGCATCCGCGTTGCGCAACATGGTGAACGGATCCTGGGCGTCGTCGGGGAAGATGGCGGCGCCGACCGACACGCCGACCTTGATTTCCTGGGATTCCGCGAAAACCGGCGTATCGAAGGCGTCGATGACGCGGCGCACGATCGTTTCGGCGTTATAGTTCCGGTCGGACGCGATCACGAGAAACTCGGAACCGCCGAGAAAGGCGACGGTTTCCTCATCGCCGACACAAGCGGAAATCCGTTGGGCGGCCTCGCGCAGGACCATGTCGCCCGCCGCACGCCCCATGGCGTCCGTGATCTTCTTGAAATCGATGACGCCCACCGTCAGCGCGGCGATACGGTCTTGGCGTTCATAACCGTGCGCCAACTGCTGCAACAAGCGGTCCAACGCCAGCACCCTGTTGGGCAGTCCCGTCACGCTGTCGAAGTGGGAGGCATAGGCGATTTTCGTTTCATAGGAGTCGCGCACGCGCTGGGCGGATTCAATCTTGGCCAGCAGCAAGTCGTATTCGACCGGCTTGGTCAAATAGTCGTCCGCCCCCATCTGCAAGCCGTCGACGACATTGCCGCTGCCTCCGAAGGCCGTCAGAAAGATGAACGGGACGTTGGATTTTTCCGGATGGTTGGCGCGCAGTTCGCGCAACAGTTCATGGCCGTTCATGTTCGGCATGTTGACGTCGCACAGAACCACGTCCGGGTTGAATTGGTAGATGGCTTCAAGACCTTCCACGCCGTCGCGCGCGCCGCGCACTTCGTGGCCGGCGTCCGTCAGCTCTTCGATGAGGTCTTCTCGAATCAGATCTTCGTCGTCGATGCAAAGTACCCGGGACATTTAAGATCACTCATTTCAAATGTGGCATGGTCATGATCACGGTCGTTCCCTTGCCCTTGGCGCTGATCAATTGGAAGTCGCCCCGCAAGGTTTCCGTCAAGGCCTTGGACAACGGCAGGCCGAGCCCCGTCCCCTCGTGCGTCCGGGTCATCCTGTCGTCCCTGCCGCCCCCCTGGGTGAACGGCTCCATGACGCGCTCCAATTCGTCTTCGGCAATGCCGGGGCCGTTGTCCCGAATGCGGATTTCCCACTTCGCCCCCCCATCCAGATCGCGGATGAGCACCTCGATCTTGGCGTTGGGGCCGGAAAACTTCACGGCGTTCAGCACCACCACGTCCACCGCGCGCTTCAGCAGGGCGCAGTCCGTATACAGGGTGCAATCGTTGTTTTCGGCTTTCCAGTACAGTTTGGTTTCCGACTGTTCGGCAAAATCGCGCACGCCGGCGATGCAGGCCTGCACCATGTCCGCCAAATCGCAGTCGCCCGGGTGAAGGACAAGCTCGCCCGTCGAAACGTCCAACAGCGTCAGCACGTCTTCGACGATGCCCAAAAGGCGGGAGCCGCTGGCGTGGATCAGATGGGCGTATTCCTTGTAGTTCGGGTGGCCCAACGGCCCGAACATTTCGGAGTCGATCATCTCTGAATAGCCGAGAATATGGTTGAGCGGCGTGCGCAGTTCATGGGGCAGCATGCGCAGGATGGATTCCCGCAGCTTCGCGATGTCTTCCTTGTGCAGTCGATCCAGTCGTTGGACCTGGCCAAGGCGGGAGCGCAGCGTGGCGAGAAGGATTTCGTAATCGACCGGCTTGGTCAGATAGTCGTCCGCGCCCAGTTCACGCCCGGCGACGATGTCCTTTCGTCCCGCCAGGGCGGACAGAAACAAAAACGGGATGGCGTCGCATTCGGGATGGTCGTTGCGCAGCCGCTCCAGCAACTCCAACCCCGTCATGCCCGGCATGGTGATGTCGCACAGCACCAGATCGGGCTTGTGGGCGAGGATCGCCCGCAACCCTTCGGCGCCATCGCGGGCCTCCGCGGTCTCGTAACCGGCATCGACGAGTTCCTCGACGATGTCGTGGCGCAAGGCCTCTTCATCTTCTATGCACAGGACCTTAACCAAACCTCAAATCCCCACTTCGGACCGGACCGACGGTCAGTCGGATTGCGGCAACAATTGCAGCAACGCCTCCGCGAAATCGTCCGCGGAACACGGCATCAGGACGACCGCGTCGAACAAGGATTTTTGTTCTTCGCGCACCGTTTTCTTCAAATCGTCGGGCAACAGCAACATGACCGGGCATTCCAAATGATAGGTGTCCTGGATCAACTTCAACAGCAGCGGCGCGGCGAAATCCTCGGTGAAATAGGAAACCAGCACCACGTCCACCGCTGCTCCGCGATCCAAACGAGACATAAAATCCCGTCCACCTTTCAAGATGTGTACCGCGTGACCGCCGCTTTCAAGGATGGATCGAACGGAACTCAGGTCCATTTTTCCATCGGCGACGATGAAAACCTGCAAAACCGGACGGTCCGCCTTCGCCTCTTCGACGAAGTCGGCGATGTTTGATGCGTCCACGGGCAATTTCCGCCCGGTCAGTGCCGTGTAGAGCTTCACGAACTGACGGTTTTTCTTGTTCTCGATACGCCGGATCTGACCCAGCCGGGCCTCGATCGTGGCCAACAACAGCTCCATGTCGACGGGTTTCGTCAGATAGTCGTCGGCGCCGAGCCGTTTGCCGGCGAGAATGTCGTTGCGGTCCGCCAGTGCGGACAGAAAGATGAACGGGAGGTCGTCGAAACGGCTCTCCTTGTCGCGCAGACGCGACAACAGTTCCAATCCCGACATGCCGGGCATGGAGATATCGCACAGCACGAGATCCGGTTTTTCGGCGCGGATCGCGGCCAGCCCCTCCTGGGCGTTCGCGGCCTCGACCACGCGGTACCCGGCTTCCTGCAATTCGTCGGTCACGTCCTCGCGGATGTCATGTTCATCTTCGATGTAGACGATCGTGGTCACGTCCCCCCCTCCTCGCTCATGTCGTCATGAGTCAAATCGCGCCGAGCCCATCATCATCCTATCACGACGGGTTCAATGGAAAACGGAAAAATCCCGTGGGATATGAACAACGAACTCTGTCCCTTCCTCCGGCTTGCTGGAAAATCCGATTTCGCCCTGGTGCAACGACACCAGCGTGCGCACGACATTCAATCCGATCCCCGTGCCGGGGATGCCCTTGGACGTGGATGCCCGGAAAAAGCGTTGAAACATTTGAGGCCGCTCGTCATCCGGTATGCCGCACCCGAAATCGCGGACGCGCATGACGTACGCATCCGTTTTCAAGGGATTCGAGGCGTCTGTCGCGCTGCATATGCCCAAAGAAACATCGACATGGTCCGCCTGTGGGGAATATTTGACGGCATTGGAGAGCAAGTTCACCAGCACTTGCTCCAACAGTCCCGGATCCCCGAAAATTTCGCCGGCGCCGGGCGCGACGGCCATCCGGATGTGGTGCTGTTCGCAGACCTCCTGCTGGCGATCCACGACCCGCCGCGCCATGGACGTCAGGTCGAACCATTCCGGTTCCATGGTCACGTTCCCGGCGTCGAGACGGGATGCGTACAGTGTTTTTTCGATCAGGATGGTCATGCGGCTGACCGCCGAGCGGATCTTGCCGACGCGGTCTTTCAAGGTCTCGGCGTCCAGTTCGGCCTTTTGGCGCAGCAAGCGCTGGGCGGAACTGTCGATGATGGTCAAGGGCGTGCGGAATTCGTGGCTGACCAGGGACACGAATTCCTGTTGCAGGGCGCTGTAACGCTTTTCGCTCTCCAGCGCGATTTCGAGTTGGCTGTTCTTGTTTTCCAACTCGAGCGTGCGGTCGTGGACCAATTCCTCCAGGCGGTCGCGGTGACGGCGCAACTCGCTTTCGCTTTTGCGTAGCGCCTGTTCGGCGACAATCCGCTCCGTGATGTCGAGAATGCCGGTGATCAGGACCTCTTCGCCGTTGAAATCCATGCGCGTGACGTTCAGGGACGCGAAAAACACATCGCCCGAACGCAACCGGCGAAACCGCACCAAATGCCCCTGCACGTGGCGAGATTCGGACAGGATGCGGTCAAGGGCGGCCTGATCGCCGGCATCGGCGAAAAGAGTCCCGATCTTGAGGCCTTCCAGGTCGTCGGACTCGACTTCGATCGCGGCCCTCCAAGCGGAATTGGCGAACAGGACCCGCCCGTCGGCGCCCCCGGACATCACCAGGGGTACGGGAGAGCTTTCCAGGATCATCCGCAGCCGTTCCTCGCTGACGGCGATTTTTTTCTGGTAACGCACCACATCGGTGACGTCCCGGCCGGCGCCCCGATAGCCCTTGAAGTTGCCATCGGCGTCGAACACGGGTTTTCCGCTGATGCTGACGTGAACCGATTCGCCCGTGTGCGTCACGTACGTATAGTCGAATTCACGAAACGGCTTGTGCTCATCGAGAAGCGCCATGTGTTTTCGCCATTTTTCGTCATCGGTGTCCTCGCCCGCCAGTTCCCGGCGCGTTTTGCCGATGATGCCGCCCGCGGCGACGCTTCCCCCGACGGTCAATTTCACGCCATCGGAAAGATAGATGAACCTTAAATTTTCATCCATTTCCCACAGCCAGTCGGACGCGGTATCGGCGAAGTCGCGAAAACGCTCCTCGCTGCGGCGCAGCGCCTCGTTTGCGCGGACCCGCTCGGTCACGTCGCGCAGCATGATCGTGACGCCCGTCTCGCCGTTCGGCAGCGGCACCTTGGACAAGGTCGCTTCGGCCTGGAACACGTCCCCGGACTTGCGTTGGGCGCGAACCGGCATGCTCTTGCCGCCGGCAAGGACGCGCAGGTCGCTGGCCATGAAACGCTCGAACATGGCGGCGTGTTGGGCGCGGATGTCGTCGGGGATCAGGATGTCGACGGACTGGCCCACCAACTCGCCCTGGGCGTACCCGAATATCTCCGCCGCCGCTGGATTTGCGGAAACGATGAGCTGCCGGCCGTCCACGCCGATGATGGCGTCAGGGGCCATTTCGACGATGGCATGCGCCCAGATGCGGTCGTCATTCCCGTGTTCGGTTTTTCCCATGCCCCCCCCTGGTTCAGTCACCGGCCACGCCGTCCCCCGGCAAACGCACCGTGAAACAGGCGCCCTTGCCTTCCTCGCTTTCCACCGAGATCGTGCCGCCGTGCATTTCGACGAATTCCCGGCAGACGCTGAGCCCCAATCCCGTGCCCTTGATGCCCAGGGCGGTGCGGGCGCGGAAATAGCGTTCGAACATGCGGTGCATCTCGCCTTCGGGAATGCCGACGCCGTAATCCCGGACGGTGAAAACGGCCCCCTTCCCGTCCCGATGCAGGCCGACCTCGATCCTCGGATCGTTCGGCGCGTATTTGATGGCGTTGCTCAAAAGGTTGGTCAGAACATGCTCCAACAATTTGGGATCGGCCATGATGGCGATCGGTCCGTCGTCGGCGGTCAGGGTGATGCGGTGAAGGGGGGAAAGCTCCCCGACGTGCCCGATGATATGCTGAAAAAGGGTCTTCAAGTCGCAGTCCGTAAGAAGCAGATCTATGCGCCCCTCGTCCAGCCGGGCCGCGAACAGCGTGGTGTCGATCAGATTGACCATGCGTTCCACCGCCGTGCGGATGGTTTTTCCGCGCTCGATCAACTGATCGGGGGACATGGCGTCGCTTTTGCGCATGATGCGCTGGGCGGAACCGTCGATGATCGCCAGCGGCGTGCGGAATTCGTGACTGACCAGGGACACGAACTCTTTTTGCAACGCGCTGAACTTTTTTTCGCTCTCCAATTCCGTGGTGCGCTCGACGACCAGGTTCGCCAGCTTGTCCCGCGCCACGCGCAATTGGTTCGCGGTGCCCTGGAGCTCGGCCATGGTTTCTTCCAGCTGGCCGGCCATCAGCGCCAACCCCCGGCCCAAGTCGCCGATTTCGTCTTCGTCGGAACTGTTTGGCCGGGCTTGAAGATCGCCGTTCCCCATGGCGGCGGCGCAGTCCGCGACCTCCTTGAGGCGCCGCGACGTCCGCCGCGCGATCCACCCCAGGATAAAAACCGACAACGCGCCCGCGCCCAGGCTGGTGAACAGCGTGATGAAGGCGTTCAGGCGCTCCAGACGGACGGAATGGCCATAGGCGTCCTCCATGCCCTTTTCCTCCAGGGCATGGAGCTCCCGGATGGAACCATCTATGCGGTTCAGGTGGTGTTGAATGGCGACGTTGAAGGTGGCGAACGCGGCTTCCTTTTCGAAATCGGCGCTCAGTTTCACGGCATCCTCGGTCAATTGGAGGTACGTCGACAAGGACTCCTGGATATGCGTGAAGATTTGGGACTCGATCGTGTGGTCTTTGGAGAAATCCCCCCTCAACTCCCACATGGTCTGTTCCACGGACGTGCGGGCGTCGCGCATGTCCTGGCGAAACCGTTCCATTTGTACCGACTGTTCCGTCGCCAAATGGCGCAACAAGCTGGCCGTATGATCCGACATGCCGTTGCGCAACCGATCCAGATGAAACACGGTTTTGACATTGTCGTTATACAGCCCGTGCATCAGGGAACGGTTTTCCATGAGCCCGTGCACCCCCATGGTGGCGCTCAAAACCCACAACACGGTCACCAGGGCCATGGGGATCAACAGTTGCCAGAACAGGGGCAGGTTGCTGTAACGGTTCATCACGTTCATTCGTCAGTCGGTCTTGAAACCCAGGTCGGTGAAGGCCTTGAGGGCTTCGGGTTCGGCCATGAACCGCACGAACGCGTGAACGTCGGTCCTGTCGGCGGCCGCCTTGAGGGGCGCGGAAAAATAGCGGGCCGGCTCGTGAAGGTCCGCAGGGACGTCCAGGACGGCGCTCAACCCCTCGCTCACGTTGGTGGAAAACAGCATCCCGTAGGTCCCGGGGCCCGCCGCCGCCAGATTTTCCGCCAGCAAGGTGATATGTTTGCGCGTCACGACCTTGGGGCGGACGGCGTCCCAAACCCCGGCGTTTTCCAAAGCCTGCTTGGAATACCGGCCGAACGGCGCGGTGCTCGGGTCGCCGATCATGATCTGCCGGACCGCTGGGGCGGCCAGATCGTCGAGACGCCCAAGCGCCTGGGCATGTGCCGAGGGGGCGGCCACCACCAAACCGTTGCCCCAAAGGCTGGAAACCGTGGCGGCGTCGATGAGGCCGGCCTCGATCATCGTGTCCATCCATTTCCGGTTGGCGGATATGAAGACATCGGCCTCGATGGACGATCCGATCAGGCCCTTGGCGAGACGTCCGGACGCCTTGCAGATGAACGCGAACGCCCCACCGTGGCGGGCCTTGAACAGCTCTCCGACCCTGGCGATGGCGTCGCAGGTCGAATTCGCGGCGGCGATGGTGATGGTTGGGCCCACGTCAGGCTGTTGCGCGCGCGCGCGCGAACCCAGCCCAAGCACCATGAGCGCCGACAGGCCGACGATGAACGCCGCGCGTATTCCCAGATGACGCATGATCTCCCCTCCCAACGCATGCCGATCCCCTGAATTCTGGCATTTGTCCCAGGACACGACAACCATTGCATGGCCGCCTTTCCATATGTTGGGATGCTAGGCGTTGAAATCCAGTCCCCAATCGCGATAGCGCTCGGGATCGTCGCCCCATTTTTCCCGCACCTTGACGAACAGGAACAGATGCACCTTCGCATCCAGGATTTCTTCCAGCTCGCGCCGGGCGTCCTGGCCGATCTTTTTGATCTGCTTGCCGCCTTTGCCGAGGATGATGGATTTCTGCCCGTCGCGTTCGACGAAAATCACCTGTTCGATCTTGATCGACCCATCCGCCCGCTCCTCCCAGGTTTCGGTTTCCACGGTGGTGGCGTACGGCAGTTCCTGATGCAGTTGCAGGTAAAGCTTTTCGCGCGTGATTTCCGCCGCCAGCAATCGTTCGGTCATGTCGGAAACCTGGTCTTCGGGGAAGTGCCAGGGCCCTTCGGGCATGCGGCCGGCCAGGAAGGCGAGCAAATCGTCCACGCCCTGGCCGTTGAGCGCCGAAATCATGAACGTGTCGTCGAACACCCCTTCGTCGTTCAGTTTGGCGGTGAGCGCCAACAAATCCGGCTTCTTGACCTTGTCGATCTTGTTCAAAACCAAGTGCGCGCGGACGTTTTCTTTCTTCATGCGTTCGATGATGGCCGCGGTGTCGGGATCGACGCCACGCACGGCATCGACCACCAGGACGCTCATGTCCGCATCCATCGCCCCGCCCCAGGCCGCCGCGACCATGGCCCGGTCCAGGCGGCGGCGCGGCTTGAAGATGCCGGGGGTATCGATGAACACCAGCTGCGCCGCCCCCTGGATGGCGATGCCCAAAACCCGGGTGCGGGTGGTCTGCACCTTGTGGGTGACGATGGACACCTTGGCCCCCACCAACCGGTTCACCAGGGTGGATTTTCCGGCGTTGGGCGCGCCCAGGACGGCGACGAAGCCGCAACGGGTGGTGTCTGGGCTCATGATTCGTTCTCCAATGTCGTCAGAAGGGCCTGGGCGGCTTCTTGTTCGGCGGCGCGGCGCGAACCGCCACGTCCTTCGCCCGCGCCGTGCCCGGGGACCGTCACGCGAACCGTGAATTGCGGCGCGTGGTCGGGGCCGTCGCGGCCAGCGACCTCATAGGACGGCAACCCCAGGGCACGCGCCTGCGCCCATTCCTGGAGCGCGGTTTTGGCGTCCTTGGGCGGACGCAGGTCTTCGGCGATAAGAGCGCGCCAATGTTCGCGGATGAACGCCCGCGCCGTCTCGAACCCCGCGTCCAGGTAGAACGCGCCCAAAACCGCCTCCATGGCATCGGCGGCCAGCGTGGCGCGGGATCGCGCGCGGGTTTCCTTGTCGGCGCTTTGCTTCTCGGCGAAATCCAGAAGACCGATCCCTTCGGCGACGCGGGTCAGGGTGTCGCGGGACGTCAGACCGGCGTAGCGCCGCGCCAGCGGGCCTTCCTCTTCCTTGGGGAATTCCAGGTAGAGCGCCTCCGCGACCGCCAGCCCCAGCACCCGATCGCCCAGAAATTCCAGCCGTTCGTTGGAGTGCGTGCGTTTGGACGTGGTGGAGGCGTGGCGCAGGGCCTGTTCCAAAAGCACCCTGTCGGCGAAGGTGTGGCCGAGGATCTCCTGAAGCTTGGCGAGGTCTTGCGCCATGCCCTAGTTGATCCCGTTGAAAAAGCGCGAGTAGCGCAACGTCCACGGCCATTCCCAGATCTTGAGGAACGCACCGTCCTTGGAAAAGAAGATGAATTCCGCACGACCCACCAGGTTATCCTTCGGCACGAAGCCGACGTTGGGGAACCGGGAATCAAAGGAATTGTCCCGGTTGTCGCCCATGGCGAAGAAATGCCCCTCGGGCACCGTGTAGGGCGGCGTGTTGTCGGGCAACAGGCCGTCCGATTCCTCGATGATCTCGTGAACCTTGCCGTTCGGCAGGGTTTCCAGATACTTGACCGTGTTGTGATAGAGGTCGTTGGTGTCGCGGTAGACGAAATCCTCGACCCGATCGCGTTTCACCGGCTCGCCGTTGATGTGCAGGATGCCCCCGCGCATCTGGATGACGTCGCCAGGCAGCCCGATGATGCGCTTGATGAAGTCCTTGCCGGTATCGCTGGGCAGCTTGAACACGGCGACGTCGCCGCGTTCGGGCGCTTCGAACAGCACGCGGCCGGGAATCAACGGCAGGCTGAACGGCAACGAATGACGGCTGTAGCCATACGACATCTTGGACACGAACAGATAGTCGCCCACCAACAGCGTCGGGATCATCGATCCAGAGGGGATGGAAAACGGCTCGTAGGCAAAGGTGCGCACGCCGATGGCGATGGCGACGGCGTAGAGGATCGTGCGCAGCATATCCCAAAACCCTTCCTGCTCCTCGGCGGGAACGGTTTCGATGATGGTGTCTTCGGCGTCGTCCAGGGGATTTTCCGGCATTACGGATCCGTTCGCGTCATTTGGGTCTTGGGCCTAACGCCTTGGGTATGGCCGAAATCACGACCATGGCGTGGGCCAGAGGATATTCGTCGGTGAGGGAAATGTCGATTTTCGGCTCCATTCCCTCGGGCGTGAGGTGTTGTAGCCTTTCCAGCGCCCCGTTGGAAAGGGTCATGACCGGCTGGCCGCTGGGAAGTCCGGAAACGGCGAGGTCGCGCCAGAACACGCCGTCGCGAAATCCGGTGCCCAGCGCCTTGGCGCAGGCTTCCTTGGCGGCGTAGAACATGGCGTAGCGGTTGGCCCGCGCCGGGCCGCGCTTGTCCGCGCGGCGGCGTTCATGGTCGGTGTAGACGCGATCCGTGAAGCGCTCGCCGAACCGGTCCAGGGTCCTTTCGATGCGCCGAATGTCGCAAAGGTCGGTGCCGACGCCCAAAATCATGAAATCTTACTCCGCCCCGCCCACGCGCCCGCGGGCCTCGTCCATCAGGCGGCGCATCTCGCGGATGCTGTCCTCCAACCCCACGAAAATCGCCTCGCCCACCAGAAAATGTCCGATGTTGAGTTCGCGGATGTTGGCGATGGCGGCAACCGGCTTCACCGTGTCGTAAGTCAGCCCGTGCCCGGCGTGACATTCCAGGCCCAACACCTGGGCATGTCCGGCGGCCTTGACGATGCGGGCGAACTCACGCTCCCGCGCGTCACCGTCCACGGCGTCGCAATAGGACCCGGTATGCAGTTCGACCACCGGAGCGCCCAACGCCCTGGCCGCGTCCAACGCCGCCGGGTCGGGTTCCACGAACAGGGACACCCGCACGCCGGCCGCCGACAGAGTGGCGACGAAAGGCTTCAAGTGCTGGAACCCGCCGATGACGTCGAGGCCGCCCTCGGTGGTGCGCTCCTCGCGCTTTTCCGGAACGATGCAGGCCGCGTGCGGCCGGTGACGTAGCGCGATGTCCAGCATTTCGTCCGTCGCCGCCATTTCCAGGTTCAACGGCAAATCGATTTCCCGGCCCAGGCGGCGGATGTCCTCGTCCGTGATGTGGCGGCGGTCTTCGCGCAGATGCGCGGTGATGCCGTCGGCGCCCGCGCGCGCGGCAAGTTTGGCGGCGCGGATGGGATCGGGGTAGCCGCACCCCCGCGCGTTGCGGATGGTGGCGACGTGGTCGATGTTGACGCCAAGGCGCAGTTTAGTTGTGCTCATCGCTGACGGTGCTCTGCATGTGTCGAATTTTACGGGTGCGGCGGTGCATGCGCGCGGCCTGATATTTGGAGATCATAGGCTGCAACGGCAAATAAAAGATGAACCATATCACCACGGCGGCGGGCACGCACCCCACGAGCATGGGCCAGACCACGGGGCCGGACACTTCCACGAGGTATTGGAAATCCAGGCGATACATGGCTTCCATGCCCTGTGTGAGGACTTTCAAAAAGTCGACGTCGTCGCCATGCATGCCCTCCGTGTCGAGGATCATGCTGCCGAGTCTGAACACCCCCATCCAGATGAACGGAAAGGTCCAGGGATTGCCGACCACGGTGCCGATGGCGCTGGCGACGATGTTGGCGCGGAGGATGTAGGCCAAAAGCGCCGACAGAACGAAATGCAGCCCGATGAACGGCGTGAACGAAATGGCCGCCCCGCACGCGAACCCGGCCGCCAGGGAATAGGCCGAACCGGGAATGCGCGCGACGCGGTGAAACACGTAGCGGGTCGAGCGATCCCACCCTGCCGTGGGCCAGAGAAATTGGCGCACCCTATGGAGAAGCGAGAGTTTCTGGCGTCGCTGGAACATGGCCGGACTATACGCCAAGCACGATGGGGATGCGTAGCGAAATCATCAACCCGCCCTCCTCACCCGCGGGCGCGTTCGATGGCGTTGATCACCGGCGTGGCGCGCAACGCGGCGATGATTTCCGACAGGTGCTTGACGTCGTTGACCTCGACATCGACCAGCATTTCGTAGAAATCCGGGGAACGGGAAACGATCTTGAGGTTGGAGATGTTGCCGCCCCCCCGCGCGATGACGTTGGACAATTCCCCCAACGCGCCGGGCACGTGCAGCAACGTGAGATTCACGCGGCTGACGTGGATTTGCTTGTCGGTTTCCGCGTGGTCCCACGACACGTCGATCCAGCGGTCGGGCTCGTCTTCGTATTTGTGCAGGGTGTCACAGTCGATGGTGTGGATGGTCACGCCCTTGCCGGTGGTGATGATGCCGACGATGCGATCGCCCGGCAACGGATGGCAACAGCCCGCGTAATGCACGGCCATGCCCGGAATGAGCCCCTGGATCGGAATGCCGGACCGCCCCCCCTGCGCGTGGGCCTTGCGCTTGGCGCGCGCCCGGCCCAAGGGCACGATCTTGCCCAACCGGCTGGCCATGCTTTCCTTTTGCTTTTTGGCGGTGGGGTAGACGCTTTCCAGGACCTCGCGGGCGGGAATGTGGCCCATGCCCACCTCGGCCTCCAGGCCTTCGACGGTGTCTTCCTGGTACTTGCGCAGGATGCCCTTGAGGCCCTTTTCGGTAAGCGGATAGTCCTCTTCCAAAAAAGCGCGTTCCAGCATGGCGCGGCCGAGCTCGCGATACTGTTCCAGTTCCTTGAGTCGAACGAAGCGCCGGATCCGCGCCTGGGCCTTGCCGGTGACGACGAAGGCCGCCCAGGTGGGCGACGGCGTGTGGCCCTTGGACGTCACGACCTCCACCTGGTCGCCGTTCTTCAGGCGCGTGCGCAGCGGCATCATGCGTCCGTTGATCTTGGAGCCGACGCAGCGGTCCCCGACCTCGGTGTGGACGGCATAGGCGAAGTCCACCGGCGTGGCGTCGCGCGGCAGGCTGATGAGATCGCCCTTTGGGGTGAAGCAGAATACCTGGTCTTGGAACATCTCCAGCTTGGTGTGTTCCAGGAATTCTTCCGGTTCGGCGGCGTTTTCCAGGATTTCCAGAAGTTCGCGCAGCCACCGGTACTGCTTGCCCTCGGTCTGCTTCCCGGCCCTATCGCCAGCCTTGTAGGTCCAGTGGGCGGCCACGCCGTTTTCCGCCACGTCGTGCATGTCGGTGGTGCGGATCTGGATTTCGATGCGATGTTTTTGCGGACCGATCACGCCGGTGTGCAGCGACTGATATCCGTTGGGCTTGGGCACAGAGATGTAGTCCTTGAAGCGCCCCGGCACCACCGGATAGGCGTTGTGGATGATGCCCAGCGCGATGTAGCAGTCCTCGATCCGGTCGACGATGATGCGAAACGCCATGATGTCGGACATGGCCTCGAACGGCACGTCCTTGAACTGCATCTTGCGCCAAATGGAATACGGCGTCTTTTCCCTGCCGGAAACCTGCGCCCTGAGGCCACCGTGGGACAGGGTTTCCTCAAGTTCCGTAATGATCCCCGGAATCAGGGTGGAACGCTCGTCGCGCAAATAGTTGAGACGCTTGAGCACGGAATCGCGCGCCTCGGCGTTGATCTGCGAGAACGCCAGGTCATCCAGTTCGTTTTTCATCTCCTGCATGCCGATGCGTTCGGCCAGCGGCGAGAAGATTTCCATGGTTTCCGTGGCGATGCGCCGACGCTTCTCGGGCTTCTGGATGAAGTGCAGCGTGCGCATGTTGTGCAGGCGGTCGGCGAGCTTCACGAGCAGCACGCGAATGTCCTCCGACATGGCCAGCAGGAGCTTGCGGAAGTTTTCCGCCTGTTTGGCGTGATCGGACTGAAGTTCGATCTGGGTCAGCTTGGTGACGCCGTCCACCAGGCGCGCCACCTCTTCGCCGAAAATCTGGCCGATTTCCTCGATCGAGACGCCGGTGTCCTCGACCACGTCGTGCAGCAGCGCGGTGACGATGGTGGCCGTGTCCAGGCGGTAACCGGTGAGAATGCCCGCGACCTCGAGCGGGTGAAGAAAGTATGGATCGCCCGAGGCGCGCATCTGGCTGCCGTGCGCCTTCAGGGCGTAGACGTAGGCCCGGTTGATCAAGTCCTCGTTGGCGGAAGGGTCGTAGGCCTTGACCCTTTCCACCAGTTCGAATTGACGGATCACGCAAAAGCCCTCCGCACCGGGGGGGCGAAGGGCTTTTTCAAGTGTTCGGGTAAGGCGATGGGAGCCGGACTCCCCATCAAGTCAGAGCGGCATGGCGTGGTGTGCGGTGCATCGTGCCGCGGCATGCTTACGCTTCCTCGATTTCGCCCCCATCCATCATGGCTTCAGCTTCTTCCATGGCGGCCTCGACTTCCTCGGCGGCGACGTCATGGACGGTCAATTCGTCTTCGGCGATTTCCTCGTCCATGTCGGCTTCGCTGACTTCGCGGGACACGTCCTGCTGAAGCGCGCGAACGTCCATTTCGTCTTCGACGGGCTCGTCGCTTTCGATGTAGCGCTGCAACCCCTTGATGAGGGTTTCCTGCAAGGCGTCGTAGTCGACGGTTTCATCGGCGATTTCGCGCAAGGCGACGACGGGGTTCTTGTCGTTGTCGCGATCCAAGGTCAGCTCGGAGCCGGACGAAATATCGCGCGCGCGCTGGGCGGCGACCATCACCAGTTCGAAGCGGTTGGGGATCTTGGTTACGCAATCTTCGACCGTAACGCGGGCCATGGATCAGAGTCTCCAGAAAAACATTATGAATCTGCGGATTATATATTGACCCGAACGGCCGAACGCAACAGGAAACGGGTGAAATTTCCGTTTTTTTGATCAACGGACGCGCCTTATGGCTCGGAACCGCAATGTCCCTTTGCCGTTGAAATGATTATTGCTATATCCTGACCAGGCATGGATTAACAAAATCACGGACGTCCACACCCGATGAGCCAATTCCGTTTCGCCGATGTGAAGGTCGTGATCGCCGACGCGGCGGACCTGTCCGCGTCGGCGATCCGCAACATTCTTTTCGACAAGGGCATGCGCGAGTTCACCGTCGTGCGCGATCAAACCGGGATGCGGGACGCCCTGGCCGCGGGGGATTGCGATCTCTTGGTCACCAACTCACATTTGTCCGACGAAGACATTTCCCCGCTTCTCACCGAGATCCGCCAGGGGGACCTCGGCCCCAACCCGTTCGTGCCGGTCATTTCCCTGGCCTGGGAACCGTCGGTGGATAACGTCGCCAGTCTGCTCAACGGCGGGGTCGACGTGATTTTGACCTTGCCGCTGTCCTCCGACAAGATGGACAAGGCGTTGGACCATCTCCTGATGCGGCGAAAACCCTTCGTGGTGACGGCGGATTACATCGGGCCCGACCGGCGAAAGGCGCCACGACCCGGAACCCAGGACGCCCCGATGACCGTGGTGCCCAACAGCTTCAAAAAGAAAGCCACCGGCAAGGACGACGCTGACAATCACGCGGGAACCGTAAATATTATTTATAATCAGCGCGTTGAAAGCTATATATCGCGCATTACATTCACGATTGGCAAGATCGTCGGACTGACCGGCGGAGACAACAAGGGCACGCTGAGCGGTTGGATGCGGGAACTGCGCGATCTCTCGACCGCGCTGTCCTACCGCATCGCGGCGACCCGCTACGCGCACCAGGAAGCGCTGTGCCACTCCCTGATCGACATCACCAGCGAGATGATCGATAGAAAAGGCGGCAAGGCCCAGGACATGGATCTGTTGCAGCAGATCGCCCTGGCCCTGGAAATCGCGGTGAAGCAAAACGACGCCGCGACGGTGCATGCGGCGTTCGACATCGAAAAGATGATTGAAACCACGTTGGGCGCGGCCAAGTCGCGTTAAAGCGGGCGCGACACCTGATCGGCGGGCAGGCTCCGGATCATCTCCTCCAAAGTCAGAGCGAGGCCGGGATGGGTCCATTCGGGCGCGACGTCGCGCAACGGCAACAACACGAACGCGCGTTGGTGCAGGCGCGGATGAGGCACGATGGGAACGTCCCCCGGCGCGCTGACACGGTCGTCGTACGCCAGGAGATCCAGGTCCAGCACGCGCGCCGCGTTGCGCTCCGTCCGCACGCGTCCGAAATCCTCCTCGATGCCGTGCAGCACGGCCAGAAGCCTGTCCGGGGACAAGCTCGTTTCCACGGCGCATACGCCGTTCACGTACCATGGCTGATCGCTGATCGGCACGGGGGCGCTTTCGAACCAACGCGAACGCGTCGCGACACGCACGCCGTCAAGCGCCGCCAAGGCCTCGACGGCCGCATCGCAGGTGCCGCGCGGCTGGCCGAAACGGGGGGACGGCAGATTGGCGCCGATGCCGATTAAGATCATGTGCACTTCCCCGACGATTGCGAAAACCCCTTGAAGATGGGACGGGCCGCGCCTAGGTATACGCCATACGCATTGTTTGCGGTATCCATGAGTAACCTATTTTTTCAGGATTTTTTGACATGATTTTCTATCCTCAGGAACGCATTGGGCTTTTCATCGACGGTTCCAACCTGTACGCCGCCGCCCGCTCTTTGGATTTCGACATCGACTACAAGCGCCTTTTGGAACACTTCGCCGACAAGGGCCACCTGGTTCGGGCGTTCTACTACACGGCGCTGATGGACGACGCCGAGTACTCTCCGCTCCGCCCCTTGGTGGATTGGCTGGACTACAACGGCTACACCATGGTGACCAAGCCCACCAAGGAATTCACCGACGCGTCCGGACGGCGCAAAATCAAAGGCAACATGGACATCGAGCTGGCCATTGACGTCATGGAAATGGCCGAACACCTGGACCATATCGTGCTGTTTTCCGGCGACGGCGACTTCCGCCGCCTGATCGAGGCGGTGCAGCGCAAGGGCCTGCGCTGTTCGGTGGTCAGCACCGTGAAGTCCCAGCCTCCGATGGTGGCGGACGAACTGCGCCGTCAGGCCGACAATTTCATCGAACTGGTGGATCTGGAAAAAAGCATCGCGCGCAGCGGCGAACGCCCGCAACACCATCACCACCACCGTCAGCACCAGGCGGCGGAACCCAATGACGGTGCGCAAACGGATGACGACACGGGTGCCATCCGCGCGCCCGGCGACTTCGAAAACCTGAACTGAGACGATGGTCCGGGACCCCTCCGCCATCGAACCCGACGCCGGGTGCGCCGCGTGCGCGCGCCTGGTGGACTATCGCGTGGCGAACCGTTCCGCCCATTCCGGCCACCACAACGCCCCGGTGCGCAGCTTCGGACCGCTGGACGCGGAAATCCTCGTCGTCGGCCTGGCGCCGGGCCTGCACGGCGCGAACCGCACGGGCCGGCCGTTCACCGGGGACTACGCCGGAGACCTGCTCTACCCCACGCTTCTCACGTTCGGGCTGGGACGGGGCGCGTACGGACAAACGGCCGACGACGGCGTGGCGCTCACCCGATGCCGCATCACCAACGCAGTGCGCTGCGTTCCGCCTCACAACAAGGTGGTCGGAGAAGAAATCCGCGCCTGCAATCCCTTTCTCGCGGCGGAAATCGGAGCCATGGACAATCTTCGCCACATCGTCGCCCTGGGGCACGTCGCGCACAACGCGGTTCTCAAGGCGCTGGGCAAAACGCAATCCGCCTTTGCCTTCGCCCATGGGGCGCGCCACGAATTGGGCGGCGGATTGCGCCTTGCGGACAGCTATCATTGTTCGCGCTACAACACCAACACCGGACGGCTGACCGAAGAAATGTTCCACGCCGTGTTCCGCGCCATCGTTTGAGTGTTGCGCCCCCCTGTCGGTTTGCTACATTTTTGCAAAGCACTTAACCGATTCCCGACTGCGAGGATTATATGAGGGTCATCTGCCTGGACATGGAAGGGGTTCTGGTCCCCGAGATCTGGCTTGGCGTCGCCGCCAAGACCGGCATCGAGGAACTGCGCCTCACGACCCGCGACATCCGCGATTACGACGAGTTGATGCGCCACCGCCTCAAGGTCATGGACCAGCACGGCATCAAGATCGACCTGATCCAGGACGTGATCGGCGCCATGGGGCCAATGGACGGCGCGAAGGATTTCCTGGACGAATTGCGCACCCAGGCCCAGGTGATCATCCTGTCCGACACCTTCTACGACTTCGCCAAGCCGCTGATGGAACAACTGGGCTGGCCGACGCTGTTCTGCCATTACCTGGACGTGGCGGACGACGGCCGCGTCGCGGGCTACCGCCTGCGCACCACGGACCACAAGACCAAGTCGGTCAAGGCGTTGCGCGAGCTGAACTTCATCACCGCCGCCATGGGCGACAGCTACAACGACACCGGAATGATCCAGGCCGCGCACGTCAGCGCGTTCTTCCACGCCCCGCAGAATGTTCTTGACGATTTCCCGGGCTATCCCCACTTCACCAACTATGAGGACGCGGCCCGGCACCTGCTGACCGCGCCGCCCAGGGACTGAGGGAAGGGCGCGCCATGGCCGACATCGTGAACCTGAACACGCTCCGCAAGGCCAAGGCGCGCGCCGAAAAGGAACAAAAGGCCAAGGACAATCGCTTCAAGTTCGGCCGCCCCAAGGTCCTCAAGGACATCGAAAAGGCGAACAAGGCGCTGGAAAGCAAGCGTTTCGAAGCGCACCACCTTGATCCCGTGACGCTCAAGCCCATAAAAGACTGAGCACCGGGGCCCGTTTCTTCCCGCCCGTTTATTCCTGTTCGTGTTCCGGGTCGTCCAACAGACGATGAAGGTGCACGAGCACGTATTTCTTGTGCGCGTCGTCCACGTGGGCCTGCGACTTGGCGCGCCACGCGGCCAGGGCGTCGGCGTTGTTGGGATAGATGCCAACGATGTCGAGGTTTTCCAGATCGTCGAACTCGACCCCTTGCGGGTCTTTCACGTGGCCACCAAACACCAGGTGCAACCGTTGCTTCGCGTCTTTGGACATGATCGAAGATCCTTTTCAACTCCCTGCCCCATCTTCACAGTGTACGGCTAAGGGCGTGGAAAAGGAAAGGCGTTCATTCCTCGTCGACCCGGTACGTCAGCGCGCCCAGGATATGGTCGATGCCATCGCCGCCCTCGCTGAGCGGCATCAACATCAACCGGCACAGGATGTATTGGCCGTTGAAGAACAGGCTCTCGTTGATGCTGATGGGATGCTTGAATTCCCGCATTGCGCGGGTGGCGTAGGGAAAGCGTTCCAGGATTCCCTCCGGCAACGTTTCCGACGCGCACTTGCCCAACGTTTCCCGGCCGCAGAACGCATCGACGTTCGGACCGCTGTAGACAAAGGTGTACTTGAGCGGATCGAAAACCAGTTTGAGCAGGAACATGTTGTCGCACATGTCGGGAAAGTCGTCTGCGATGGAGACCGCCGACGTCAGCGGCACGGACCCGGCGGTATAGTGCTCCAACCACGAATGCAAGGCGCGGCACGTGCCGCGCCGCTCGCTGTAGCGGCCCTGACAGCTGGTATCGAGCCCGGTTTCATTGATGTCCGTCACGGATGAGCGTCCCAATACTGCGTGGAGGGTGCACACTATCGTAGGATAGGCGCAAAAACGCAAGTAGAATTAACCGTAACGTTCCTCCTTCCACGGGTCGGCGTTGTTGTTGTATCCCCGCACTTCCCAGAAACCGGGCGCGTCTTTATCCAGAAACGTGATGTGTTTCACCCACTTGGCGCTTTTCCAGAAGTATAACTTGGGAATGATCGGCCGGATGGGGCCGCCGTGTTCCCGGGTCAGGGGCGCGCCGTTCCAGGTATGCGCCAAGAGGACGTCGTCGTCGTCGAAGGTCTTGAGCGGCACGTTGGTGGTGTAGCCGTCATGGCTGTGAAACACCAAATGCCGGGCTTCGGCCTTGGGCTTCACGACGTTCAGGAAATCGCGGGCCGACACCCCTTCCCAGTCGTTGTCGTAGCGCGACCACGTGGTGACGCAGTGGATGTCGGTGCGCATCCGCACCTGAGGCTGGGCATGGAAGTCGTCCCATCCCCAGTCGATGGGGTTTTCCACCAGCCCCGAAACGGAGAGCCGCCAGTCCTCGGGCCGGATGGCGGGCTGAACGCCCAGGTCGAGAACGGGAAAGTCGCCGGTCAGACGCTGCCCGGGCGGCAAACGCGGCTTGTCGGGCGTGACGGGCGCGCCGGTCAATGCGCGGCCTTCCCGGGCCCACGCCTCCTTGGTTTCCACCAACTTTTTCTTGATGGAGCCGAGGACGCTGCCCTCCACGTCGCCGGTGAGATCGGGTCTGTCATCGTCGGCCATGGCGCTCTCCTCAGGATTTGCGGGATGCGCTCAAAAGCCTCGCCTTGTCCCGCTTCCAGTCGCGATCCTTCGCGGACTGGCGTTTGTCCACATTATGCTTGCCCTTGCCCAAGCCCAACTCCACCTTGGCGATCCCACGCGGGTTGAAGAAGATGCTGAGCGGCACCAGGGTATAGCCTTCGCGCTGCACGGCCGCCGCCAGTCTCTCGATCTCGCGGCGGTGCAACAGAAGCTTCCTGGCGCGCCGCGTCTCCACATGCCCGGTGTGCTTGGCGGCGGGCCCATATTCCGGGATATAGGCATGGAGAAGATACATTTCCCCATCTTTTTCCTGGGCGTAGGAATCGACGATGGAGGCGGTGCCGCTGCGCAACGCCTTCACCTCGGAGCCCATGAGCATGATGCCCGCCTCGACCGTGTCCTCAATGAAATAGTCGTGCCGCGCCTTGCGGTTCTGCGCCACGATGTTGCCGACTGGGCCTTTTTTCTTGGTTTTCTTCGCCATGACGGCCCGTCCACCCCCTATTCCGAGGTCAGTCGATCAGGCCCGCATGACGCAGCGCGCTTTCCACGGCGATCTTGGTGGCCTCGGAAACCTCGACCAACGGCAAACGCAGTTCGTCCGAACAGATCCCCATCAGCTTGGCCGCGTACTTGACGGGGCCGGGGCTGGTTTCCACGAACATGGACTTATGAATGCCGATCAGTTCCGACTGGATCGCCATGGCGCGGGCCACGTCGCCGGCGTTCCAGGCATCGTGCTGGGCCGCGACCTTGGCCGGCGCGATGTTGGCGGTGACGGAAATGCAGCCGTGACCGCCCGCCGCCAGGAACGGGATGGCGGTGGCGTCCTCGCCCGACAGTTGGCAAAAATCGGGGCCGATTTCCTTGGCCACCGCGATGGGGCGTGCAAGGTCCGACGTGGCGTCCTTGAGCCCGGCGATGCGCGGCAACTCCGCCAGGCGCTTCATCGTGTCCATGGACATGTCGATGACGCTGCGCCCGGGAATGTTGTAGATGAAGACCGGCAGGTCCACGGCGTCGTGAATGGCCTTGTAATGCGCGTACAGCCCCGCCTGGGTAGGCTTGTTGTAGTACGGCGTCACCACCAGGATGGAATCCGCGCCCGCCTTCTGGGCGTGCCGCGCCAGATCAATGGCCTCGGCCGTCGAATTGGATCCCGCGCCCGCCATCACCGGAACCCGGCCGGCGGCCACCGAAATGCACGATTCCGTGACCCGTTTGTGTTCCTCGTGGGTCAGGGTCGGGGATTCGCCCGTGGTGCCGCACGGCACCAGGCCATGCGTGCCCTCCTTGATCTGCCAATCGACGAAGGATTGGTAGGTGGCGTCATCGACCTGGCCGTCCTTGAACGGGGTGATGAGGGCAACGAAGGACCCCTTGTACATCTGCGATCTCCTGGGTGCGAAGGGTGTTCAAGGCCGCGAACTTAGCGTCTTAGGCCGCACCCGGCAAGGGGCACTTGATGCGACTCCGGCTTTCCCCGTACCATGGGCGCGCTTTGACGCCCGGATAAGATAACATCATGCCCCTGAACCGCATTTCGTCGCTCCTTTCGCGCACCGGCGCGCTCGCCTTGGCGACTGCGAGCCTTTTGCTGCTTGGCGTCTTTTTTCAACCCGCGCATGCCCAAACCGTATCCGCGTCGGACGCGAAAACGGCCAAGGCGTTCTACGACGCGCTGGACGGCAACCGCTTCAAGGACGCCAAGCGTCTGCAACACAGCGTCCAAAACCACGAACTGGCCGAGGTGTTGCTGTGGAGCTACATCAGCGCGCCGCGCGGTCCGTCCAACTATGACGACATCGCCCCCTTCCTCGTCCGCCACCCCGACTGGCCGAAACGCACGACCCTGCTCAAACGCGCCGAAGAGACCCTTCCCGCAAGCATGTCCGCCAAGGACGTCCTGGCATGGCTCGACAAGAACGGCGGACCGGTTTCGACCCAGGGGCGCGTCCGCCAGGCCGAGGCCTTTCTCGCGCTGGGGCGCAAGAAAGAGGCCGAGGCCGCCATCCGCGACCTGTGGGTCACGGGGAGCTTTTCCCAGGCCCAGGAAAAGGCGTTTTACCGCAAGCACAAGAACCGTCTGACCAGCACGGACCACGAGGCGCGCCTCGATCGTCTGATCTGGGACGAACGGTACTGGGACGCCAAGCGCCAACTCTGGAAAGTGGACAACAAGCAGCGCAAACTCGCCCTGGCCCGACTGTTGCTGATGCAGCGCGAAGGCGACGTGGACCGCGCCATATCCGATTTGGAGCGCACCGCGCCGGAACTCAGCCATCATCCAGGCCTGACGTTCGAACGCATGCGATGGCGCCGGCGCAAGGGCCGGACCGACGAAGCCCTGGATGTTCTGAAAAGCGTCTCGGGCGATCCCCTTCAGCCTGACAAGTGGTGGACCGAACGCGTCATCCTGGGGCGCGATCTGTTGCGCGAAAACAAACCCCAAAAGGCCTACGCCGTGGTCAGCGCGCACGCCCTGACGCCCAAGAATGCGGCCGAATATTCCGACGCGGAATGGATGGCGGGCTGGATTGCCTTGCGCTTCCTTGGCGATCCGGAGCGCGCCTACCGCCATTTCCGTCACATGCTGGACGCGGTGAGCTACCCCATCAGCGTCGCGCGGGGCGCCTATTGGTCCGGCCGCGCGGCCCAGGAACTGAAGCGCGAAAGCGACGCCAAGGCCCATTACGCCCAAGCCGCGCAACACAACACCACCTATTACGGCCAGTTGGCGGGCATGCGGTTGGGCAAGCTCACCAGCCCGTCCAGCATGCGCCTACCCGAACCCAGCGCCGAGGAGCGCAAGGCCTTCACCAACCATCCGCTCACCCGCGCCTCGGTGATGCTGGCCAGCGCCGGGTTGGAGGACCGCATCCGCCCGTTCATCCTGGCCCTGGCCGAAATCACCGATGAAAGCCATCCGTGGAAGCTCATGAGCGCGGAGTTGGCCGACACCCTGAAGCGCCCCGATCTGGCCATCGCCGTCGCCAAACTGGCGGAACGGGACGGCCTGCCGGTTGGAAATCTGGGCTATCCGACCTTGAATCCCCCAAAACCCAAGACCGGCCACCAGGTGGAAACGGCCCTGGTCCTGGCCATGATCCGCCAGGAAAGCGGGTTCTACACCAACGCCCAAAGCCACGTCGGGGCGAGCGGCTTGATGCAGGTGATGCCGGCGACGGCGAAACGCGTCGCCAAAGCCAACCGGTTGCCGTATTCGCGCGACAAGCTGTTGAAGGACCCCAACTACAACTTGATCATCGGCCAAGTGTACATCGCCGACATGCTCGACACGTTCAACGGCTCGTACCCCATGGCGATCGCGGCCTACAATGCCGGTCCCGGCCGGGTGGAACGCTGGAAACGCGATTTCGGCGACCCGCGCGACGGCAAGGTGGATTCCATCGATTGGGTGGAAATGATTCCCTATTCGGAAACCCGCAACTATGTGCAACGGGTGTTGGAGAGCCTCAACGTCTACCGCGCCAAGCTCGCGCCGAAACAGGCCGCCAAGGATCCGGGGCAAAACCCGGGCTAAGCGCGGGTTGCCCTACCCGTCATGGCGAAAGACTGGACAACGGCGGGAGCACGGTGTCCGGTCGCGCGCAATGGCGCCACCGTCATTTCGTGGCGTTGGCGGCCTTGGCTTCGGGTTGATTTTCCTTGGCGGAGACACTGATCTTGGCGGACTGCTGAGAGCCCGGCGCACCGCTCTTGACCACCAGATTGACCCGATCGCCGGCGGGTTTGCCGTCGGCGGTCTTGCCTTCCGTCGGCTTGACGTCGGCGGGCTTGGGATGCGCCGTGGCCTTCGCCAGGTCATGCTCGTTGAGGTGGGTGATGTGGCCCTCGAGGAACGCCCCCTCCTGGATCGAGAGATTTTCGTGCAGGATGTCGCCGACCACATGCGCGGTCTTCGCCAGATTGACGAATTTAGATTTGATCTGCCCGACGACCTTGCCATGAACGCGCACGGTCTCGGCGATGATCTCACCGGTGACGACGGCGCTTTCGCCGACGAGAAGGACGCGCGAGCGGATATCGCCCGTGATTTCACCGTCGACCTGAATTTCGCCGGTGCTTTCCAGATCGCCGGTGATTTTCAGATCGACGCTGATGATGGACGGAACGGCGCGCGGCTGCGGTGTGTGGTTCGCGGCGCCGTCCTTGTTCTTATTCCTTGAAAACATAGCGCCCTGCCTTGATGAATTTCATGGGGTCGATGGCTTTGTCCATGAAAAGGATTTCATAATGAAGATGGTTGCCGGTGCTGCGCCCAGTGGAGCCGATCACGCCGATCTTTTCACCGAACGCGACGGTTTCGCCCGTTTTCACCTTGATGTTGCTGAGGTGACCGTAGCGAGTCTTGATGCCCGCGCCGTGGTCGATTTCCACCATCTTGCCGAAATTGCCCTTCCACCCGGCGAAGGCGACCTTGCCCGGCGCCGTGACGTAGATGGGCGCGCGCGGGGTCGAGCCGAAATCCAACCCGTAATGCATGGACCATTTCTGATTCAGGGGATCGCGGCGCTTGCCGTATTTGGAGGTGATGTAATAGCCGTGCATCGGGGGGGCGAAAGGCATTTTGCGCACCACCTTTTGCAGGGATTCGGAATACGCCAGACGACTTTCCAGGTTGTTCAGATTGGCTTTCAACCGTCCCGCCGGGCGTTCGTCACCCTGGAGTTCGATGAACGGCCCGCCCTGCCCCGCGACAAGATCGTCGTCGCCGGCCATCAGATCCTCGACGTCGAGTCCCGCCGTTTGGATCAGATGCTCCATGTTGGAGATGAACATTTCCGTCTGCTCCGTGAGACGGCCGACGGTCGAATTTTCCTGGGCCTCGAGGTTGACCAGCTTGTTTTCCAGGACCCTGATGTCGCGGCGCATCTTGGTGCTTTCCAGCAGGGCCGTGTTGCGCTCGGTCAAGGCTTCCTGGAGGTCGGTCTCGATGCTCGACAAATCGTCCTTAAGGGTGAAGTTGCGTTGCGCCAGGGACTGCATCTGGTTTTCAACCTGATCCAGGTGGCCCAGAAGCGTATCGCGCACGGTTTCGATTTCCGCGCGGGCCTGACGGGAAGACTTGAGCGAATCCAGGTCTTCCTGAAGCTTGGTGTTCCGCCCCGCCAGTTGCAGCATCATTTCCTGGTTGGCTTCCAGGTCGCGCACCACGCCGGAGAATCGTTTCTGATAATCGGCGACATCGTTGAGGAGCGAGCGGTAGGCCACGCGCACGTCGGCGATCTGAGCGTCCTTGGCCGCGAGTTCGAGTTCGTGCAGGAAGATGCTGGCGGTGGACCCCGCCACCCAGCCGCCGATGAGGAGAAAAACGCCGGCGACGCTGCCTTGCAGGCGCGGCGTCAGGTTCAGGCAATGCACCTTGCCTTCGCTGCGCAAAACGATCTGCCGGTACGGAAACAGGAACGCGAGGCGTTCATCGGCCCAAACCCGGGCCTCCCGAAACCATGACATTCCCCCTCGCCGCTTGGAACTCATCCCGAGTGATTTTCCCTTGCTAACCCTGCGACGACCGAAACCGACCGCGCCACCCCAGTAGCAGCCTTACGCTTCTCAGCGAGGCCATCTCTCAAAGAATGCAAAAACGTATCCGTAGGCTGTCCACTAGGCAAGTGAATTCATCCACCGCTTAATGTTTTCTTCACCCCGTCCGGTGGATCGCATGTCCATATTTCCATATGCGATTTTCCGATAACGGGCTTATGATGTTCTAATCACACGCGTTCACGATACGATCGGAAACCCAGCCGCCGCCATGACGCCCGTCACACCCCGTCCGTCCCTGAGCCGTCCCGGCGTGCTGCTCGCCACCTGGTTTGGCGTTGGGTATCTGCCCAAGGCTCCCGGAACGTGGGGTTCGGCCGCGGCATTGCCGTTCGCCTGGATCATCGTCGAACACGTGGGCGTCGCCGCTCTGGCGCTGGCATCGGCGGTGGTTTTCGTCGTCGGAATCTGGGCGGCGCAGGACTACATGGGGCGCACGGGCGTCCATGATCCCGGCGTGGTCGTCATCGACGAGGTGGCGGGACAATGGATCGTCTTGCTCGCCGCGCCGCTCGATCCGATCGCTTACGCCGCTGGATTCGTACTTTTTCGCGTGTTCGACATCTTCAAGCCCTGGCCCATTTCCTGGGCGGATCGCCGCATCGGCGGCGGTTTGGGGGTGATGGTGGACGATGTGCTGGCGGGCGCCTTCGGTTTGGCGATATTGTGGGGCGGTCGAATGCTGATGAAGACGATGGAATTGGGGGGGTAATCCATGTATCCGGAAATTCTTTATGTCATGGCCGAGGATCTGCTCGACCTCTACCACAAGCAAAACCTCAAACTGGCACTGGCGGAATCGTGCACCGGCGGACTGATCACCGGGTGCCTGACGTCGGTGCCCGGATCATCCGCCGTGGTGGACCGGACCTTCGTGACGTACACGAACCAGTCGAAGATGGAACTGCTGGACGTTCCCAAGCCCCTCTTCTACACCGTCGGCGCGGTGTCCGAGGAAGTCGCCCGCGCCATGGCCGAGGGAGTCTTGAGGCATTCCATCGCCGACGTCTCCGCATCCGTCACCGGCATCGCGGGTCCGGGCGGCGCGACCGAAAACAAACCGTTGGGCCTGATCCACATCGCCTGCGCGCGCAAGGGCTTCGAAACCCGTCACGAACGCCATGTGTTCAAGGGCGACCGCCACGCCGTGCGCATCCAGGCGGTGGAAAGCACCCTGAAACTGCTCATAAATATGGTGTCTTGAATTCGACTAGTGGCGCAAGATGGTGTTCATCCTGCGTAAACCGTCTCGGCGCGGGACACGAAGGCCTGCATCATCCGTTCTGCGGCTTCGGCGAACACCGCGCCCATCACCTTTTCCAAGAGACGCGAACTGAACGCGAAATCGATGTGGAAATCGACCACGCATCCGTCGCCGTCGGGATAAAAGCGCCAGTCCGTTTCCAGATGCCTGAACGGCCCGCCGATGTCGGTGACGTGGATGTGCTCGGGACGTTCGAACGTGATGCGGGACGTGTAGCGCTCCTTGACCATCTTGAAGCCCACGGCCATGTCGGCGGTCATCATGCCCGCTTCGCCCTCGTCCTTGGCCTTCACCCGGGTGGCGACGCACCAGGGCAGGAATTCGGGGTATTTGGCCACATCCAGAACCAGGTCGAACATCTGCTCCGGCGTGAAGGGCAGCGCGCGTTTTTCCCGGTGGATCGGCATTATCCCTTCCCCCGCTCCCGCGCCGCCTTGAGCGCCGCGAAATCCTTGTCGGCGTGATAGCTGGACCGCGTCATCGGGGTGCTGGCGACGTGCAGGAAGCCCTTGGCCAGCGCGACGCGCTTGTATTCGTCGAATTCCTCGGGCGTCACGAAACGCGCCACGGCGGCGTGCTTGGGCGTCGGTTGCAGGTACTGGCCGATGGTCAGGAAGTCCACCCGCGCACTGCGCATGTCGTCCATCACCTGCAACACCGCGTCGCGTTCCTCGCCCAACCCCACCATGATGCCGGACTTGGTGAACACCACCGGATCCAGGTCCTTGGCGCGGTCCAGAATCTTGAGCGAATGGTAGTACCGCGCCCCAGGGCGGATGGACGGATACAGCCCTGGCACGGTTTCCAGGTTGTGGTTGAAGACGTCGGGCCGCGCGCCGATCACCGTTTCCAGCGCCCCGGCCTTGCCCCGGAAATCGGGGGTGAGCACCTCAACCGTCGTGTCGGGGGACGATTCACGCACCCGCAGGATGGTCTTGGCGAACTGTTCCGCCCCGCCGTCGGCCAGGTCGTCGCGGTCGACCGAAGTGATCACCATGTGCCGCAGCCCCATTTCCTTGGCGGCAAGGCCGGCGTTTTCCGGCTCTCCGGGATCCAGCGGCTTGGGCTTTCCGGTGGCCACGTTGCAAAACGCGCAGGCCCGGGTGCACACGTCGCCCAGGATCATCACCGTGGCGTGCTTGGCCGACCAGCATTCGCCGATGTTGGGGCACGCGGCTTCCTCGCACACGGTGTGCAGGTTCTTGTCCTTGATGAGACGGCGCGTTTCGCCATAGGCCGCCGACGTCGGGGCCTTGACGCGAATCCACTTGGGCTTGCGCGGGCTGGGCTGGTCCGGCAGGTTGCGCTTCTCCGGATGGCGATGGGGCGTTTCGCTGGTCATGGAGTTGGAGTACCCCCAAGCGCGACACGCGTCAACGGCAAGACGTTCCGCACCCGCACCCCGTGGGCTTTTGCGCGGTGATGATGGCGGACACGACATAGTTTTCGACGCCGCGTCCCGGCGCCCACTGTGCGATGCCCGCACGGCTGTCTTCCTTGACGTCGATGCGGATGCGGCTGAACCCGGCATCCTCCAGCCACGCCCGCAGATCGTCGATCAGGCTGGCGCCGGTGACGCATCCCGACAACAGATGATCGTCGTCCAGGAAATCGTCGGGAAACGGTTGGGTCGCCACCACGTCGGAAATCGCCACCCGTCCGCCCTTGCGCAGCACCCGATAAACCTCACGTAAAACTTGAGGTTTGTTCGGCGAAAGATTTATGACGCAATTGGAAATGACCACGTCGGCCTCGCCATCCGCGACGGGAAGGTGTTCGATTTCGCCCAGGCGGAACTCCACGTTCTCGTAGCCGCCCTTGACCGCGTTGGCTCGCGCCTTGGCGAGCATCTCGTGGGTCATGTCGATGCCGATCACGCGCCCCCACGGCCCCACCTTGCCCGCCGCCAGAAAGGCGTCGAACCCCGCGCCCGATCCCAGATCGACCACGATGTCGCCCGGCAGCATGTCTGCGATGGCCTGGGGGTTGCCGCAACCGAGGCCGAGGTTCGCGCCCTCCGGCACGGCGGACATTTCGTCGTCGGAATACCCGAAAAAGGCGCTCATCTCCTTGGCCGACGGGATCGCCACCTCGGGCGCCGGACCGCAACAACTCGACGCCGGGCCACAACAGCCAAAATTGCCGCCCTCGGCGGCAATTTTGGCATAGCTGTCGCGCACGGTCTTGCGCACGCGTTCATGGTCGGAAGTCACGCTGTGGTCGTTCATGGGTCGAATGTCCCGTTGTTGGCTTTCACCACTGTTAAACACCGCCTGGCCATCCCGAGTAAATCGGGAAATTTACATGGGCCAAGCGAATCCGCGTCCCGTGGACCGAACCAAATCGCGGCGCGAGATGATTAGAAATGGATCGCCCGGCCGAACGCGTCAAGCACGCTTTCATGCATCATTTCGCTGAGCGTGGGATGCGCGAAGACGGTATGCATCAGCTCGGCCTCGGTGGTTTCCAGCTCCATGGCGATGCCGTAGCCCTGGATCATCTCGGTGACCTCGGCCCCGATCATGTGCGCGCCCAGCAGTTCGCCGGTGGTCTCGTCGAACACCACCTTGATGAAGCCCTCCGGTTCGCCCAGCGCGATGGCCTTGCCGTTGGCCTGGAACGGGAAGCGGCCGACGCGCACCTTGTGGCCGCGGTCCTTGGCCTTGGCTTCGGAGAGGCCCACGGACGCGATCTGCGGGTGGCAGTAGGTGCAACCCGGAATGCGGTCCGGGTTCATGGGATGCAGACCCTGGGTCCCGGCGATTTTTTCGACACACAGGATCCCTTCGTGCGACGCCTTGTGCGCCAACCACGGCGCGCCCGCGACGTCGCCGATGGCGTAGACGCCGGGCTCGTCGGTTTGCAGCCACTGGTCGGTCAGGATGTGCGTGCGGTCGACTTTGACCTTGGTGTTTTCCAGCCCGATGTTTTCCACGTTGCCGACGATGCCGGCGGCGACGATGACGCGGTCGAAGTCCCGGGTCTCGGCCTTGCCGTTCGCCTCGATCGTGGCGGTGACGCAGGCCTTGCCCACCTTGACATCCTTGACGCCCGCGGACGTGAGGATCTCCATCCCGTCCTTGGTCAGCGACTTCTTCAGGAATTCAGAGACTTCCGCGTCTTCGGCCGGGACGATGCGGTCCAGCATCTCGACCACCGTGGTCTTGGACCCCAGGGTGTGGAAGAAGCTCGCGAACTCGATGCCGATCGCGCCCGAACCGATCACCAACAAGCGTTCCGGCACGGTGTCGGGAACCAGCGCATCCTTGTAGTACCAGATGAACTTGCCGTCGGGCTCCAACCCCGGCAGCACGCGGGCGCGGGCGCCGGTGGCCACGATGATGTGCTTGGACGCGATCTGGGCGAAGACCTTGCCGTCCTTTTCCACGCTCAGCTTACCGCCGCCCAACAGCTTGCCGTAGCCGTCGAACACCTCGACCTTGTTCTTCTTGAGCAGATGCCCGACGCCCATGTTGAGGCGCTTGGACACCTTGCGCGAACGGTCCACGATGGCCTTGAGATCAAACCCCAAGCCCTCGACGCTGAGGCCGTAGTCCTTGGCGTGGCTCATGGTGCGGTAGACTTCGGCGGAACGCAGCAGCGCCTTGGTCGGAATGCAGCCCCAGTTGAGGCAGATGCCGCCCAGATGGTTGGCTTCCACCAAAGCCACCTTCATCTTCAACTGCGCGGCGCGGATGGCGGCCACGTATCCCCCTGGTCCGCCCCCCACGACGATGAGATCGAAGTTCGTATCAGCCATTTCGCGCGCTCGCATATTTGGATTTCATCTTCTGAACGGCCTTGGGGTCGTACTCGTATCCGG